>CAYVZU010000117.1:0-12803 GCA_964455935.1 uncultured Fibrobacterota bacterium
GCGAAATCTTGCCAATATCAGCCTTTTTTCACTCGAACTGTCGAACTTGGGCTAGGACAATCGACAGATTACAGGATGATCTCCTTGATCCTTTTCCGCAATGCCCAGCATTCCATCCTTCTTATCCTGTAATCCCGTCCAGTTCTTCTCCTGCCGCTTTCGCCCTACATCCCTGCCCGATACAGGTCATGCAAGATCATCACCTTGCGCATCCGCTCCAATGCCGGCGTTTCGCCGCGCGGCGTAAACGTTAGCCGGACCTTCTCGCGTGGGAACAGATGCATACCGTTGTCCGTCCATGTGCCATGAAGATTTCCATGGCGGATCCAGACATAAGGCGCAAACGTGTCGGTCGAAAGCTCAAGAACGATTCGGCCCGCACGATCTTTGCCCAATCGCGTTTTGATGGCAGGCTTGCGCAAGTCCAGCGCTTTGAAGGGGGTGAAAACATGCGTGTTCTCGGACTTGTGTTTTCCGCAAAAGAGCCGGATACGCAGAACCCGTTGATTGCCGTCCGAGGATTTTGGACAGAGAGTCCCGACGGAAATTGAATCCAGGCGTCGGCTTTCAAGACGGCCGAGCCTCACATTCTTATTCTTGCGCCAGAGCATTTTGCCCGTAAAATCACACAGAGTCATTTCCAAGCGGCCGGCCAGCTTCTCGTTGATGTCGCTGGTTCCCCAAACTTCCACCTTGCCCTTTTCCTCCAAAGCTGATACCAGAAGAGGCGCATAGAACTTCTTTTGGGCATAGTGCAGCATCTTCCAACGGCCGTCATACTCAAGCGACGACCACGAAGCCACGGGCCAGATGTCGTTGAGCTGCCAGACCATGGTTCCCATGTTGTGGGGCTTAATGCGCCGCCAATGTTCGCAGGCCGTTTTAATCGAGAGTGCCTGAAGGGCCTGCGACAGGTAGAGCATGTTTTCATAGCCGTTTGGAATCCGGAACTGCCGCGCAACATGGCTCAATATGCGCTGATTGCCGGTCCCGGACCGCTGGTGAAACTCGAAGACGGGAGAGGTAATATTTCGGTCCTCCGGAGCCGTAACCGCATTCATTGTCTCGGGCGAGGCAAATGACTGGAAACCAAACTCGGAAGAGAACCGGGGTTGCGTTTCGAGGTACGCCGAAAAGGGCTTGTTGCCATGCCAAACCTCCCAGTAATGCATATCGCCCCGACCCATATCGTTGGGGTCGCCGTACCTGCGAATTCCGTTGGACGGCGACGAGGGCCAGAATCGCCGGCCTGGATCTTCCTGCTCGACAATCGGGAGCAGCGTCTGAATATAAAGCTGATCGTATTCCGCGGCGAACAGTCGGTCGTTGGACGCTTTTCCGCCCTTGGCCCAATCCAGGGCCTGCTCGTTTTCGTTGTTGCCGCACCACAGGGCAATGCTGGGGTGGTGCATGATTCGACGGATTTGATGGCGCGCTTCCTCGCCGACACTGGCCAGAAACTCGGGGTTCGTGGGATACAGCGAGCAGGCGAACATGAAATCCTGCCAGACCATAATGCCCAACCGGTCGCAGGCACGGTAGAAACTTTCGCGTTCGTAGAGGCCACCGCCCCAGACACGAATGATATTATGATGCGCACGCGCCGCCGATGACAGTTCCCATTCGATCTGTTCGTCCGTGAGCCGGCTATCGAAGCTGTCGCTTGGGATCCAGTTGGCGCCCTTGGCAAAGACCGGCAGGCCATTGACGCGAAAGAAGAAACTTTCACCGTCCTTGTCCGGTTTTGTCACCACCTCGATTTTTCGAAGCCCAATCTCCTGCTCCATGCAATCTGTTTCGCCCGCCGCAGACACCTCCACGCGTAAAGGATAAAGTTCCTGCCTCCCATAACCGTTGGGCCACCACAGCCTTGGTTTTTTCACAAGAATCGTTTCGCGGATTTGGTTCTCGCCTTTAGCGAGCCGGACC
The DNA here is from genome assembly GCA_964455935.1 of uncultured Fibrobacterota bacterium. Taxonomy (GTDB): domain Bacteria; phylum Fibrobacterota; class CAYVZU01; order CAYVZU01; family CAYVZU01; genus CAYVZU01. The sequence goes on from CAYVZU010000117.1 coordinate 1,930, forward strand.
TTGCGGGAGTAAGCCTGATCACCAAGCCGGACCAAGAACCGGGCCGAGATGGCTTCGGGAGAATCGATTATGCCGCGAACCCGGACAAGCACGGATCCGGAACCGTGCTCCTGCTGGTGCGTGACATAGAGAATCTTGGGGCCATTTCGCACTTCGAGATTGATGTCGCGGTAAATGCCCTGCGTCATAAAACAGGGGCCCCAGTCCCAGCCGCCGTGCGTTCCGGACTTGCGTACGAAATTTCGGTTTGCCGCATCGACTTTACCTTGGAGCAATGGCGACATGACCCAATGAGAATACGCCTTCGCCCTGCGATCCATTTCGGGCCGCGCAGGATGGAACACAATGCAAATCTCGTTCTCATCTTTTCGGACCAGTTTTCCAACCGGAAAACGCCGGCGGAGAAACATGTTGTCACTGGATCCGATCTTTTTGCCGTTCAGATAAACATCGGCAAGAGTGTCGAGACCTTCGCAATTGAGGACAATGGCCTTGCGTCCCATCTCTTCCGAACTGAGTTTGAAGCCGCGCCGGTATTGCCAGGTGGATTCGCCTACCCACCGCTGGTCCAGTTCGTTGGTTCGGAAAAATGGATCGTCCACCAGTTTCAGCCGGATCAGATCGTGGTGAACCACTCCAGGGACATTAGCGGTAATTGCAATTTTGCCGTTCTTTTGCTTTACCTGCCATTGCCCATTCAATGAAATTCGTGTCCGCAGTTCCATCTGGTCCTCCATTTTCCACCTTGTTTCGCGGAATGCATTAAGAAAATAGATCTGGCGCCTCGCCTCGACAATACTCTGGACTTCATGTAACACATCCTTTTTTGCAAACGGGCTTGCGCGGCGGGATAGGGAGAACGCTAATTGATGTCCATGAATCGTGCTTGCGCCTGCCAAAAACAGGATAGTCTCGAAAGGCCCTTGGCGGCCGACGCCGGGAAACCGGGGCTACGGATCCTTCAATTGAACGATGTGTCATAGCCACGGTCGCTGAGCCCGCTGGTTTCTAATGTCGATCAGGGCTTCAAGAACCCCCTATCATTTCTCGCGTGCATTCCGGCATTTTCACGGCAAGCCACCCTCGGCGGCGCGCGCCGGCAATACGTAAGGCTCAGCTTTCGGGTGCCTGAGAGGCAGAGGGCTTCGTTAGGCTGGGGCGAAACGAATATAAAGCCATTTGTCGACAAGACAGCAATCGATGGTTCTATAGTTCGCGGGAGAAATGCTTTGTGTCGTATCGCTTGATACACTTGTCACAATCGTTGCAGTCCGTCTCGTAGCAGTTCCGGTGGACCCGCGAAGGATATTGGCGGGCAAACGATTCGCGGCACTTGGTCGAGCAGAACAGATAGTGATCCTGCAGGGCGCCAAAAGCAACGAACGTTTCCACGGCTTCGCCTTCGGTCTGGGCCAGGCTTTTGTCACACCACGAGCAAATTCCTTCTTTCTTCTTTTTCACCGTCTCTTTGGCCTTGGCCAGTTCATCTCCCTCCCAGACGTAATCAATGCGGCGGAGAAAGCGCCGGCTCACCTGAGAAACAACAACGCCATCCGTTACGCAAAGCACCTGGCTGCCCTGAACGTCGAAAGCACGATCGCAGAGGACCTTGTCGCCCGAATCGAGATGGACAATGCAGCGGCCCGACTCCGGAACCACACGGCGAAACCAGCCGCAGGAAGCGCAGACTGTGGTATAGAGGAGGTCCTCGATCCGGCTTTGGCACTTGGGGCACCGGCCCACTTCCATCAGCTTGATTCCGGTGATGTCGCTTCGCGTGGCTTTGGACAAGGCCGCCTGCGCATCGTCCAGCGCCCTGGAAACTTCCTCTCTCTGCCCCAGAGTTAAGAGTGAATTCAGCTCCTGGCGCAGCTCTTCGTCCCCGGGCAACTGCTGGGCAATTGCCTTCATCAGCTTTTCGCGATGGAAATTCTTGTTCTTGAATAATAGCATACTGGTTGTCCTCGCTAGCGGCAGGAAAATAAAATACTCTTTGCCTTGGGGGATATTACGAACGGTCTGCTTGGCGTTGCACGTTTTTGACGTTTGGACGTTCTTCTCTGACCGTCGGATACTCACGATTCATTGAAACCACTCCTGCCGCTGGCAAATGCGTCTGTAAAACCCCTCGGCCTGCATCAACTCGTCGTGCGTACCCATCTGGGAGATCCGACCTTTTTCCAGCACAACGATTCGGTCGCAATCCTTGGCGGTGGAGATTCTCTGGGTGATAATCAGGCTCGTTCTCCCCTGAAGGACTTTGTTGAGCGTGGCCCTGATTTTGTTCTCCGTTTCCGCATCCAAGGCGCTTGTGGTATCGTCCAGCAGAAGGACCTCGGGGTCGGTAAGGAGCGCCGTGGCCAGGGCCAGCCGCTGTTTCTGGCCGCCCGAGAGCACGGCACCCCGCTCCCCAACTTCGGTCTCGTATTTGACCGGAAGATCCATGATGAAGTCGTGCAGTTCGGCCTGTTCCGCGGCTTTCATGATTTGGCTGGGTGTCGCATCGAGCCGGCCATAGGCAATGTTATCCGCCACGGTACCCGAGAAAATCTCGGGCTCCTGCGGCACAAGGCAGACATGGCTGCGCAGCGAATCGATGTCGGTATCGGCGAGGTTGACCCCGCCCACGTGGATGGCCCCGGACTGCGGGTCATAGAAACGCAACAGAAGCCAGAACAGGGTACTTTTGCCGGAGCCCGAGGGACCCATGATCGCGATTTTCTCGCCGGGCTGGATGCGCAGCTTCAGAGCATCCAGGGCCGGCCGCGGCTGTCCCGAATACGCGAAGGTCACATCGTCAAAATGGATTTTGCCCCGCATGCCTGTCAGCTTAATGGCGCCCGGCCCAACCTGCACCTCTTCGTCGAGCAGCGCAAAGACGCGGCGCACCACTACCAAAAATCCCTGAAACTGCGTGGCCATCGAGGCAAGATGGTTCACCGGATCAAAAAGGCGCGGCAGGATCTGGTAGAAAGCGACAAGGGTGCCGATGGTGAGAACCCCGGCTTTGACCTCGAGACCCGTGAAATAGACGATGGCCCCGGTCGTGACGGCTGAAATGAGGCCCGCAATACAGGTAAGCAGGTGATTGTAGTAGCTCATTCGGTTTCCAATGCGCACTGAATCGAAAACCATGCGGGCAAAGCTGATGTGCTCGGCCCGTTCCCGCGCAAACGATTTCACCACATGAATGCCGCTGATGCGTTCCGAGGCTCGCGCATACATGCGCGAATTAAGCCGCCGAAATCCGATGTGCAGCCGCTTCACAATGGGCCGCATGCGATAAAAGGCGGCTGCATAAAACGGCAGTGAAACGATCAGCAGAAAACTCAGCCTCCAATCGAGATAGCAGGCCATGGCCGCGGCAAGAATAAGACGCGTAAGATCGGCAATGAGCGCCACCAATTGGTTGGTGACCCAGTCGCGAATCACATCGACATCGTCCAGGATTCGCACCATAATTCGGCCCACGGGCGTACGCTCGTAAAATCCCACATGCAGCGCCTGGAGCTTGCTGTTGATCTGGCGTCGGAGCTCGAAAACCAGACGCTCGCCCATGTTGAGAATGAGCCATCCCTGGAGCCACTGAAACACGGAGAGAAGCGTCCAGGTTCCCGCAGCCACCAGAACGTAAATCCAGAGCAACTCCATGCGCCCGAATTGGCCCGCTGCAGCTTGGTTGAGTTCCAGAATCCGGTCCACCAGAAAACGATTGTTGAGGGGAAAAACAAGATTAAGGCCGCCCAGAGCCATGGCTACGAAAAAGGCGAGAATAAGCCTTGCCTGATAGGGCCGAAGATGATTGCGCCAGAGCCGTCCCAGGTCGCGGCTTGCCCTGCCGGTGTATTCCTCGGTGTCCGACAGCAGGTGATCGACGATCCGGTTGATGCGCTCCTGGATCATTGGCCGTCCTCGCTTGATTCCTCGGAAAAAAGCTCTTCGTACAAGCCGCGATACACGCCATCCGGTATTGCCACGAGTTCTTCATGGGTCCCCTGTTCCACAATGCGGCCGGCATCCATCACCACAATCAGATCCGCCCGCGTGATGGTGGAAAGCCGGTGGGCGATAATGAAGCTGGTCCGGTCTTTAAGAATGCGTTCGAGGGCTCTTTGAATCAACAGCTCGGATTCACTGTCCAGAGCGGAGGTGGCCTCATCCATAATCAAAATGCGCGGGTCTTTGAGGATCGCCCGCGCAATGCTCAAGCGCTGCTTTTCGCCGACCGAGAGCTTGACGCCCTGGGTCCCGATCATGGTGTCGAACCCCTGCGGTAAGCGGAGAGCCAGGTCGTGAATTTCGGCCACGCGGGCCGCTTCTTCAATGGAAGCCAGACTTGCCCGGGGATGTCCGTAGGCGATGTTCTCGGCCAGCGTACAGTCGAAGATCACGGGTTTTTGAAGGACCACGCCAAAGGCGCTTCGCAGGCTGCGCAAATTCACGTTCCGTATATCGACACCATCAACGAGAATCGCGCCGCCTTGAACATCCCAGTGCCGCATGAGAAGAGACGTGAGCGTCGTTTTGCCGCACCCCGTATGGCCGACCAGGGCCACGGTCATTCCGGGCTCCACCTCCAGATTCAGTCCTCGATACAGAGGCTTGTTCGGAACATAGGAAAAATCGACATCGTGAATATCCACGCGGCCCAGGCTGCATTTGAGGTTGGGCGCCCCTTCGGTCGAGCGAATGTCCACGGATTCGCCCAGGATCTGCAGAATCCGTTTCACGGATACAAAGGTCTCTTCGAGCTGGGCCGCTATCGTTGTGAGCCGCACTGCGGGAGAAACGGCCATCCACAAAAAGGAGTTCATGGCCATCAGGTCGCCATAGGACATCTCTCCGCGAAGAACAAAATAGGCGCTAAGACTTGCGACCAGACAGGACCCATACCCGGAAATCGTATTGCACGCCGTGCTGAGCCCCACCGAACTCATGCGGCTGGAAATGGCTTTCTGGACATTTCGCGACAGGCGATCGAGAAAGATTTCGGTCTCGTATTCTTCGCGATTGTAGATGCGCACCTGGCGAACGCCGGAGATGGTTTCCTGCAACCGGCCGGCGATGAGATCGTACTGGTTGCGATAGGACTGGGTGGCCACGCGGATCCGGGCCGAGAAGCGGCGATACACGAACACATACAACACCAGGATCCCGACAAGGAGAAACCCAAGCTTCCAGGAAATGTAAAAGGCCAGGCCCAGCGACGCCAAAAAGACAACCAGGTCGAATACGGTGTGGACTGTATTATGGGTGATCAGCCTTTGCAGCATATTGATATCCTCCATCAGCCGGCCCACCATGGCGCCCGAGGACCGCTCGGAATGGAATCGCATGCTGAGATAGAGGAGCTTATGATAGAGATGAAGCCGCATGTCGGCGATAAAGCGGCGGCTGGTCATCATCAGAAGAAGCGTATTAAAAAAATGGATGGCCACTGACACTGCTGGAACAAAGGTGATCGCCAGTACTGCCAGGGGCAAAAGTGTCCAGTTGCCCGGCTTGATCACGCGGTCCATCAGGTAGCGCATGATCATGGGCGGCAACAGGCTGAGAAGCGTAAAAACCAGTGTCCCGGCCATGGCCACCAGCAAACGACGGCGATAGGGCTTGAGGAAAGGGAGGAGTTGGGACAGAATCTTCATGGAAGAACCAGTAAACAATAAAATGCGGCAAGGTGGAAGTCAAAGGGCGGACTTGCGCTGAACGCGAAGGAAAAAACCCGTAAGCCAATCCGCGGCGCAAGAGACAAGGCATTGATCCCTTCGCACAGCAGTGGCGCTTTTTGCCGGAGTTCCGGAGGTTACCGCGGACAGGCCTCGTCGAGCAAACAGGCAATATCGCTGTCGGCCGTGAATGGCCGACCCAAGGCCGCTTCCCACACCGACGGACTCTCCATACAGAGATACGCTCTCGCATTGGAATATCGCTCGCGGATCCACCGGTCCATTTTCCTGTAGACCTGAATGCGCAGGGGCTTGGGATAGCGCAGTTTGTTGTCGGCGCCGGGAATGAACTCCGCAAACGGCATCCGGCTTTGGGGGAAGCGCTTTTTGATGAGCTCGTTAAGCGATGCGGGGTAGCGCAAGCATCCCATGCTGATCCAGGCCAGTCTTTCGGGCCTCCGGAGCGAATCAAAGATCAGGTTGACGGTTTCGCGATAGCCCGTTTCCCAGCCTGGATAAAGCACGATGGGGTCAAAATGAAAGCCGATTCGATATCCGGCGTCTTCGCACTTTCGCGCCGCAGCCAGCCGTTGGGAAAGAGAGGCTACGCCATGCTCCTCCCCCTCCGAAACTTTCGCCGAGTTCATGGACCAGGAAACCACGATACGTCCCTTGGGGTCAAGGCGCAGGAGTCGGTCGATTGCATTTGTTTTGGTCTTGAGCTCAAGGAGCGTACGCTGCGAATCGGCAAAGAGCGGAACGATGATTTCACTGAATCCGGTAAGATGGTCCAGACAAAGACTGTCGGTAAACTCGCCCGTTCCCACACGGAGAATAGGTCGATCCGTCCGGCGGAGCTGGAGTTCGACCGCTTCAATCATGTTTTGCGTATTGCAGAAGACCGTCAATTCCTGCTGGGCAAAGTAAGACTGCAGAATGCAATACGTGCAGCTCATGGAACAATTTGAAGCGAAATTGAGAATGTTGTATCCGCAGCAAAGATAGTTGGCGGTCGTGCCCGGGCAGGGCTTGAGCCATGCACCTTTGTTCTTGGATAGAATCAGAGTCCCCTTACCGCCGCTCCCAACGGATGCGGAGGCGAGGTCCTCGATGGATGCGCGGTTCGCGACCACAGCCAGTACATTCCGACAAATTGGGGTATCCCGGACCGCCGGGTCAACCAGGATGCGGGATGGTAGGTAGATCGACAAAGAATCTCCTCATTCGGCAACGCCGCCCTGCCGGGCCCGTCATCGAATTCGACCCTGGGCAGAATAACAAATTATTATATAGTCTTGATGTTTGAAACCCAAAACAAGGCCGCAGAATGAATGGCAAGGAAATTCTGGTCATTGCCGGCGAGGCTTCGGGCGATTTGCACGGCGCGGCGCTGATGTCCGCATTGCTTGAGCTCGACCCATCAATCCGCTTCTTCGGCGTGGGCGGTCCAGCCATGCGCCAGTCCGGTCTGGAGGCTCTTTACCTCAGCGAAGATTTCGCGGTCATGGGCCTTGGCGAGATTATCCGCCATTACCGGTTCTTCCGCTCCGCTTTGCAGCGGATTGAAAATGAAATCCGGCGCCGCAACGTCAAACTCGTGATCCTCATCGATTTTCCCGATTTCAATTTTCGGGTGGCGGCCGCAGCCAAAAATGCGGACGTGCCCATCTTCTACTACATTGCCCCGCAGGTCTGGGCTTGGCGAAAGGGCCGTGCCAAAACCATGGCGAAGCTCGTCGATCAACTGGCGGTAATTTTTGATTTCGAAATGGAGTTTTTCAAAGGGAAGGGCCTTCCGGTCACTTTCGTTGGCCATCCCTTGCTGGACCAGTCGGGTCCAAAACTCTCGGTCTCGGCGTTCCGCGGCGAATTGGCAATATCCGATGACGAGACACTCATCGGTCTTCTGCCCGGCAGCCGCAAGCAGGAGATCGAGCGAATCTTGCCCGTTATGACCAAAGCCGCTGTCCTGCTCGCGCAAAAAAATCCCCGGCTGAAATTCGCGGTTTCCTGCGCCCCATCCCTGAAACCCGAGTTCCTCCGCTCTCACATGCGCGCAAATCTTCCCGTTCTGGAAAATCGCACCAAGGAGATCATGACCTACTCCAAAGCCGCGATCGTAACATCAGGAACCGCAACTCTCGAAACCGCGCTTGCCCTTACACCCCTGGCCGTAGTCTACAGGACATCAGTGCTCACCTATTCGCTTTTCCGCTTATTGGTGCAAGTGCCGCAAATCAGCCTGGTGAATCTTGTGGCGCGAAAGGCAATTGTGCCTGAGCTGATTCAGCGTCAGGCTACGCCGGAAAACATCGCGGTGGCGATAGAACATTATTTGCAGGATAAAGACCACTATCTTCGCACAAAGGCCGAACTTGCAGGGCTTCGGAGCCGCTTGGGCGCACCCGGTGCCGCCGTCCGCGCCGCCGAACTCGCATACCGGCTGGCAGCCCCGCGCGGCTGAGGGGCATCGGCGGCGGCTTTTCGCCAAAACCCCGTTTGCGCCTCCACGAATAATGCCGCTACCAGCCAAAACGGCGAAACCTCCAGCCGAGATCCTGCACTTCATTGAGCGCTTCCTGCAATGTGGTTTCTGATGTTAATCATGCAAGCACCAATGAATCCAGGCATTTGCCGTTCAAACCCCTGCCAATCTTTTCCTTATGCGTACTGCAGCATAATTATTGCAATTCAAGGACCCGCTTGATCCAAATCTATGGAAATCTGCCGAGCTTGGCAATCACAAACCGATCCGCAACCGGCTCTATTGTTACCTTGGCTCAGCACTCGCATTGAACTGCCTTTCTCTGGCTAGGAATTATATTTCTCGTCATGGAAAAATTTGTGATTCATGGTGGAAAGAAACTTTCCGGTAAAATTCAGGTCAGTGGCGCAAAAAATGCCGTCCTCCCCATGATGGCTGCCTCGCTCCTGGCCGAAGGCAAATCGATGATTAGCAACACCCCCTATTTGCGCGATATCAAAACCATGTCGGATGTATTGCGCGTAGTTGGGGCGAAGATTACCGGCAAGCCGCATATCCTTGAAATTGAAACTTCGTCGTGCGACCACCTGGAAGCACCCTATGAACTCGTGAAAACCATGCGCGCCTCGGTGTATGTACTGGGTCCCCTGCTTGCGAGATTTGGCCGTTGCAGGGTCTCTCTCCCCGGCGGCTGCGCCTGGGGTCCGCGGCCGGTCGATTTCCACATCAAGGGCATGCAGATGCTGGGGGCCGACATCCGAATCGAGCACGGCTTTATCGAAGCCAAGGCGCGCCGCTTGAAGGGCGCGGAGATCTGCTTTGATGTTTCCAGTGTTGGTGCTACGGCAAACATCATGATGGCTGCAACCCTGGCCAAAGGAAAGACAACAATCCGCAATGCTGCCCGGGAGCCGGAGATCAGCGGGCTGGGCGATTTTCTGCACAGCATGGGCGCGCGCATCGAGGGCGCCGGAACCGATACCATCACGATCGAAGGCGTGAAAGAACTCAAGCCGGGAAAAGGAAAAGCCATCGCCGACCGCATTGAAGCCGGAACATTTCTTGCGATCGCGGCGGCAGCGGGCGAACAGGTCACGATCGCAGACTGCGAACCCGAACACCTGACCGCCGTATTGCAAAAATTATCCGAGTGCGGCGTGCGGCATAAAACAGGGAAGAACTTCGTTACGGTGGAGGGAGACGGACGCCCCAAAGGCACTAGCATTGTCACTTCGCCCTATCCGGGATTTCCCACGGACATGCAGGCCCAATTCACGGCCCTTTTCTGCAAGGCCAAGGGTTCCAGCATCATCACGGACTCGATCTATACGGACCGCTTCACGCACATCGCGGAACTGGAGCGGCTGGGCGCCCGGCTCAAACTCGATAAGAACACAGTCTCGATCGAAGGTGTGACGGCGCTTTCGGGCGCTCATGTCATGGCCACGGACCTTCGCGCTTCGGCCGCGCTGGTCATTGCCGGATTGATGGCCAAAGGGGAGACGCACTTGCACCGGATCTATCACATCGACCGTGGCTATGAGCGCATTGAAGTGAAGCTTCAACAGCTTGGCGCTAAAATCGAGCGGGCCAATGATGAATTGCCTTATTAGAAAACAAATTCACGATTCACGACAGGAAAAGAGATGAACGTCACGGAAAAACACAATTACGTCCTGATTGAATTCCCCAAGCCTGTTGACAGGCAGACCTACACGCTGGCCCAGAACGCTTTTCAATCTCTGCTGAAAAAGGGTTGCAAGCTGTTCGTGCTTGACCTGCAGGCGATGGATCATATCTATAGCCTCGAAATCAGCATTGTCATCCGATTATATAAAATGGTCCAGGAGCAAAAGGCCGAATTGTGCCTCGTGAATGTGGGTACCGACGTCCTGAAAGTTTTGGAATCCGTGCAGGTCGATAAAACCGTCTGCTGCTACAAGTCCTTGGATGAATTCGAGGCCGCCAAGCTGCCCCGCAAAGATAAAAATTAGGACAGCAGGGGTCCGAGGCCGAGGTGGTGTCCGGCTCCCTCAGCGAACAGATTGTGGCTAAGGATCATCCTGTTCACCTTCCGGCGATCAGCGGTATTTCAAGATGAATGGCAAGATTGGCCTCTTCGCGTTGCGACAGGAATCCCGCCGTAAATACGATGGCATCATACCAGAAATGAATAAAGATCGACTCGCCAATTGTCCAGGAATTTCGGTGGGTCAAGTAGCCGAAATAAAACCCCAGAGCTGTCTGGAGGATTGGAAAACCGTTTTTTTCCCCATAATGGGCCAAACCAAAAAGCATGGATTGAACGACATCGGATACAAACCAGTTGCCCAGACGCTCATGCGCAAAGGGGTAAATATAGCCCCGAAAGAGCGCCTCCTCCGAAACCCCGGCCCCATAGGAAATGCCCGATGTGTAGAAAGCGTCGTGGACCTCGTAAGAATAAAAATGGCCGGCCTCTTGTTTCCGATCCAGGTAGCTTAGTGTTGCAGCCAATCCGGTCGCAGCGGCAAGTGGAATCCAGGTTGTCGGCCGCTTCAAGTAGCTAAACCCGAAGGGGCTGAGCAGAATACGATGCAGCGATTCGCTGGAATCGAGGAAGAGATATTTTCTGTTTTCCTGTTGAAAAGCCGGAACCGAGCGGCGAAATGCCAGGTACGCACTCGTGAATCCGGCGGATTGGTATGCCGACATGGCAATTTGATGCTTCTGCCGCGAAGGAT
>CAYVZU010000118.1:0-12391 GCA_964455935.1 uncultured Fibrobacterota bacterium
TTCTGCGGGGAATTTTAATTGTCGTCAATGGGGAATTATAATTGTCGTTGCGCAGCTTCTGTCCGTTCGTGTCATGTCGCTTCGCTCCGTCACGAACCGCATCCAGCCGATATTGCTTTTCCCGCGGGCAGCGGATTGGCATTGGATTTCATTCTCGTTTTCCTGAGCGGTGACGTATAATGGAATGTTATGTAGAACCTGGCGGATTTATTTAGGCCCCGCCCACCCGGCGCTACGCTCCCCCCCCTGCAAGAGATCGGATTTCGGTGGAGGTTCGCGGGGAGCCCTTGGGGGCGGATGGGCAAGGCCGTTTCCGAGCCGGCGCACTAGAACCGTTGCGAGGGATGCTAAAGGCCACGACGGCCTTGACGCAGACCGTAAAGCAGCGGTGGATTCGCCCTTTCCCCCTAACACTTCCCAGAGAGCGGCGCAAGGGCCTAACTGTGCGAGCTCGCACAGTTCCTAATTCAGCCCAAGCGACGCAACAACCTTACAATCGCGTAAAGAAGGGGGTGAAAGAAAGGTCTGGGAAGTATAGGGGGAACTCCTTAATGTCTCAGCCGGCGCAGGATCGGCCCGGGGTGGGCGGGGGAATGGGCGTTCTCCAAAGGGAACCTTTTGTGTTCCTGGGCCATTGCTTTTTCCAGAACGGATTCTATATTTCTGTATAGAGGAGAAAAGACCTATGCCGGATGTCTTCGGGTACTCCGATTATCGCAAGTTTCTGGCCGATTCCTATACTGAGAGAAAGGCAAAATCCCCTTCGTTTTCCTATAAGAGTCTTACGATCCGTGCGGGCCTGAAGAGCAAAGGCTTCATATACGACGTGATCCACGGCAGTAAGTGCCTTTCCAAGCCGACGATTGTAAAGCTCTCCCAGGCATTGGGCCTCAAGAAAGACGAAGCAGCATATTTCGAGAACCTTGTTTTCTTCAACCAGGCTGCGGATGCAAAGGAACGAGCCTATTTCTTCGATCAACTCCAGTCGGTAAATCCCAAGAGCAGCACAGGCCGCAAGGTCCAGGAAGTGCGGAAGGATCAGTACGAGTTTTATTCGAAGTGGTATCATAGCGCGATCCGTTCGCTCGTGGATATGCACGCGGTGAAAGATGATTACAAGTGGCTTGCCAGGAAGGTTTTTCCGGCTATTACGGCCAAGCAGGCCAAAAAGTCGCTTGAGTTACTCGAAAGACTCGGGTTCATCAAGCGACAAGCCAACGGTGTCTTCAAGATCAGTGACAAGAGCATCACTACCGGCAAAGAGGTAATGAGCACTGCGGTGGTAAAGTTCCACCTTGAGGCGATGCAGCTTGCGACCAACGCCGTACAGAACTTGCCGACAGAGAAGCGTAATATTTCCGGGCTGACATTGGGGATTTCGGAGAAGACCTACCAACGGCTCTGCGATGAGGTTTACCAGTTTCAAGAAAAGGTGATGAAGATCGCCGATGACGACCAAGAAGCAGATAGAGTATATAGACTGAACTTCCATTTTTTCCCTATGTCCCAAGAGACAAGGATGGAGAAGAAAAGATGAAAGCACGAACCGCCATTATTGGTATGTCCCTGTGTGCCGCGGGCCTTTTCTTCTGCGGCAATGACAATCTGGCAGGGAACTCGTCACAAGAAGGCAACGCGCGCGGTCGCCTCGTCAAAGCTGATGGTACCCCCGCGGCAGGCGCGAAAGTTTTCTTTATTCCCGTCGATCACAACCCAAGCGCAAGCCCGAAGATCCTGGCGACCTGGGATAGCGTTTCCACAGACAATCAAGGCTACTACGGCACCACGCTCGACAGCGGCACCTACAACATGTTCGCAGCGCAAGACACGCTGTCTGCTTACGTGGATTCCATAGGGGTCCACCAAGATACGATCACGCTTGGAACAGATACACTTAGGCCTTCCGGTTCCATCAGTGGGATTTCTTTCATGCCCGGCCAAGATGCAGCCAACCAGGTTCGCGTGACGATCTACGCGCCGGGAACCAACCTTTACACAAAGCCCGATGTTGGTGGTGCATTCTCCTTTGCAAACGTTCCAGAGGGGGCGTACAGGCTAATTTTCGATCCTACGCTCGATACGTACGGCGTAAAAGTCATCACTGTTAACGTCATTTCCGGGCAGACCACGGATTTGGACACCGTTATCCTTTATGGTCAAAACCTAACAGGTATGCCGATCCCTGATGCGGGCAATGACACCACCGTTTCGATCAGCGACACCGTGCGCCTGCACGGGTCCGCGAAGGATTCGTTGGGGCAGATCGAGAAGATGGAATGGGGTCTTGCCGGTGGCGGCGCATTCGCTGCGACAACAACCGGCGATACGGTTATCGTCGCGCCGAACACCGCAACTGTGATTCGGTACGTTCTGCGCGTGGAGGATAATGATTCGAATGCGACCACCGATACTGTACGTGTGAATGTAATTCAGGATTTCCCTGTTGCCAATGCCGGGCCGGATACCGCGCTTGGACGGGGCGACATCGTATATCTCCATGGCAGCAAGAGCACGGACCAGTATGGCCGCATCGTAAAGTACGAATGGGATATTGGCGATACGGATTCCTTCTCACAGTGTGCGAACGGCGATACAGCCTTCATTGCGCCTGACAGTTTCCGGTTTGACGGCATCCCGTGTGTTCTCCGCGTTACCGATGATGATCGCAACACAACTTCCGACACAATGCTAGTTTTTGTTGGCGTTTTCAAACAAGCAACGTCAGCAGCCGCTTTTTCTCCACGATCAGGGCATTCGTCGTTGGTGTTCGATAATAAGATGTGGGTCATAGGCGGTATTTGTAACGACACAGCGAGAAACGACGTCTGGTGCTCGAGTGATGGGATAAACTGGTCGCTGGTTAAAGAGAATATTACATACAATGTGGGTTTTTCTAGAAGAAGCGGGCATACAAGTGTGGTATTTGACAATAAGATGTGGGTTATTGGAGGCAATGCATACGAGTATTCGACGGTCGTCAACCGCTGGGGCTATTTCAAAAAGAGTGATGTATGGAATTCAACCGACGGCGTAACGTGGATAGAGGCGACCGATTCAGCCGGTTTTGCGCCAAGAAGCAATCATACGTCCGTTGTGTTCAATAACAAAATATGGGTCATAGCAGGACTCACTTGGGGTGCGTCCGGAGATATATGGTGTTCAAGTGATGGCGCAAATTGGACAGTGGTGGCGCCCATGACGGCACCTGCTTTTCCTCGAAGGTATGAACATTCATCAGTTGTCTTTAATAATAAGATGTGGGTTATTGGTGGTCTGGATGATATTACCCCAACCAATAAAGACATCTGGTATTCCTCAGATGGAGCAACTTGGACGCAGGGTAATGATCTTTCGGTTCTGACAGCGGCACATAGCTCTGCAGCTTTTGATGGAAAGATCTGGGTAATAGGAGGATATGATTATAGCGGTTTCCCCGTTTGGTATTCATCGTCGGGCGCTAATTGGACGAAGTTTTCACGCACAGCAAACATGCCTGGCAGAACTCATCACGCATCGGTTGTATTCGACAATAGAATATGGATTATTGGGGGGAATGCAAATATCAATGATCAACTTGGCGATGTATGGTTTCTGAACTGACATAGAGAGTGAAGGGGCTCCCCCTCCAGAAAGAAGGAGCCCCTGGATACCCTCCTGGCTACTCGTCGACTAACTGGATTGTTGCGCCTTCACTATCCCAACTTGACCCACGTAGAGATGGCAGCATTGTAGTAATACATGCCTTTGCCCTGTGCGCCGGGATTCCATCCGCTCCCGTCTGCATAGGCAATCATCCCATCAACCGCAGTGGGTGCGCTTGAGAGCTGCGGCAAAATCAAACCATTGCTTCCAGTAATCCTAACATTTTTGCTAGCCTCCAAAGCGGTTCCCGTGTATTCCAGATTAATGAAATCAGAGCCGCCGCCACTTCGCCCAAATTGCAGAACGGGATTTTCAGTGGAACTGTCCGTGATCCGTACCACTGGACGGCCACCCTCATGCGCCACACTAAAAGAGGATCCGGCCCCCGGAACCACCTCAAACGGAAGGGTGGGTGCCGTCGTACCAATCCCGACATTGCCAGACGTATCTATCGCCAACGCAGTTTTTGGCGACGAGTCGGGGCTCGACTCCCAAGCCAAGTAGTCGGCGGTGGCCTTAAGCCCCCACGTCTCAGTACCGCTACGCCTCACCCTGATTAGATTAGTGAGATCCTTGCCAAAACGGATAGCAACTTTCTTTGCGGCTGCGCCGTTACGGAACGGGATTCCTGAGTTCAGGTAAAGTCCCGTGTTCGCGAAGCCCTCACACATTATGCCCGTGTCCCACCCAACCAAATTGATGCGTTCGAAATTTCTATTCGTGACAGTGGTGGAAAACGCCGAATTGATTGTCAGTGCAGTGTCCGACGAGATTACAGTGGCCACCCTCCCATGGTTTATAAGAGAATAGAAGACAAAGGAAGCACCAGAGAGCGCCGGGCTGAAGGCGCTATCTGTGGTAAGCGAAGTATTTGACGCGATGGCGGTAACAATTCGCGTTTGGCCTGATACGACGATTTCATCGCCAACCGCCAATTGGGTATTGAAACTCGTTCCCGAACCAGTGACAGTTGTCCCACTCGATGAGATTGTGCCCGTTCCGGCCAAGCCTGGTATGATGTAATCACCAACCCTTAACTCACTGTTGAAACTTGTGCCGGTTCCTGTAACGGATGTACCACTGGCAGATATCGTGCCTGTCGCAGCGCTCCTGTGATCTGCACGCCAAATGCCGATGGCCCGCGTAGCGTGTGCAGTGGAAGCCTCAGGATAAAGGAGCAATCCTGCCATGAATCGCCCGCCCGTTGGCATGCCAGGCTCCGGGGCATCATCATCCAAATAGTCTTTGTTGGTCATGTCCTGGTTCACAATATTGATTTCCATGCCTATGCCATTCGCTTGTTTGCCCTCATTGGACACATGCCCCCAGAACGCCCAGTCGTCGCCGCCGGTGCCATTACCGCTGCCGCCACGGTCATTTATGGCTTTCGTGAACGATGCGATGCCAACGTGATCGCCCGAATTGGGATTCTTGTCCTGGAGTTCATGATATAGCCCGGCAATGTATCGGTTAATTGTAGTCTCCGCGATAGTCTCCAATTTGAACCCAGGCACCAGCCCGACCCCCGAACTGATGGAACACGTGTTCTTACCGTGCAGGATCGGGTTTGTATTGGAGTTATCCTGCGTACCCTCCGTGTGCAGCTTCGAGTCCGGCGCTGTGGTCCCAATGCCGACATTGCCGTTGGCTCCAAGGACCCTCAATCTTTCGCACCATCCTGCGCCGCCGCCCCAAAGGGAGAATATCAGGTCCGTAATGTCGTTAGTGCCCGTATTCCGCGCCTTTATCTGGGCATTGCCCGCATCACCTGCATACGTAGAGTTGTCACACCCAAAATTAAGCGCCGCTTCCGTTCCGGCGCTGGAGCCGCCGGCATTGACAATGCTCAGCTCGCCACCTCGGCCCCCATTATTGTCTGCTTGAACCGTCAGTTTCGATGCGGGACTTGTGGTTCCCACGCCAAGCGATCCGCTTGTCGCAACATCACCAGGATTGCTTCCACCTGTGCCGATCCAGTTCGCCATTTCATACCTCCGCTGCAAAGATTTTAAGGTAAATGAGTCTTGGCGTTGATATCCTCGATCAGATCCATGTTTGCCATTGCCTCCGTTTCTTGGAAAATTTTTCAGGGCTATTGCAGATTGGTAACTAGCCAGCTTTCTTCCGCCATTGCGGATACTTTCTCCTTCTCCTGAGGCGGCCTACTTTTCAGTTCGGCTTCCAGCTCAAGAATCCGGTTCTTCATCAGGCCGATGGTGGTGGCCATGGCATCGATGGAGTCGTTCTGCGCCTTCAGGTGCGCCTCGAAATGTTCGCGGGCCTGGTAGGTATTCAGCTTCGCCTGGATTGCCTGCTGGATGATTGCATCGGGATTGATTGCGTTTTGCTGCATTGGACTTCCTTTTGTGGGGTGATAGGAAATGGCATGACAAACCGGATTGGCTTGTCGGCCGGCATATCGTTTGGCGAACGGGAATGATGAACGAAAGAGAAAACTCGTGCGTCTGCTATTGGAATCGAGATAGCCGGAGTGGGGGGGGGGCAAAGCGATTAAACTGGGTAATCACTACTTGGTTCCTCGGGTGGCCTGAAGACCAGTTTTCATGTTCCCGTAATGGCTTTATAGGCAAAATATCTGTAGCCGTTCGGAAACGACTAAAGCGACCTAATGCGCCTGTTTTATTGATCTATGTTTTTTTCCGGATTTTGGCAAATGATTTTTTTGTGTAAACTTGCAGCGCGGGATAGATGCACCCAGTTTGGGAAGCCGAAGTCGACTATACCATCTTCTCGAATTCGCGGCGGGAGGCTTTGTCCAGGGCCGAGACGTGCTCGATTTCGTAGCGGTTGCCGATGGTGTCGCGCAGGATCACCTTCTCTTTGTTGACCCAGACGATATTGCGGTGGGGTTCGCGCATGGCAAAGGTGCGCCGGCCAAGCTCCGTTTCCACATCCCAGTAGCGGGCGCCGTATTCGGCACGGGTCTTGTGGATGCGCTTTATCTTGGGAATCAGGTAACGCTTCTCCAGTTCTTCTATGACAATGCCGCGCGAAATGGGTTCCAGGGTTTCCATGTCGTGCAGCATCGCCACTTCTTTCTTGTCCTTGTCGAGAAAGGAAATGTCCTTCCCCTTTCCCGTGAGCGGGCGGACCCACATGATTTTCACCGGGATCTCGTCCTTCTTTCCTTCCGGCAGTAATAGAACCTGGCTCTGCTTACGGCATAGGGTGAACTTCTTTTGCATGCTATCCTCGTTTATCCACAGGTAAGATGCCTTTGCTGCTACGCCGCAAACGCTTCGGACTTGGTCTGGTTCAATTCCGTTTGGATCTTCACCAGACGCGCGTATTTGCCGTCCTTCAGCAATAATTCGTCGTGGGTTCCCGATTCCACTATCCTGCCATGGTCCACCACAAACAGGCGGCTTGCGTTGCGCAGAGTGGCCAGCCGGTGGGCGATGGCGATGGTTGTCCGGCCCTTGACCAGATACGCGATGGCCTCCTGTATGTGCTTTTCGGTTTCGCTATCCACCGACGAGGTCGCTTCATCCAGAATCAGAATCGGCGGATCGTGCAGAATAGCCCGGGCAATCGAGATGCGCTGCTTCTCGCCACCCGAAAGCTCGGCCCCGCCTTCACCAATGAATGTATCGTAGCCGTCCTCTTTTTCCACAATAAAATCGTGGGCATAAGCCGCTTTGGACGCGCGCACCACGTCCTCGAAGCTGGAGTCGGGGCTGCCATAGCGGATGTTGTCGAGAATACTGGCGTTGAACAGAAACGTGTCCTGCAGAACCATGCCGATCTGGTGACGCATCTGTTCCAGTTTGATCTTTCCTATGGGGTGGCCATCAATTGAAATAACACCGGAGTCCGCATCGTAAAACCGGCAGATGAGGTGGATCATGGTGCTCTTTCCGGCGCCGGAATGACCCACCAGCCCGACCATTTCCCCCGGGGCGATATCAAACGACATGCCGCGGATCACTTCCTTGCCTTTTTCATAGCTGAAATGAACTTCGTCGAATTTAATCCGGCCCTGGATGCGCGGAATGGAAACTGCGTCCGGAGCATCATAGACCTCGGGCGGGGTATCGAGTACGGCGAAAATCCGTTCGGCCGCTGAAAACGCGTGGCTCATCCAGTTGAGGATCACGGTGAACCATTGCAGGGGACCATAGAAGAGCCATATGTAGCCGACAAAGGCCAGCAAATCGCCCAGCGTAATACTCGGGTCTTTGTGCGCCAGGCGCCGGGCCGCGAAGAACCAGACGGCCGTAACACCCAATTGCATGACCCAGAACATCACCTCCTGGAAGCCAACCCAGGTTTTGTTGATGCGCAGATCGGTGCCAAAGAACTTCTGGTTTCCCGATCGGAATTCGGCCGAACGCCGGTTCTCCTGCCCGAATGATTTTACCACGCGGATGCCGCCGAGAGTCTCGCTGACCATGGCGTACATGGATGCATAAATGCTGCCCCGCTTATGAAACAGGGGCGTTAGTTTGTCCCAGAACCAACTGGCCCCTCCAACAAGGAACGGCACAGGGAGAAAAACGAGAATAGCCAGTCGCAGATCCATGGAGATTAGAATGATTGTAATCACCACAAAAGAGGTGATGTTGACCATCAGATAAGGGACGCCTTCGATTAGAAAGCTCCGCAATTCGCCCGTGTCGCTCATGATCCGGCTGATTAAAACTCCGTTACCCCGGCGATGAATAAAACCAAGCTGCAATTTCTGCATGACGTCATGGATGTGAACGCGAAGATCGCTGATCAGGCGTGAGGCCAGCCAGGCGTTGAGCGTTCCGGCCAGGTAGCGCGATCCCAGGAATGCCAGACCGCTTGCGATCATGGCTCCGATCCAGAAATTCAGCTCGGTGTATTTGCCGGCTTTGATCACATCGTCCACAATCCGCTTGGTGATGTAAGGAGGGAGGATCTGGGCCGCCACGCCGACGAAAGTAATGACAAGGAGGAGCGACACTTTGCTCTTATAGGGCTTCATCAGCCCCAGGAGCCTGATAAAAACATCCAGTCGTTGAACGCAGGAGGGGCAACTGACACCCCGTTCGGGCAACGGCGCTCCGCATTTGGGGCAGTAGACCGGCTCGGATTCGGCGGGCAATTCCATGGCGCGGCCGTGGATCAGTTCGTTGAGTGCACGGCAGAAGACGCCGAACTCCGGGACAAAGACTTTGGAGAAATAGATCAGCGCATGGGCTTCGCCGTCCTTGGCGACGGCAAGCAGCCGCGAGCTGCCGAACAACTCGTCAACTTCGATTTCTTTTAGATCCGATAGGAGGAATTGCGACAGAACCCGAGAGCCGTCGAGCAGCGCAAGGCGTTTGTTGGTCGCGGCCAGGTAGCTTTCACCGAAGCGGCGGTCCGGGGCCAGGTCGCTCTGCTGGCAATACGAGACCTGTTCTCCAATTTCCAGAATGCCGCGCAGCGCCTTTTCGGCCTCGCGCGGGAGCCGGCTGTTGAGTTTCATCGTGATCCGTTGAAGAAGTGCTGCAAAAAGATAAGTGGAGGTAAGTACAACTGCAAGTAGGTGCGTGTTGTGAGTGGGAGTCGGGAGTCGTGAGTTGTGAGTCCGGAGATGGAATATCAAACGCTGTCCGGGCCTGGTCCGGAATTCATAACTCGCTACTAACGACTCTCTACCTATTGATTTGCCCGGAACACATCGAAGAAATTATCAAATCATCCTTGGAGGCGCGGTCATGAAACCTGTTCGGGTTGGAATTGTCGGAACGAAATTTATTGCCACAGTGCACGCGAACGCATTTTTGAAGCTCTCGGAGGGCCTGGTCCAAATGACCGGTGTGGTTTCGGGCGGCAAGGCCAATGCGGAGACCTTCGCAAGGCAGTTTGGGATCAGCAAGGTATATGCGTCCTACGAAGAAATGCTTGCTGACCGTGAAATCGATATGGTCGATATCTGCACTCCCAACAACCTTCATCGGGACATGGTGGTGAATGCGGCGGACGCCGGTAAGCACGTCATCTGCGAGAAACCGCTGACCGGAGGTTTCGGCGAGGGTCGGGGGGGCGAGCGCATTGGCGAGACGCTCTCGAAAAAGGAGTTCTACCGGGAGGCGGTGGAGAACGCTCAACAATGCAGGGACGCGGTCCGCCGAAACGGAGTCATGTTCGGCTATGCCGAGAACTACGTCTATGCCCCTCCCTACAGGAAGATGCTGCGGCTGTTGGCGCAGGCCAACGGTACCATTCTCGATATCCGGGCCGACGAGAGTCACAGCGGATCGCACGCCGAATATGCAAAGCACTGGAGGCTGGCCGGCGGCGGATCGCTGACGCGCATGGGTTCGCATCCCATTGCCGCGGCGCTGTATATGAAATACGACGAGGGCCGGCGCAAGTCGGGAAAACCGATTCGGCCCAAGTCCGTGACCTGCGAAATTGGATACAATACCAAGACCGACTCGTTCCGAGGCGAAAACGAGAAGTGGCTCAAACACGGCTGGGTGGATGTGGAGGACTGGGCCGTGGCGGTCATTACCTTCGACGACAACACCCGAGCTACCATATTTGCGTCCGATTGTTCGCTGGGCGGCTGCAAGAACCTGATGCAGGTTTTCAGCTCGAACGGTGTGCTCTACGCCAACATCGAACCCAACAATGCCCTGCAGATTTATGCGCCCCGGCCGGGAATCTGGGGCGACGAGTTCATTGCCGAGAAGCTGGAGACCAATGGGGGGTGGAGCTTCGCATCGGCCGACGACGAAGCCACGCGCGGCTATGTTGGCGAACTTCAGGATTTTTTGGAATGCGCTGCTTCGGGACGACAACCCCGCTCTGATATCGACTTGGCCGTGGATACCGTGAAGGCCATCTACTCGGGCTATGTCAGCGCGGAAGAGGGGAGGAGGGTTGAGCTGTGAGGCAGAATTATGAATTATGAATGGTGAATTGTTAATCCTAAAGGCGCGCCAGGACGGGATTGGGCGCTGAATTCCCTGCTATCCGAACTACTTCCAATTCACCTGTGCTTGAATCTGAACCCAATCCCCGGGATGAGGGAGATCGAAGGCTTCGCGCAGAAATGCCTCGGGCTGGAATTTGGGGCCGGCCCGGAGTTCGATTGAGCAACCGCCTGCCGGTTTGCCGGTCAGTACCAAATTCAGAATTATTTTTCGTTTCAGCGACTTTTCGGAAAATTCAAAACGCATCCGGTTTTCGTCGAGTCGGCGGCTGGTATAGCTTAGTTGCATTTTGCGAAGGAGGCGGTCCCCGGACCAGGCAAAGGGTGAGTCGATTGAATAGATCAGCTCGTCCGGAGCGTTTTCTTCAGCATCGGTCAGAACCGCCCAGGGTGCCAGGTGCCGGTTGATCCTGTCTCTAAATTCCGGATCCGATATCCGTACCCGCAGGTCCTTCTCAATTGGCGAAAGCCAGACAAGATCAACCCGGTCCTTTCCGGTAATCCAGCAGCAGGGGGAGATGGGTTCCATCAATGACCCGGCATATCCCCGATACGATACGGTCCAGCGCGGTTCGGTCTTCATCAGTGCCCGGCCAAGGGCGGCTCCAATATATCCGCGAGGCACGCCGCGGGAGGAATGGGCGATCAGGATCGTAAACGGCACATGCTGTTGTTGTCGATTCAGTTCCTGAAAAGTGTGTTTAAGCGAATCCGCGGTGCCTCGACCTCCTCCGAGATCCTTTGCTCCGGAACATTTCGAGCACTTTGCGCATAGCCGGGGTCTGTCTTCCATGCAGGAAGGGCCCTCGGCAAAATTCCCGGCGCGTTTGTATCGAGCGGCAAGGGCGGCATGGTTCAGCCCCGGGTTGACCTGGACCCAGAGCGGATTCTCCGGCGGCTCCCGCAGCATTTGATGGTAGTCAAGGCCTAGCCTGGAAAGGGCTTTCTTGAACATGGAGACAAACTCGGCCGTGATGCGGCGATCGTAGACGAATCCGGTCTCGGTTGCCGCCCCGCTGATGGCCATCCATATCCGCGGGTCATGGTTGCGGCAGACGATCTGCGAGAACTCCCATTCCGCGATGTCCGCAGCGCGCCGGAACTCGAAACCGAATGATCGAACGCAGGTTTCCATGCTGGAGAGGACTTGGCGCATCGCGTTGGGAGCGGCCGCGGGGCCCAGAGCGAGTGGGGTCCAGGGGAACCGGACAAGCGGGGTTGCGGAAAGGATGACGCGCGGATTGGTTCCGGCCGAACGCATTTCCTGTTGCAAATAATCCAGGAGGCTTTTTAGCTCGTTAAAATCGTCTGTTTCCTCGATGCCTGTTGCAATTAGAAAAATCTTCAGTTCCCGGAGCTTGCCGTTTGCCAGGACCTTGAGTGCCTGGCGGATCATCTCGTCCGGAAGCTTTTTGTCGAGGTACGTGCGCAATCGTGCTGAAATTCCCTCCAGTCCGCATGTGATGCTTGCTTTCTCCACAGCGTGGAGCACCTTCAATAAATCGGGTTCACGGGCCAGGGCATCGAAACGTTGGCTCTTCACGCTGATCCGGGGAAAATTCAGGGCCAGTTCGCACAGGAGCTCGCGGAATTTCGAATGCATGTTGAAGTTAAAGCTGTGAATTTCGCATTGATCCGCTGCCTGTTCGCGTTTGGCCACCAGCGCGTGAGTGAGCAGGTCCGTAAGGGGCGCTTCGCGATAGGGCTTGCGCGTAAAACTTTCGCTGCAGAAGCTGCACGAATGTTTACAGCCTTCGCTGATTGGCAGGCTCATTCGGCCAAGCCGGTCATGGGCAAATGGGACAGGGGCACTGACAGGGATCAGGTTCGAACTAA
>CAYVZU010000119.1:0-12387 GCA_964455935.1 uncultured Fibrobacterota bacterium
ATCGATCCTCCCCGCGACGAGGTGCGCGCGGCGGTGGCCGAATGCCGGACCGCGGGGATCAGAGCCGTCATGATCACGGGCGACCACAAGAACACGGCGGTAGCAATCGCGCAGGCCCTGGGCATGATGGAATCGGGCTCCCTGGCCCTGACGGGAGAGGAGCTTGATCGCTTGGACGACAAGGAATTCGAGAGACGAATCGAGCATGTAAGCGTGTATGCGCGGGTGTCGCCCGAAAACAAGCTCCGGATCGTGAAGACTTGGCGTAAGCTAGGCCATGTGGTGGCCATGACCGGCGACGGGGTCAACGATGCGCCCGCCGTGAAAGAGGCCGATATCGGCGTGGCCATGGGAATCACCGGGACCGACGTGACCAAGGAAGTCTCGGATATGGTGGTGACCGACGACAATTTTGCCTCCATCGTCTCGGCCGTGGAGGAAGGCCGCGGCATCTACGACAATATCCAGAAGTTTATTCACTACCTATTGTCATGCAACGCAGGCGAAATCTTTGTCATGTTCCTCGCCAGCCTGTTTGCCATGCCGGTTCCGCTCCTTCCCATCCAAATCCTCTGGATTAACCTGGTAACCGACGGCTTGCCTGCGCTGGCCCTTGGTGTTGATCCAACCGACCCGAACATCATGCGGCGCCGCCCGCGCAAGCTCACGGATTTTGTGATCTCCCGCCGGAGAATGGCCTTGATTGTCGGCCAGGGTTTTGTGATCGCGCTGGGCGCGCTTGGGGCGTTCTTCTACATGTATTATCTGGGCCATGTCCACTTCCGGGACGTATGGCATCACCTGTCCCAATTCAACTTCGGCGCCATTCGCGAAATGATGGCCGTGCCTGACGGGATGCAGGAAAGCGTTTTGACCAAGGCGCGCACGTTTGCCTTTATTGTGCTGGCGTTCTCGCAAGACGTCCATTCCTACAACTGTCGCAACCAGAACGTCTCCTTGTTCAAAGTCGGGTTCTTCACGAACAAGCGGCTGATTGGGGCCACGACGGTTTCAATCACGCTGAATTTTCTGGTGCTGTATACCCCTTTTCTGCAACGCGTGGTTAAAACCGTCCCGCTCAGCGTCAACGAGCTGGTTACGGCGCTGCTGATGGCCACGATTCCGTTCTGGTTCATGGAAGCGATGAAGCTGATGCGTCGGGGGAAGCAAATACTGTAGGCCGCTTGGAAGACCTCGCCGGAGACTGCGCTTTTGTGTGAGACGTTGCGCGCAACGTCTCACCACACTGCCCGGATCGGCGATCAGAGGATGAGGGGCGGGCGTTTTAGAACACCCGGATCAGCAGATATCCCGCATAAAGGATCAGCAGGCTTGCGCCGGCCCAGCGCTGCAGGACATTTCTTCCCAACGTGAATGGCACCAGAGCCGCGGCAAAGAAGATCATTGCGCCCATATCGAACCAGGTGATCCCGGTCTCCTTGAGCGGCCGCGCCAACGCTGTCGCGCCGATGATGAATAGACTGTTGAAGATGTTGGATCCGATGATGTTGCCAAGAGCCAGATCGTCATCGTCTCGGATCGTGGCAAGCAGAGAAGTCACCAGCTCGGGGATGCTGGTGATGGCTGCAACCACCGTCAATCCCAACACAGTCTGACTGCCTCCCATCCCAACCCACGCAAAAATTCCTTTTAACAGAAGGTTCGTGCCGAACCCGAGCAGGAGGAGACCCATCAGGATGGCGCCTGCCGCAAGCGGGATTGAGTTCATCCTGGGTGGGAGAGACAGCGCCCAAACCTTCTGGTTTGTACAAGTCTGACATTCGCGCGGAGTGAAATGCATGTTGGTCCAGAGGTAGACGACAATGGCCAACATTAGCAGCAGACCTTCGAGACGGGAGAAGTTCCCATCCAGGAAATAAACAGGGATGAGGAGAGACACCAGGACCAGCAGAGGACCGTCGACCTGCGTCACTTTGGCCATGGCCCGCAAGGGCCGCACCAGCGCGCAGATTCCTAGAATAAAGGCAATATTAAAAATATTGGAGCCGACGACGTTTCCCAAAGAAATCCCGCCGTGGCCGGAAAGCGCGGTTTTGGCGCTCACGAACAACTCGGGCGCGCTCGTGCCGAATGCTACGACCGTCAATCCAAGAATTAGGGGCCGAACCTTGCTCCGAAGGGCCAGTGTCGCGCTGCCGCGCACCACCGCTTCGGCTCCAAGGTAAAGGAGGAGTCCTCCTCCGGCGATTGCTGCGGTAACTGACATTGTTGAAGAATATTTCCAGCCTGATTAATCCCGGTCCGGCGCCCTCAGGATGTCCACCACAAACTTCGAGATCAGTTCGCGGGCCTCATCGTGAAGACCGACGAATTGAACGTGATACTTGAAATCGGCCGTTTTTCCTTGTTCGCGAACGGAGACGCGCACAATTCGACCGGTGGCATGAGAAACCCGGCGGCCGCGCAGTTGAAAGCTCAGCGAAACCGAATCGCCCGGAAAAAGACTGCGGTCGGTACGAAATGTCATTCCTCCGGAGCTGATATCGATCATGGCGGCCTCAAACGTCTCACCCGGCGCGAGCGATGCCTGACTGGGAAAGCTGGTGGCGGTTAGCTTGACCGTGACCCCCAGAGTGACGTTTGCGCGCACATGGAAACGCTGCTGCTTACGCTCGACGCGTATCGAATGCAACAGCGTCAACACTCCGTAATCGGAGCTGTAAACCGGCGTGGTGATGCGGTATGTCCCGTCTTCGGGCCGGGCAAAGGTGAACCGCAGGTTGATGCCGGGAAGGATGGGATAATAATCCTCAATTTCGGGATTGTAGTTCAGCCGGAAGTAAAACTCGTTGCTTTCGACGACCGTTGCTTTCTGGATCAGAGGAATCCGATTGCTTTTCCGCAGAACCGAGCCTTGCTGCCCCAGTTCGAGATTGCGCGATGACACCAGGGGTCGTTCGGGCGCAATATGATTGAAACCCAGCTTGATCCGGATTTGCGATAGCAGGAGACTTTCGTTCTCGATGCGCGCGGCGGGGAAGCCGTTCGAGAGAAGGTGGCGGACCTCGGCGTCAACGCATTTTTCGAATTGAAGAAGTGATCGGAATAATGCACCGGCCGGTGATTGCGGGTCGTGCTTGGCCAATTCCTGGACCTTTGCCGCTTCAACGGGTGAGAGCCCGAATTCCTCTACAGCTTCCGAGAGTTGGCGCACTGTCATTTGGCCAAGGGACCTTTTCTTCCGGTGCTGAAATGTCCAGAAGACCAGGAACAGCACAACGACAAAAAGAAAAAAAGGAATTAAAACCCAAAACCCATGACTGAGTTCGATTTCGGACCAGGGAATTTTGTGAACCGCGTTCTTGGCCCAAGCCGGTATCGCGAGAAGGAGAACCAGGAATGCGGCATTTGTCGGATTCAAAAAGAAAAACCCCTTAATGGTTGAGGCGGCCGGCCGATTCCGCCGCCTTGAGTCGGGCTGTGGCACGCGCCAAGCGCGCTACAGCCTGTGTATATTCGTCTCCGCCAAGCTCGCGCTCAATCTGCTCCAATGCCAGTTGCCGTGAGCGTTCAGCGCGCGTGATATCGATGTTCTCCGCAGGCTCGGCTGTTTCGGCCAGAACGGAAATTCCCTTTGTGCCTACATCCATGAATCCACCTGAGACGGCCAAAAAGCGAGGCCCCTCCGGTGTGCGAAGGCGGATTGCGCCTGCCCGCAATGAGGTCAGCATTGGCGCATGCCCGGGCAGAATGCCCACTTCGCCTTCGCTTCCGGGGAAAACCCCAAACAGGATCGGGCCATTGAAGACCTCATTTTCGGGGGTCACCAATTCCAGCGAAAGCTGCTTGCGTCCCGAATTCATGCCTCGCCTTTTCGCATTCGCTCGGCTTGTTCCACGGCTTCTTCGATCCCGCCCACCATGTAAAAAGCGGATTCCGGCAATTCGTCATGTTTGCCCGCGATGATCTCTCCGAATCCCCGGATGGTGTCTTCCAGCTTTACGTATTTGCCCGGCCGGCCCGTGAATTCCTGGGCTACAAAAAAGGGCTGCGAGAGGAAACGCTGGATTCGACGGGCGCGCGCCACGGTCACCTTGTTTTCCGGCGAAAGCTCATCCATGCCCAGGATCGCAATGAGATCCTGAAGGTCCTTGTATTTCTGCAGAATCCGCTGCACCTCACGGGCCACCCGATAATGCTCTTCACCCACAACCTTGGGATCGAGAATGCGCGAGGTCGATTCAAGCGGGTCTACGGCCGGGTAAATTCCCAAATCCGAAATGGCGCGCGACAACACGGTGGTGGCGTCCAGGTGCGCAAACGTGGCGGCCGGCGCGGGATCGGTCAGGTCGTCGGCCGGGACATAGACCGCCTGCACCGAGGTAATCGAGCCCTCTTTTGTGGACGTAATCCGCTCCTGCAGGGCGGCCATTTCCGTTGCCAGGCTGGGTTGGTAGCCCACGGCCGAAGGAAGCCGGCCTAGAAGGGCCGAAACCTCGGAACCCGCCTGAACGAAGCGGAAGATATTGTCGATGAACAGCAGCACATCCTGCTTGTCGACATCGCGGAAGTATTCGGCCAGGGTCAGGCCCGTCAGGCCCACCCGAAGCCGCGTTCCGGGGGGTTCGCTCATTTGGCCGAAAACCAGGGAGGTTTTGTCGATCACATGAGACTGTTTCATATCCAGCCATAGGTCGTTGCCTTCGCGCGTGCGTTCGCCCACGCCGGTGAAAACCGAGAACCCGCCGTGCTCGGTGGCGATATTGCGGATCAGTTCCATAATGATCACGGTCTTGCCCACCCCCGCTCCGCCGAACAGCCCGATTTTGCCGCCCCTTGGATATGGGGTGAGAAGGTCGACCACCTTCAGTCCGGTTTCAAGGATTTTCCAGGAGGTGGACTGTTCTTCCAGTTTCGGCGGGTCGCGATGAATGGGCCACTTTGTCGCCGCGTTCACCGGTCCGGCATTGTCCACGGGCTCGCCCAGAACGTCGATAATTCGGCCCAGGGTTTCCGTGCCCACGGGAACACGGATCACGTCGCCCGTACGTTGGGCAACCGATCCGCGCCGGAGTCCGTCGGTGGAGGATAGGGCTACCGCGCGAACCCGGTTGTCGCCCAGGTGCTGCTGGACTTCGGAAACAACGCGAATGGCCGGAACATGCTCGGTCGCTTCCTGCTCGACAAAAATGGCCTCATAGATCCCGGGGAGCTGGCCGGCTGGAAACTCCACGTCGATTACCACGCCCAGAATCTGGACGACCTTTCCCGTGGACAGCGTGGCAGCGGAGGCCCGCTCTGTATCCATGCGGTTCATTTCTTCCTTCCTTTCAGCATTCATGGGAGTCCTTCATTCGGTTCATTGTCCGGCCGCGCGGCACCCAAGGGGCGCGGTTTACTCCAAAGCCTGAGCCCCGCCCACGATTTCGAGCAACTCCTTGGTTATTGAAGCCTGGCGCGCCTTGTGATATTCATGGGTGAGACGGTCAATCAAGTCCGTGGCGTTCCGGGTTGCCCCATTCATGGCATGCATACGGGCCAGTTGTTCGGCCGCATAGGATTCCATGATCATCACCCAGATCCGGTTAAAGAAATACCGGGGCAGAAGATCGTTGAGGATCTGTTCGGCCTTTGGTTCAAAAATATAGGCGGTTGGGGCCGCGGCCGCGGCGGGATCAATTGGAACCGGAAGAACCGGATGCAAACGCAATGCGCGATGCGCGGTCCCCCGAAATTCGTGGTGCAGCAGGTACAACTCGTCGATATCCGCATTCAAGTAGCTGGCCAGAATTCGTTCGGCCGCTTCCATTGCGTCGTCGTACCGGGGCCGCGCCATGATCTCCACATTCTGCAGGGCGGCCGTATAGCGCCGTGCCCGAAAAAACTCGATGACTTTTTTGCCGAACAAAAAGAGCTGGATCTCCAGGTCCTTGCGCTCTTGGATAAAGGCCAAGGCCCGGGCGCAGACCGCGTTGTTGAATCCGCCGCACAGGCCTTTGTTGGAGCCGACCACGGCCAAGCCCACGTTTCGCACTTGACGACGTTGCAGAAGCGGCACCTTTTCTTCCGATGCGCTGAGGGCCAGGTTCTGGGCGATCTCCGTAATTTTGTTTGCATAGGGCCGCCCGGCCAGCACCCGGCTTCGGGCCCCGCGTAGCTTCACGGAGGAGACCACTTCCATGGCCTTGGTGATCTGGCGGATGTTGCGCACGCTTCGGATGCGGGTGCGCAGTTCGCGATTCGAAGCCACTAGGCCCGCTCCTTCTTAAATTCCCGGATAATACCGTCCAGGCGGTCCTGCAGATCTTTTGTGATTTCTTTTTTCTCCGCGATTTCGCTGTAGATATGGCAGTGCTTGGATTCCACATACAGCAGAAGGTCGCGCTCGAAATCCTTGATGTCTTTCACCGGGACGTCATCTAGATACCCCATGGTGCCCGCGAAGAGCGATACGATTTCCTTCTCGAAGGGAAAGGGGTCGTGCTCGTTTTGCTTAAGAATTTCATACATCCGTTCGCCCCGCGCCAATTGGGTCACGGCCGTTTTGTCGAGTTCGGAGCCGAACTGCGCAAAGGCCGCCAGCTCGCGGTATTGGGCCAGATCGAGCCGCAGCTTGCCGGCGACCTGGCGCATGGCCTTGGCTTGAGCCTTGCCGCCAACGCGCGAAACCGAAATGCCCACATTAATGGCCGGCCGCATGCCTGCATAGAACAGGCTGCCTTCCAAATAGATCTGGCCGTCGGTGATCGAAATCACGTTGGTTGGAATGTAGGCCGACACGTCGCCGGCTTGCGTTTCGATGATGGGAAGGGAGGATAGCGATCCGCCCCCCAGCTCGTTGGATAATTTGGCCGAACGCTCCAGCAGGCGCGAATGCAGATTAAACACGTCCCCGGGATAGGCTTCGCGGCCCGGCGGCCTGCGCAACAGAAGTGAGAGCTCGCGGTAGGCCTGGGCGTGTTTGGAGAGATCGTCATAAATGATCAGCGCATGGCCACCGCGGTCCCGAATCTCCTCGCCGATCGCCGTGCCGGAATAGGGCGCGATGTACTGCAGCGGCGCCGGATCCGATGCGGATGCGCAAACAATGACGGTATAGGCCATGGCGCCGCGGTCCTCAAGAACCTTGTGAACGCGGGCGACCGACGACTGCTTTTGGCCAATGGCCACGTAAATGCAAATAACGCCATTGCCTTTTTGGTTGAGGATGGCATCCACGGCAAGAGCGGTTTTGCCGGTGCCCCGATCGCCGATAATCAGCTCGCGTTGTCCCCGGCCAATGGGGGTAATGGCGTCAATGGCCTTCCACCCGGTCTGCAGCGGTTCCATTACGGGCTGGCGTTCGACGACGCCCACGCTGCGGCCCGCGATGGGCCGCGTTGCCGCGGCTTGGACGGGCGGCTTGCCGTCGAGCGGCAAACCCAACGGGTCAATAATCCGGCCTAGAAGCAGATCGCCAACCGGGACTTCCATAACCCGGCCCGTCAGCTTCACGGTATCGCCTTCTTTGATCCCGCTTTCTTCGCCCAGGATGATCACGCCAACCTGTTCGGGCTCGAGGTTAAGGGCCATGCCGTGAACCCCATTTTCAAACTCCACCAGTTCGGAGTACATGCACCGGTTCATTCCATAAACCCGCGCAATGCCGTCGCCGACCTGAATTACGGTTCCGGTCGTGGCCGTTTCAAATTTCTCGCCGAAATTTGAAATCTTCTGTTCCAGAATTCGCGTAATCTCTTCGGGCCGAATGTTCATATGTCTTTCTTGCTCCTATTCCGCCATTGCTCGTTGCAGCCGGTTGAGTCTGGATTGCACCGTCGCGTCAATTTCGTGGTCGCCATAGCGAATCTTGATCCCTCCCAGCACCCTGGGATCGATTTGGACACTTACCTGCACGGCCTTGCCCAGGAAAGCCGAAATCCGTTTCTCGAGTCTCGCCAGCAGCTCCGCCCCAAAACGATGGCTGGTGAGCACGATCACGGGTTGCACGCCTTCGGCGTCGTGGCAAATTCCCCGGTAGACGTCCAGGACTTCCGCAAGCAGGTCCATTCGCTTCTCGGCCACCAGCAGGGCCAGAAAACGGCGAAATAGGTGCGAGAACCTGCTGGCGACCGTTTCGATCAGGTCGAGTCTCACCGGTTCGGACAGGCCCGGATGACTCAGGGCTTCCCGAAGCCGCGGCTGGTCCCGTAACAGCGCAACCAGCATTTCCATTTCCTTGCGCATCAAATCGCGCTGCGAAGGCTGGCCGACCGCGTCGAACAGCGCGCGCGCATAGCGCTGGGCTACCGATCGCGTCACTTAGGCCCCCCGCCTTCGGGTGTCGATTTCCGGTTTCCAATCATCGAGAAAATCCTCGATGAGCTTCTGGTTGGTTTCGGAATCCATTCGTTTCTCGATGAGCTTTGAGGCCGCGCGCATGGCCATTGCGGATACGTGCACTCGAATCCCCTTCAGGGCCTTTTCACGCTCGTGCCCGATTTCCTCTTTGGCGTGTTCCAGCAGCACGGCGGCCTCTCTCTCGGCCTTGGTGACGAGGGATTCGCGCATGGCATTGCCGTCCATCACCGCCTTCTCCATTTCATCCCGCACCCGCTTCTTCAACTCCAATAGCTGTTCGTGCGCGGAATTCTTTAGATAATCCACTTCCTTTTTTCCATTCTCAATTTCGGCGTACCCGTTGGCGATCTCCGTGGAGCGCTTCTTCATGAAGGGACGGATAAACCGGTTTACGAGAAAGCCAAGCAAGACCAGAAGAACCAGGAAATTGGCCATCTGGTATAAAATCAATTTCCAGCTCAGTTCCATAGCGGCCCCTGCCTACACCTTTCCAAACAGCAGGATTGCGATCACAAAGGCGTACAACGTAATGGTTTCGCAAAAGACGACGCCCAAAAGAAACCACGGCCGCAGCTTTGCCTCGGCCTCGGGCTGGCGCGCGACGCTTTCGAGATACTTGCTGGTTGTGATTCCGATGGCCAAACCGGTGCTGAGGGTCCCCAGCCCAATGGCAATTCCGGCGGCCAGGGCAGCTGCGGCGGATACGACGTTTTGCGGGACGGCTAACACTTCCATTGGACCTCCTTTAGGTTTATTCCTCTTCGAGACTGGCTACGGCCCCGCCGATATAAATCATCGTGAGTAGGGAGAAGACAAAGGCCTGAAAAGGCCCGGTCAGAATGCTCTCCCACGTCATCCAAATGACCGGCAGCAGCAGGGCAGCGGCTCCGGTGAGCACCTTAATGATGAGTTCACCGGCCATAATATTGGCAAACAAGCGGACTGATAGCGAAAGGGGCCGTGCCAATTGCGATATAATTTCCATTGGGAACATGATTGGCGCCAGGAGCGGAACCGGACCAAGGAAATGCTTGAGGTAAGAGACCCCATGCGCGTAAAAGCCGGAGATTTGATAGGAAAGGAAGGCAACAATGGCCCATGCGACGGTTGTATTGATGTTGCCCGTAGGTGCTATGAAGCCGGGAATTAATCCCAAATAGTTCGAGACCAGAATAAAAAAGAACGCCGTAATGATGAGCGGAAAGAACGTCATGCCCCTGGGACCCGCAAGGTCCTCAAGGCTTCTTTCGAAGAATTCGACAATGGTTTCGATTACATTCGCGAAGCCGCTGGGGATTTTCTTTTGGGCAGTCACGGCGAAACCAACCATACATAGGGCAACCGCCATGGCGACCCATGTGTACTCGACCACCAGAGCTTCGGAATGCGAAAGCCCGGGCAGATGGAAAGCTGGCAACAAGGTGGGAGGGTGTCCGTTTTCCATGCGATATTGCTTCTAATCTATATTCCAGCAGCCTGCGCCGGGTATCAAAAAAAACTCATTCCCGGCCGGCCGAAGCGGATGAACAGGGTGCCGGCAGGCCTAACTCCTGTTCATCACCCGGAACAGGTTCAGAAATCCGGCACCAATCCCCAAGAATAAAAAGACGAGAGTGAGGGTAGGCACAGTGTGGAACTTCTTGTCGAGCCATGCACCGATCCCGTACCCAATAACTGTGGAAACAACCAGTTGTATGCCCAAGCTGCTTATGACGCCCAATCGGATTGCTTCTTTCTTCCTTTCCGGCCGGGGTTCCTTATTGCTGTTCATAGGCCTTCCTGTCTGCGGGCCGGGGGCTCCGATTTATTAAGCTGTTCGGCCAGCAGCACGATTTCCACGCGCCGGTTCTTGGCTCGGCCCTTAGGGGTCGCATTGTCGGCAATGGGCCGGTGTTCTCCGTATCCGGCTTCCGAGAGCATGCGCGGATCGATCCCGTTTTGCACCAAAAGGCGGACCACGCTGGTGGCCCGCACGGCGGCCAATTCCCAATTGGACGGAAACCGCGAACTGGCAATTGGCACATTGTCGGTATGGCCTTCGATGCGCATATACTGGGTTTTGTTGATCTTGAGGATTTGCGACACCTTTTGAAGAATTTCACGGGCTTCGGGTCCCAGATCCGCTTCGCCGCTGCCGAAGAGGACTTTCTCTTCCATTCGAATAACGATGCCGCGGTCTTCCATGTTCACCGATATCGCGGATCCCATGTTCTGCGATTCGGCCACACGTTCCATCTCTTGACGAATATACTCGGCTTTCAACCGTTGCTTGGTTTCTTTTGTTTGCCCGGTGCGGTTCAGGCCCTTGATTCCATGCATGAAGGATGGCCCAGGCGCCTCGCCCACGATATTTCTGGTTCCCGTAAACGCTTCAACGATTGAATCGGCCATGACCTGGAATTTGACCACATCCCGGGTGCTCATAACGTATAGAACAATGAAGAAAATCAGCAGCAGCGTGATCAGGTCGGCGTAAGTCAGCAACCAGCGTTCCGAACGATCCTTTTCCGCCGCCGGCGGAATCTTGCCCATTCTTACCCTCCGGTCACCTGTTTCAGCAGCACGCTGTTGAGCCGTTCTTCGATAAATCGCGGGTTCTCGCCTTCCTGAATGGAGATAAGGCCTTTCAGGACAATTTCGTTCAACATGGCTTCGTTCTTCCCCTTGGTCTTCAGCTTGTTGGCAAAGGGAAGCCAGGCTATATTGGCGAAGAGAATTCCCATGAAGGTGGCCACAAAGGCCAAGGCAATCTTGTGACCGAGTTCCGAAGGGTCTTCCAACGAACTGAGCACGCTGATCAATCCCAGCACCGTGCCGATGATGCCCATGGTGGGAGAATAGCCTCCGGCCTGTTCAAAAACAGCGGCGGCCACATGGTATTCGTTTTCCATCATGAAGATTTCATTCTCCAGAATGGACTTAACGCGTTCGGGCTCCACGCCGTCCACCACCAGGCGCAACCCCTTTCGCAAAAGGGGATTGGGGTTTTCATTGGCATATTGCTCCAGGCAGAGGATTCCCTCCTTGCGGGCTTTTGTGGCGTATTCCAGCAAGTCGCGTATGAGCGCGTCTTTATCCACTTTGGTTGCGTCACGAAAAATGTATTTGGCCATTTTAAGCGCCCGCGAAACATCGCTTCCGGGAAATGCGATTAGGGTGGCGCCGATGGTTCCGCCGATGATGATCATGGCCGCGGTGATTTGCAGGAGCGCCGCAATCTGGCCGCCTTCCATCAGGAAAGCGGTGAGGATCAGGATCCATCCCATGGCGAGTCCGCCAAATGTTGTCTTATCCATGAATGGAAACCTCCGCGGGCACGTTTTGACTTTCGATAGAAAATTACATTTGCAATATAAGAATTACTGAGGAATACCGCAACGGGAGAGTTCGCCGCAGTGGTTCGCGGTCCTATTGATTAATTAGAATCCCCGTTCGAGGCAACGCAAACCGCCAACACCAACTCGTTTCGAGGGGTTGTGTCGCTTTGTTTTGCATTTGGTTTTCCGGGTGAGCTATTTTGTCTTATCCTTCTTGGTGGATAGGGGGTATGAATGAAGCGTTTTGGATTGGGTTTTCTTTTTGCCTTGGTGGCGTTGGCTCCCGCAACAACCCCGGCGCAGGGTCGTTTTGGACTGGGCGCTATTGTGGGTGAACCCACAGGGTTCAGCCTCAAATACTGGCTCGATGGCCGCAACTCCATCGATGGCATCATCGGTGTTAACATGGGAAGGCGTGGAGGGTTGGCGCTTGTGGGCGACTGGGCTCACCACTGGGCCGACCTGACGCCCGTAAGCCGGGGCCGCTTTCTGCTGGGGCTTGGCGCGGGAATGTTTATTGGCGTGGGCCATGATTTGGGTGTTGGCGTGCGCGTGAAGGGCCTGGCCGATTACATGTTTGCTCCCGCGCCCGTGAACATCTTCCTCGAGATCGCACCGACCATTGAGATAACAGACCCGGGCATTGGCGCCCAAGCCGGATTGGGGGTACGATGGTTTTTTTAAAACCTTTTTATGGATTTGGCCTTGCGGCTTGTGTTCTTTGTCTTTCCTGTGGGGATGATCAGGTTAATCTCCCTGTTGTCACAAA
>CAYVZU010000120.1:0-12317 GCA_964455935.1 uncultured Fibrobacterota bacterium
ATAGGGTTTGCGCGTGTGACTCTCGCTGCAGAAGCTGCACGAGTGTTTACAGCCTTCGCTGATCGGCAGACTTATGCGGCCAAGCCGGTCATCGGCAAATGGAATCGGCACTCCGACAGGGATAAGGCGCGAATTGAAGCGCGTCACGGGTTTTCGCGCCGCGCCTTTGGGCTGGTCCGATTCAAAAAAGCCTGGAACCGATCTGAGCGAACCAAGAATCCGGTGTTTGCCCAGCCCCTTGTTCTTGCCTTCACGACAGAGCGCAAAGAGCTGTTCGATTGATTCGGGATCTTCGCCAATGAAAATTCCGTCAACCGGCGAATGATCGTGCCATAGGATTGCCGTGTTGATCGCATTGGCGCCGCCCAGAATGACCAGGGGTTGCCGGGCATTGTCCAATCGCTGCTGCCGGTCGAGGGTCACGCCACTTTTGGACAACAGAGGCGGAATGTTCGCGATCTCCTGGACAATGGAATTGGACAGGGCGATTACATCAAAATCGAGCGCGGGCTTTTTCGTGCCGGTTCCCAGGAGCCAAGGCACATTGTCCGCTTCGAACAACTTGCGGTCCGCCAAGGGCGGCAGGTATGCGAGATCAGGGAAAACGCCCTGGTTTTGGGCCGCTATCTGGTAAAGCAACCCGTGGGTGAAGGACTCAGCCGTGTCGCTGTAGGTTGAGAGGCGGACCAGCAGCAGCCGCAAGGGACGGCGTTCGAATTCATCGGCCGGCAGGATGTTTAATTCGCCGCCTCTTAACCAAAGGCCGGAGTTCTGCAGTCGGCCGCGATTGCGCTCATACCAAAGCGAGTAATTCATAGTGGTAGTTAACTGCTCAGGTTCCCAGGATGCCCCCAACCCGTCCTTCCCCCGTAGGGGGAAGGTGTTTTGGAAGTCCCCCTGCGGGGGATTTAGGGGGCGTGCTGAGTAGTTACAGTGGTAGCTTAAAATGCAAGGTGCGTGGTTGAAATGCCAAATTTTCCACAGTCTTGGTCTGGTGCGGTTTTCGCGAATCCATATCCTAGTATCGAAAGATACGGGGAGAACCGTGTGAATTCGGCGCAGGTGCTCCGGCTAAATGGCTATATTCGAAAATCGATAAATAGCGGCAAAGGTTAACAAAAAGGGAGGAGCGCATGGCGAATGGATCCGGTCCAGTATGGGAAACCATAAACAATCTGCGACGCTATCCCGCGGAGGGAAAGATCGCGGGGATTTGCGAGGGGCTTTCACGGTCAACGCCCTTGGCCGCATGGGCCTGGCGGGTTCTCTTTCTGATTTCGCTGCTGTTCGGCGGGGCCGGCCTTTTTGTCTACATTGTGCTTTGGATTTTCATGCCTGTCCAAGAGAATGAAAAGAAGCAAGCCTGAATCCATGGGGTAAGCCAATCCAATGGGCACTCATGGGCATAGCAAGTCGTGGATGCGGGCGCAGGATGGCCCGCAGCTATTTAGGCGAACCTGGGTTCCCGCTGGGGCACCAAAGGCGGCTGTCTGTCTTGTGCACGGAATTGGCGAGCACGGCGGTCGCTACGTTCATGTAGGGGAGTTCTTCGCCGGCAAAGGGCTCCGTGTGGAGTCCGCGGACCTGCGCGGGCATGGCCAATCGCAGGGGTCGCGCGGTCATATCGACCGCTGGTCTCAGTACCGGGGCGATTTGGCGATGTTGATCGGCTGCGTCCGGCGCGATTGTCCAACGCTCCCGATTTTTCTCTACGGGCACAGTCTTGGCGGGCTCATTTGCCTTGAATACTGCCTCCACTCCCATGCATTGGTTGCGGGACTGATTTGCTCGTCTCCGGCGATCGGGGATGTGGGAATTCCCGCGGTGCTTTGGAATATCGCGCGCCTGCTGGGCCGAATTGCCCCGCGGTTTCGGATGAAGACCCGGTTGGACATGGACGGGCTTAGCCGTGACCCTTCGATTGCGGCCGCCATGCGCGAGGATCCACTGTCGCACACGCTCGGTTCGGTCCGCCTGGGCACCGAAGTGGAAAGCGCGGTGGCTCGCGTTTGGAGGAATGCGGGCAATCTGCGGGTTCCGTTTCTGCTTCTGCTGGGCGGCGCCGACCACCTGGTGTTTCCCCAGCGCAGCCGGGAATATTTTGGGCGTGTGCCCGACGGTCGCAAAGAGCTTCATGAATATCCTGGAGCGTACCACGAGCTCCACAACGATATCATACGGCAGCAGGTATTGGAGGACGTTTATCAATGGATCGACCGGCAAATCCAGATCGGGCGAAGCGTTCGGCCGGCCCAATGAATCCGGTCGGCCGACATCATCATGAAAAACGAATCCTTGTAAGGGGTAGAATCTGAAAAGGTCAAGCCAGGTCAGGAGTCCCAAAGCGCAGATTCGCACCCATGTTTCGGCCGGAGGTGTTGCCTTTCGGCGGACACCGGGCGCGGTGGATGTGGCGCTTATTTCCGTGGGCAAGGCCCGGCGATGGCAACTCCCCAAAGGAACCGTCGATCCCGGAGAGACCGCCGAGATTGCGGCGCTTCGCGAGGTTCGGGAAGAAACCGGTTTGCAGACCGAACTGCTGGATCCGCTGGGAACGATCGAGTATTGGTTCTACACCAGAGAGGTCTCCAGGGTTCGCGTGCACAAGTTCGTTCATTTTTTCCTTTTGCGTTTCGTGGAAGGTGACACCAGGAATCATGACGACGAGGTCAACGAGGCGCAATGGTTCGAGATCAGTCGCGCCGCCGCCATCCTTAGTTTCACCAATGAACGGGAGATTGTCGAGAAGGCCCGGCAACGAATCGAGGCCATGGGATGATTTGGGTCAACGGCATACTCGTTCGGGATGAGGAGATTGAGTTGAAGGCGATCCGGTCGCCGGGCCCGGGCGGCCAAAACGTGAACAAGGTTTCCACGGCAATACAGCTTCGCTTTGACGTGCAGGGGAGCCCGAGTCTGGGGTCTGATGTCAAATTGCGGCTAAAAAAAATAGCCGGCAAACGGATGACTCGCGATGGAGAACTTGTGCTGACCGCACACGAAGAGCGCTCGCAAGCCCGGAATCGTGAGATTGCCCTAAAGCGCTTTGCCGAACTTCTTCGGGCTGCTCTGGTTCGACCCAAGGCCCGCCGTAAAACCAGGCCGACGCTTGGCTCCGCCGAGCGCCGGATGGAGAGCAAGCGTCGCCGCAGCAGCATCAAGGCGCTGCGACAGATCCAGGAATAGCGATCCAGCCCGCATCCCCGCCGTCTTCTGGCACAGGTTTTGATCTCCTCACAACCATATGCCGTCCCATTTTCGTATTGCGCATTTATCGCAGGTGATCATCCTGGTGCTAAGCGCCGCCGCGGTCGCGAGCGCTGAATCCATTCATGCCGGATTCGATCTGGGGCTTGCGCGACGCACTGATACGGGCCGGGACGGCTGGTCCGCCGGCGGCCAGGCTTTGACCCGTTTTGGAGAACTGTTTGGTTTTGGCATGCGCGTGGCCTATAGTCGCTTTGACGCGCAGCCGCAGCCGGTATCGATTCCGGGGCCCATTTCCGGTTTCACAACCGAAGCAAGCCTTTCCATTGTGGAGATCATACCAACCGCGCGGATCTGGACGCCCAAGCTCCTTGTTCGGCTTTTTGGACAGGCAGGATTCGGGTTGGCCATCAACAGGGAAAGCACGTCCGCCAAGGGGCAGCTGGCCGGCCAGCCCTGGTCCGCTTCGGTGAAGGACACCAACGGGCAGTTGGCGGCGAATTTTGGCGTTGGAATCGCCCTAATTGAGTTGCTGGGCCTTAGTGTGGAAGCATTGCCATTGTATCACATCATCTTTGGCGGCGACTCCGACCGGCAATTCGTAACCGTGGGTTTGGCGCTGGCTTTTCACCTCTAATTTCGCCAAGCATAAGACCCGAGTTGTTGCCTAGAATTCACCCAACCAAAACCATCTTGCCATGAGAAATACACCGGGCGAATTGGTCACGGTCCCCGTGATTTGCGTCCTGCGGAATCAACGGCAACACAGGCTGTTTGCCTCGCGGAAGCTTTTCACCGCCGCCGCCAGAAAACAGCCTTACGGGCGCAGCATTTCCAAGCCCTTGTTGCGAACCATAGCCAAGCCCTGGGTCTTTGGAGTCCTCGCCCTTTCCCTCTGTATTCTCACCGGCAAATTGGCGGCGGAAATCGCGGTTTGGTCACAAGCCGGTCAGGGAGCGGTTGAGAAGATTGCAAAATGAGTTGCCGTATGCTGTGGGAAATAAAATTGCATGGACTATTTTGGGAGGAACACGCATGAAAAACACTGGTCGATTGATTCTCTTCTGCGCCTGTTTCCTGGGATTTCAGGCGGCGCACGCGCAGGATTCCCTGATCGGCTATGGTCTTATTCTAGGCGAGCCAACCGGAATCAGCGCCAAAGGCTGGCTCAATGGTTCGTTGGCAGTGTCCGCGGCCCTTGCATGGTCCGTGGTAGAGCAGGACCGCTTTCAAGTCCAGTCCGATTTGCTCTGGCACAATCTTCGTCTAATGACCTTTGCTGGTACGCCTTTTCCTCTTTTTGCGGGCGTTGGTACGCTGGTTCGCTTTGGCGACAGCTATCATTTTGGCATTCGCGTTCCGGCCGGCGGAATTTTTCTGATCAAGCCTCTTGGTTTGGACATTTCCGTCGAGGTTGCACCCAAATACGAAATTCTCCAGAACCGCGGTTTTGGCCTTGATGCGGGCATGTCGGTCCGCTATTACCCTTTGCGCCTGTAGGGACGGATTTCGCTTCTTTGCCGCACGTTTTCGCTTACCTGTTCGGCTCCCGGACCTTGGCCCGGCAAGGAAATTCGGATCACGGCTTGGCTTGCCGAAATCGTTGCTCCTCAAGAAGAGGCCGCCCGGAAAAGCCAGACGGGTGCCGACGTAAAGTATGGCATCCGTTTTTGCCATCGTAGCCCAACATCGATTCGCACGAACGTTTCTCTCGATCGTGCTTTTGTGGATTTCCTGGGCGGCAGGCCGGGACGGATACGAGATCCGAACACTTTCCATTGCGGGCAACAGCCGTTTCAGCGACAAGGAACTCAAGGACCAAATCGTAACATCCGCCACGGGGTTTTTTCAGCGCCACTACTTCAATAGCGGGGTTTTCGAGCAGGATTTGGAAACGCTGGTCCGGTTCTACCGCGACCAGGGCTATCTTGATGCCGGGGTCGTGGATACCCTCATAAAAGCGGATACTTCACGGCAGGCGGTAACCATCACCATTGCGGTGAAGGAAGGCGGGCTGACGCGCATCGCGGGTGTTCGATTTGAGAGCAATGCGGTTCTGCCGGATTCGTTGTTGCGATTGAAGGTCAAGCTGGCGCGGGGTGATCCACTTGGTCAGCAAGCCATTCGTTTGGGCGGTCTGGCGATCCTTGGCGCCTATGGCGATTCGGGTTACTTGGAAGCGGAAGTGGAGTCCGATCTGGAGCGGGATTCCGCCCTCAGCCGGGCGACGGTGGTTTACCGGATTCGCGAGCACGAACTCTTTTGGGTTGGGCCAATCAACATACGGGGTCTGAAGAAGACCCGGCCTGAAGCGGTCATGCGTGAGTTACGGTTTTGGACCGGCGAACGCCTGGTGCTGCGCGATCTTCTTGAGTCGCAACGCAATCTATACCGGACCGGTCTGTTTCCCAGTGTCTCGATCACGCCGGCCGAAACCGCGAATGCCGCGGGGCTTCGTGATATCGTGATCGAGGTCAAAGAACGCAAATACATCGATATCAATGCGATCGCCGGGTATGGCGCCGTGGAAAAGCTGCGGGGCGGCCTGCGCTTCGTTCATGCCAATGTCGGAGGGCTGGGACGCCGGATTCAGGCCAATGCCGAGGCCAGTGAAATCAGCTATGGCGGCGACGCAAGCTATACCCAGCCATGGACGTTGGGTTCGCCCGTGCAAACGGAGCTGTCGCTGTATCAATCCTTTCTGGACGATCCCGCCTTTGACGTGAATCGGCGGGGAGGGAGAATTCAGTTCGCCCGCGCATTTGGATTCCGTTCCCGGGGCTCCGCCGGCATTCGGCTGGAAGATGCCTTCGTCGGTAATGTGGAAAACGATACGGACGTTGTCGACCGAAGCGTCCGGATTCGGTCCCTTCTCGCCACACTCAGCCGGGACACGCGCGATAACTTTCTGAATGCGACACGCGGGACATTTCTGAATCTAGACCAGGAGGCGGCCGGCCCATTCCGGATCGGCAGCCACTCTTATTACAAGTTGCAGACCACGGCCAAAGGCTTCCTGCCACGGGACAGGACCGTATTGGCCGGGCAGGTCCAGACCGGCTGGATTTTTCCCTGGGCCAATGGCGCGGCTCCGCTCAGCGAGCGATTCCTCACGGGCGGACCCAATTCGATCCGTGGTTTCGGGTTTCGCTCCCTTGCGGCCGTGGATTCCCTGGGCGGGGATCTTTTGGTGGTGGCCAATCTCGAAATCCGGCGGATCCTTCGAAAATTCCTTTCCGCGGCGGCCTTCCTGGATGCGGGCAACGTCTGGCGCGAGCCACAGGACTTTCGGTTTTCGGAAATTCGATGCGCAATCGGGGCGGGTCCGCGCTTTGAGACTCCCATCGGGCTGCTTCGTTTTGATATCGGATTCAACCCATGGCCGAAAGCGGATGAGAAAACGGCCTTGTTCTATTTCGG
This sequence comes from uncultured Fibrobacterota bacterium, assembly GCA_964455935.1. GTDB lineage: Bacteria > Fibrobacterota > CAYVZU01 > CAYVZU01 > CAYVZU01 > CAYVZU01. The sequence continues at coordinate 6,628 of CAYVZU010000120.1, forward strand.
AATTGGACAAGCATTTTGAAAAGTTAAGAGAAAAGAAGCAGAAAGGGAGTCCGGATGAGTTCTTCTCTGACAGCTGTGAACCGAGAACCTCCAACGATTCTTAACCCATTCGTCCCACGGCCAAGGCCGTGATGTCATCGCTGTTGGGCTGGCCCTTCATAAAGGACGCGCGGTCGTCCATGATTTTTTTTAAAAAGTCCTGCGTGGGCAGATTGCCGTGCTTCTGGACCGAGGCGGCCAGGCGGTCCCGGCCGTATTGCGAATTTTCCGCATTGAAGGCTTCGTTAAGGCCATCGGTATAGATCAGGATTTTATCACCGGGCTGCAGAGATGTCTCCTGCTCTTCGAACTCATTTTCCTCTTTCATCATCCCCAAAAAGAACCCGCCACGGCTTTTGAGATATTCGATTTCCCCGGTTGCTTTCCGGAAAATAATGGGGTAGGGGTGACAAATGCGGCAATAACGCATGCTGCCATTGCGGATGTTTAGAACGGTGAGGAAAGCGGTCAGGTAATGTTCGGTTTTGATGTGATCGCAAAGATCCTCGTTCATGCGCCTCAGATTTTGCGACAGGGTCGAGTTCGGCCGCATATTGCGGTCGAATAGCGTTTTGGCGATTGTGGTCATAAACGCCGCCGGGATTCCATGACCCGAGACGTCGGCCTCCAAAACCAGGAGATGATCGGCGTCGAAATGCATGACGTTGTAGAAATCACCTCCCACCTTGCCGCTGGGCAGGTATTCAACGGCAAATTCAAAGCCGGCCGCCGACGGTAGACTGTGCGGCAGAATGCTCTCCTGAATCTGCCGGGCCATTTCGAGTTCGGCGGCCAGTTCCTCCCACGCGCTCTCGAGCTCGGTGTTGCGTTTCTCCAGCACGGCATTGCGCGCCTCAATCTCCTTGCACTTGAACGATGCGGCCGAATCGGAGTCGATCTCTTCCAGGACCAGGCTGTTCTGTTGGGGGAGGCAAAGGCCAAGGATCCGGATCCGCTGTGTTTTGTTCGTGGAAAGCCGATTGAATTGCAGCATGCGGCAGCTGGTCTGGCCGGGTATCCGCAAATCCTCGAGAAGTCCTTCGAACACCGCGCCGCACTCGGGCAGGGATTGGGCGGACTCTCCAACGGTCAGCGGCTGGGGCAGAAGCGCTTCAGCAACGGGGTTGAAGTAGACCAGAAAATTGTCCTTGTTGAAAACAAGGACGCCATGGGTGTTTTCGACCCCGATATTCATAGTACCCCTAAATGTCGCAAAGATTGCCGGATAAGTCAATTGTTTTTGCTGGTTTGGAAGGTCCCCATTGCGCCGCCGGTCGCTTGCACCGGAACTTCCGGTCTCTTGGGGATTGGAAACAATTGTATATTCGCTTCGGGAATCGGGCATTATGATCATACTCAGCATTTTGGTCATTGGGGGCGGGTTTGCGTTGGGCGCCATCTGCCTGGCCGGCCTGGCCGCAATATTCGTTTGGCGCGCGCGCCGCGTCGCGGCCGGGCCTTCCAGCGGGATTCTTGTTTATCACCGCGTCGAAAGAGGCCTGGTCCTGGGGTCGACCTGGATCGGTGCGCGCGGGTTCCGCCGCCAAATGGAATTTCTGGCTCGCTCCGGCCGGCACTGTGTGGACGTTCAGCGGCAAGCGGCGGCCGGTGCAAGGGGCGCGTTCGCGCTCACGTTTGATGACGCGCTTCTTTGCCTGTATGACAACGCCCTTCCCATTCTGGATTCGCTTGGAATGAAGGCCACATTCTTCGTGGTCTCCGGCTACATCGGCCGGCTTTCCCATTGGGATGTTTACAAACGACCGCATATGGACGAGGGCCAAATCGCCGACCTGCTGCGGCGGGGGCACCAGATCGGCTCGCACACCGTAACCCATCCGGATCTAAGAAGGCTGTCCGACTCCGATCTTTGCCGGGAATTGGAGCAATCCAAGGCTGATTTGCAGGACCGCTTTGGAGTCGAGATCAGCCTCCTAGCCTATCCCTTCGGGTATTATGACAACCGGGTGGCCCAGGCCGCGGTCTGCGCCGGATATCGGTATGCGCTGACCATCAATCACGCCCGCCATCCCGGGCCTTTGCCGGCCATGGCGATTCCAGCCAACGCCGTTTACGTCTTCGATTCGCTTGCGGATCTGGAAGCCAAGGCGGGCGGGAACAGTTTATTTTGGATGCAGGAGCTTAAGAGTAAGCTGCTCAACCAGTTTACCAGCGGAACCCCTCTTGTGGTGAACCGCCCGGACTACCGGAGAGACTAGTGCAGGAATTCACCTGGTTTTCGTTCTTCAACATGCTGGCCGGACTTAGTTTCTTTCTGTACGGCATGAAGTTCGCCGAGAAGGGCCTTCGCAAGATCTCCGGCCGAAAGCTCCGGTCTTCGATTGATCTGCTCACCCGGAACAGGTTATTCGGCCTGGTTGCGGGAATTGGCCTTACGTTTCTAACCCAAAGCAGTTCGGCAACTTCCGTGATGTTGATCGGTCTGACTTCCGCCGGGCTCATGACCCTGGTCCAATCGGTGGGCATGCTGCTTGGCTCCGATATCGGCACCACCCTTACCGTCCAGCTCTTCACGTTCAAATTCTACCGCCTGGCACCTCTTCTGATCGCCGCTGGATTCTTCTTCTTTGCCTTCAGCGCGTCCTATTTCCGTCAAAGGGCGGGGCAGATTGTCATGGCCTTTGGAATGATTTTTTTTGGGATGGAAATGATCTCCGCGGCGGCGATGCCCCTGCAGCACAATGCCCTGTTTGTTGAAATCTTCCGTGCGAGCACAGGGGGGGTGGCCAGCGGCATTCTTGTCTCGGCTATTTTTACGGCCATATTCCAATCGAGCGCCGCGACCATTGCCATTCTGCTCGCGCTATCCGGTTCCGCATTCGGGCACGGTCCCATCCTGACCTTTGCCCAATCCGTGCCCCTGATCCTGGGGGCGAACATCGGCACTTGCGCGACGGCCCTGATCGCTGCGGCCCGCGCCGATCCCGAAGCCCGGCGTGTTGCCTGGGCCCACACCATGTTCAAGGTCCTTGGCGTCCTGGTGGTATTGCCTTTCCTTGGCCCGTTTATCGCGCTCTGCGCCGGCACGGCCACGGATGTTACGCGGCAGATCGCCAATGCGCACACGATTTTCAATGTGGCCATTGCTCTGCTGTTTCTGCCTTTGGTGGGCCCGTTTGTCCGGTTCATTGTCTGGCTTGTCCCCATCAAGGAATCGGCCGAGGGCGGATACCGGGTTGAATTCCTGAGCCCCAGTGTTCTAAAGGTCCCTGCGCTGGCCCTGGGGCAGGCCGCGCGCGAGATTGTGCGCATGTCCGGCCTTGTCACGCGCATGGTGCGCCAATCGATCACCGTCTTTTCCGAAGCGAACGAGCCGCTTCGGCGCAAGCTGGTTGATTCCGACAACGAAGTCGATTTTCTGCAGGAATCCCTGGTGCCTTTCCTTTCGCAACTCAGCCAGGAAGAACTCACGCCCGAGCAATCGGCCAAGACGGTTCAACTGCTCTCGGTCACCGCCGAGTTGGAGCAGACGGCCGATGTCGTCAGCAAGTACCTGATGCAGCATGCGAAGAAGCGAATAGATAAAGGCTTTCTTTTTTCCGACGAGGGATGGAAGGAAATCCAAACCTTTCACGAACGGGTGACATTGAATCTCGAACAATCGATCTCGGCTTTTACCTTGAATGATGAAACCATGGCGCGAGGAGTTCTGGAGCAAAAACCGGAGATGGACCGCTACCTCGAATCGCTGCGCCAATCGCACATCAGCCGGATTCGGCGCGGGCTGCGGGAGACGCTGGAAACCACCACGGTCCACCTGGACCTGCTCGATGACATGAACCTGATCAACAAACATGCGTTTCGCATGGTCGCCACGATTGCCAGCGGCATTCCCAACATCAGGTCCGCCCAGCAGAATGCCCCCGCCACGCGGGAGCCCGCCTGAGCGGGGCTTCGGCGATGCGCTCCGGCCGTTCGCGACTAACGATCCCTCAAGCCCAAGACGATTCCGCAACAAACCAGGGCCGGCGGCCTCAAACCGGCAGAGCCTATTGGATCTACATTCTTCATTGTGATGACCGGCTATACGCGGGCGTGGCGACCGATCCCCGGCGAAGACTCAAAGAACACGTTTCGCGCGGAAGCAAAGCCGCCAAGTTCATGCGCTTGGTCAAGTCCATCCGGATGGCGTACGCCCGACAGATCGGCGACAAAGGGCTGGCGCTTCGCGTCGAATACCGAATAAAACAACTGTCACGCCAACGGAAGCTGCGAATCCTTCAGGACAAGCCGCGCACGAAAAATCTGCTGCGGCAATTGGGACTGTGATAACCTCGGTTTCTTATTGCCAGAATCCAACTATTGTTGTGTCTCAGAAGTTTCTTGCATTACTCCCAGCCGCTCGCCCTGAGTTCGTCGAAGGGTGGGCGGTAAAATTGGCTCGTTTGGGGCAATCCGCTTCCTGTTTCGACAAGCTCAACATGAGCGGAGATTTGTCGGCTAATCCGTAACAGGACACTACGAGAGCAGGGAATCCGCGGGAACATGCAGTTCCCGGTGGAGTTTCTTCATCATTTTGATCGTAAGATTCCGTCGTCGCTTCAGTACTTCAGTTACCTTGGCCCTGCTGCCCATATATTGGGCCAAGTCTGTCTTCTTCAGGTGCATTTGTTCCATTCGAAAGAGAATGGCGTTTATTGGGTCCGGCGGCGTGATGGCGTAGTGCTCGTTTTCGTAAGCTTCAACAAGCGTGCTGAGAATGTCGAGTTCCTGGTGTTCTTTTGTTCCTGGTTTTGCATCTATGAGTGCGTCGATTCTTTTCAACGCTGCTTTCAGGTCTTTTTCTGTCTTGATGGGTTTGATTTCCATGGTTTCTCCTTGGCTATATCCCAGAGATGTTCTTGATCCGGTCGTACTCTTGATGGGTTCCGATAAACCGGATGAAGACCTTTTTTAATTTGTATTCCACTTTCACAATAAGTCGGTATTCGTTGCCTTTGATGTTGAAAACAACACGGTTGTTTCCCACATGGTCCGCGGTGGGGTACCCCCGCTTAATGTCGTGGAAGGTCTTCCATGTCCCTTTGGACGCCTCCCAATACCAGGCCCTGAGATGCTCCGCGCACGTCTGATGCCTTTGCCAGAACTTGACCAAGGTGCTCTTGGCTATGACGTGCATAATACAAATATACATTTGTTCCCTGCAAGGGAGCAAATGATATACTTGAAGGACGCCGCGGTTCCCGCACGGGCGGGCCGGGGCTGTCGCAGTTATAGAAACGGGTTGGCTCTTCGGAAATGTTGTACTTGCGCCTATGCAAATTTAGTTTTGGTAATTTGGCCACGGACTGAAGATCGGTTCCTATCAGAGTGCTCAGCATGTGCATTTTCACCTGGTCACGGAGAAGCCGCTGAATCCGGAGAATCCGGCGCAACCCGGCGAACTCTGGTCTGAAGGTGCGGATTTATGCCGAATTTATATGAGAATACGGCCAAGTTATACGATATCGGGAATGATCGCGCCCAGATTGCTTTGGATATTGGATTCTATAATTCGATTATTCCCCAAAATGCCACAGTGCTGGAGGTTGGCTGCGGAACCGGATGTGTTTCCCTATCCTTAGCCCTTAGCCCAAAGAGTGATACTTCCCCGAAAAAATGGACACACGGTTAAGCGCACTTCGCCAGAC
>CAYVZU010000121.1:0-12297 GCA_964455935.1 uncultured Fibrobacterota bacterium
CTCCAATAACTGTATAAAACGCGAGGCGAAGAGACGTGAATTTACGGCAAAATCTTTAATTGCAATCTTACCCTGAGCTTCGAGCGTAGCATTCTGTGCATATTCCGCGAAGATGTCGTGGCCGGCGACCAATACACCTCGACCTTGCCCCTGAACACCCCCAAACACGCGGATATCCAGACCCGCTTTCAGCAGGCAAGCTTCCGCAGTTTGCCGGACCATGATGTCGCCCTCAGCACGTATTTCAAAACCTTCGCGTACACCGCCATTAACCAATACGCTTCCGTTGAAGTCGATGCTGCCGGTCGTCATGTCTACATCGCCATGGACGACATATAGGTCCATAATTTGCAAGACCGGATCATTCCAAAGAATGCAGCCGTTTTCCTCCGCAAAGAACGATAGGCCGTCGGGCGTGGAAACACCCCGGCCGCAAACAATGCGGGCAGGTACTCCTTCGTTGGCCGGCAGGCTATCGCCATATACGTTCAGGCCGGGGATACCTTTTCCCGGATCGACAAGGCCGGCAAGTCGTTGTCCTTTTCGGGCGGTTTGAACCATAGAGGACCGTTTGTAATCGATGCGGCCATCGGACAGAACCCGGAACTCGGAGCCATGGTTTTCCACATCAAAATTCAGCTGCACGCAACCGTTTTTTCCCGTAATGGGAGGAGTGCCTTGGGCTACGATAATGCCCTTTTGTGATGTGTGCGAGTCATTGCAGTCCGCCAAAGCATTCCGAATTGCATCGCGCAGAATTCCATGGACCACCCCTTTTTCGCGCAGAGCGGCAAATGCCGCCTCTTCCGTCAGCGGCCTGCCGTTTCCGCGACCGGCTTTGCAGTCCATAAGGGCCGACATCCTGTCTTCACGGACAACGATGTGAACCGCGCAATCGGCATCGCAAGGAAACACGTGGAGCGAATTCTGGAAGAAGAGGACCTTGCCCCTGACCGCGGCGCAGAAAAACTCCTGCTCGTCCCTGATCTCAATCCTCACATTCTGACCGGCGCGAAAGGTAGAATCTTTTGTGACCTTTCGCCAGGCAATCTGCGCGCCGGCCTCCGCGTTGGCCAGGTCGCTGATCGCTTCGAAGGATACTTCGTCAAAGCAGGTCGAATCCGGCAATCGCCTGCATTCAATCCCGGGCGCCATAATGATCCGGTCCTGTTGGGCCGGCGAACCAATCACGAAGTGGTCGGCGTGAGCCCGGTCCTTTGCGGGGTCCATGGACGGACTCTCGGGTCCGGGCGAAAAAGCAATCTCCCGAAATTCGATCTCCCGTAGCTGTTCTTCGAGACGACGGAAATGCCCGGCCGTAGCGTCTCCGGGATCCTTTGCTGGTTCGCTCATGCGAGGGAAATCTCCCCATCCTTTACAAGAATTGTTACGCCCTTTCCTACTTCTTCAAAAACGGCTTTCACCTGCTTTTCATCGATCCGGAGGCATTCCAGCACACTCGGATGCTGGCGGGGTCCACAATTTTCGAGAAATTGCGTATCGCGGTTGGCTCGGGCCCGGCAGTCAGCCAGGTGGACGGTTTCGATTTTGTCCTTGCGAAGTTGCGCCCCTTTGGCCGTTGAACCTGGATTATGGCGATGGCGGATGGTCTCCAGCAGCCATTCCGGGGCTTTCCAGCTCTCGGCGATGTGCGCGCCGATCTCGCCGTGAGTCAGGCCCGGAACCTTGCGTTTGCAATCCGCAAGATCGCCGCCCCCCGCGACCCCGGCCGGAATCCGCTGGAATTCTGAATTGAGAAATTGGTTCTCGGCAAGGATCCTAATATCGTGCCCCAATCCGGCCATAAAGCGGTCCTCGGGTTCTGACCGGCGCAGGAATTGGGCCAGTATTTTCGCGCCCAAAGCGCGGGCAAATGTGCTCAGCCAGAACTTTTGGTGATCGAAGCTTTTTGTACAAAGGCCGCCAAATGTTTTCACGACGGCAGTCCCAATCACAAGGTTTCTCGCAATGTTAAGGCCAAGGACCACGATGGCCTGGTGGATAGACCCCACTCGTTCCCGCAGGCCATAAAGCGCCGAATTGGCAAGCCTAATCACGGTGGAAGTCATGGCCTGATCCTTGGCAATAAGACCGGCAATCTGCCGCATATCGGATTTTGGATTCGCGACCAAAGTTTGCATCTGGTACACGACAATGGGCAGCGTTGGGATTTATCAATTTTCAAAAGCCCCTCTTGCGTGGTCACGGGTTTTCCCCTCCGGCTTTGGGAATGACAATCCAGAAGCTCGCGCCCTTTCCCTGCTGACTATCGCAGTAAAGCACGCCGCCCATCAATTGTGTCAGTTTGCGGGAATTATAAAGCCCAAGGCCGTTGCCTTGGACCTTCCGGGTGGTGGGGTTGTCCTCGCGATAGAAGCGCTCGAATACATGGGGAAGGGCCTCCTGTGAAATGCCGATTCCCGAATCTGTAATACTTACCTTGACGGAATTGGGTTGTTCGGTTATATCGACCAAGATTGGGGTGTCCATGGGGGAAAACGCAAGGGCGTTCTTAAGAAGGTGGAGAACGATTTTCTTGAAATGTTCGAAGTCCACCCGTACCGGAATGCCAGGTTCGCCCTGAATCCGAATCCGCGAGCACGCCGGGCCAAAGGGGGCCGGCATCTTACCCAGAATTTCAATAGCTCGATTCACACAGGTGCCAAGGGTGCAAATCTCCCACTCCAATTCGTTGGCGATGAGCCCCGTGTCGATGAGGAAAAGGTCCCGTAGATCGTTTGTGAGCGAATTGAGGCGACCTACCTCCTGACGACTCATGCAAAGGATTTCTTTGAGTTCGGCGGGAACGCTGCACAGCTTGTCCGAGATTGCAATGGCAAATGTCGTTTCCAACGTGGTGAGAGGGTCGCGCAATCGGTGCAGCACGGTTTGAACAAATTCACGCTGCAGTTCGTCGAGCCGGCGAACCCGCGTGGTATCCTCCAGAAGAAGCAGAAGACCCTCCCCGTATTTCCGAATCGTGCAGGAAATTCTCACCCGCTCGTTGTCGAGGACGGTGTGCTGGACTTCTATGCCTTGCTGGGCGGCCTGAAGGCCCTGAAGCAGGGCTTCGGATTTAATAAGGTCTTCGATACGGGTGTTGAGGAGATCGATGATATCGATGCCCAGAAAGCGAAGGGCAGGAGCATTGCAGGTCTGGATACTTCCATCGGCCGTCAGGACAAGCACACCAATGGGAAGCAGATCCAGCAGATCCGCGGCGGCCGTCGCGGGGCCGGTCATGCGGACCTCTTGCGCGCATGCTGTTTCAGCAGGAGATCGAGATGATCCAACTGGAAAGGTTTGGGAAGATAGTCCACAGCGCCCTTGGATTGCGCAAGTTTGCGGCCGTTGGAATACTCTTTGGCCGTAAAGATGATAACCGGAATGTCGCATGCGGCGGGATCTTCTTTCAGCTTCGCGAGCACTTCCCAGCCATCCATGCCCGGCATCATGATATCGAGAAGAACGAGATCCGGGTCAAACTCGTGGAGAGTTTTTAGGCCCTCCGGTCCATCCAATGCGCCCTTGGCCTCATAGTTGAAAAAGCCCAAAGCCATGCACGTGGATTTGACCAGCAGATCTTCGTCATCGATTATAAGGACTTTCGGTTTCAAATGCGCCTCCGTTGGATTAGATTTCTGAACCATTCACAACTGGATCTATGGCATAACCGGGTTTTTCTTTGTTTATCGAGTGCAGGTACGCAGCACCCACCATAATCCTCACCTACCATAGGGAGAAGAGGAAATACCTCGCCATTCGGTGGGAGAGGGTAGGTCGAGGAAAACCTGCGCAGTTACTATTTCGCGACAATCGCATGCGTTGTTTTGTGGCGGAGGAATTGGCTGCAAAAGCAATGCCCGTAAAAATTCATCGCGAATTATTAGAAATTGTGAGACATCGAAAGCGTCCCTGTTGAATTTATAAGCACCGTGCTGAAGTTTTCGCCCAATGGTCGCCTCCTCGCCTTGCCGTCCCAAAGATTCCTTGATTATGTATATACGAGCCGTTTCACCCTGAATCTGGAAAGGCTTGGATAGAAAATCCGCTGCTCCTTTGGACTGTGTCAGCTGCCCCCCAAGTAGTTGGCCGCAGAACGCGATGCTCATTCCTGCGCATTCTCTAAAGCGCAGCTCCAGGTATTCTTTGACCCGGGCATTCATGAGCATAATGCTTTTGTTTGGATCCAGAGCTACCAAATCCTCGTTAGGCTGGCAATGATCGCGTCCAAACGTTCTTCACGGTTCTCCAGGACTGTCATAGCCTTTTGAACGTCTCGGGTATTCCTCCTCACGCGTTCCTCCAGCATGCCCAAATCATTACTGCATTCTCCGCTTGAGCTCATGAAATCCCCGGGTCCGGGTATTTTTCACATTGGGGTTGGCCACTCCAAAGAGGAAGGGACAGGCGAAAGACCGATCCCCGGCCCAGCCCGCTTTCAACCCGAATCTGGCCGCCCGCATTACGGACAAAGGCATGGACCGACATAAGGCCCAGGCCAGTCCCTCCTTTCTTGGTCGTAAAGAACGGCTTGAAGAGATGCGCTTTGGTTTCGGGTTTCATTCCGGCGCCGGTGTCCGTAACGGCTATCTCGAAATGCGGACCGTGCCCCGAATCCAACTCTTTTTCCGGCACAAGAGGAACTGTCGCGTTCCGCGTCTCAAAACTGAGGTCGCCCCCTTCGGCCATGGCGTCCCGTGCATTAAGGGCCAGGTTCAGCAACGCCGTCAACATCAGGTCAGGATTCGCGCGTATTGTATCGATGGGGGCTGCCAGATTCATGTGAATGTTAATGCGCGGGTCAAACGTATGCCGGGCGATTTGCGCGATATGGTCGATTATGCTGTGGGCGTGGAATATGGTTTCTTGGGTCTTGGAATCGCGGAGAATCGAAAGAAGTTGACGGCTCAGGCCGCCGCCGCAGGAGGCCAGTTCAATCATTCGTTGAATTCTATCGCGAACCGGCGAACTTTCGGGAAGGTCCGATTTGCTTGTTTCTCCAAGCCACATGATGCCGGTCAACAGGTTTTGAAAATCGTGCACGATACCGCCGGCAAGCTGACCCATAGCGGCCAGTTTTTGCAAATTGCCAAGCTGATTTGGTATGCCGCGGCGATCCGGCTGGTCCTTTAAGGTATTGCGCCTATGCTTGCTTGTAGCCTCTACAAGACGGGGTTTGTTTCCTGTTTTCTGATAGGAAATGGCCATGCTCACCTCGATGTTATCCGCAGCCAAGGGACCGCAAGCTCCCGAAGCTCCCGTGACCCTATATAAAACTAATTCGATAGAGTTGGAATTGCAATATATATCCTTTCAATATGGTTATTGTAAGGAAACGATACTTGCCCACAAAAATTGGGATTGCGGAAAGGGTCGGAGAAATATAGATCTCTATGTATGGTCCTTGTTAAGCCCAGAAACTTAGCTTTTCAATAAATGGTGAAGCTATTTATGGGCGCGCCAGACCGGAAAGGGGGTGACCGCCTGTCCGGCATGCGGACAGTTTTCTTAAACAGAGCAGTTATTACAAATTGAGGGGCTTTATATGAAAACCATGACGTGATCAAGTACGCATGGCTTCGTTTGAGCGATTGAGGTTTTTGGAAAAAAGGGGAGGTACGGAATAGTATAGGAAACAATGGATTCTAAAGGGAGGCACGAATGGCGAGCTATCTTGGGACTGGTGCAAACAATCCTGGTGATGTTGCTACAACAGGAAAATTGGGAGTTGGAACAACCAGCCCCCGATCGAGCCTGCATGTCGAGAGTACCTCATCTGCCGATGGCATGGTCACCATACTCAATCCCACTGAAGGTGGCGAAGCGTCGCTTTCCTTCGACACGGGTACCTTCGACACCACGAAAAGGTGGGTTGCTGGTGTTGGCGGCTGGGGCAATACAAACAAATTCGTTATTGGCAGGGACACCAGTCCAAAGCTAACCATTGATACAAACGGAAAAGTTGGAATTGGCACAAACTCACCGCAAGGAATTTTGGATGTGTCAGGCACAAGCGGTGGGTTGGTGGTGCCGAGGCTGGACCAGACCCAAGTTGGTTTGCTCAATCCGCCCAACGGCACAATCATTTACAACACTACAGCGCAAAAATTTCAGGGATATGCAAATGGCGCGTGGGTGCTACTCTAAACTAACCCAAAATATTTCTTCCAAATAAATGGATTGGAAAAGCCAGGGGACAACCCTGGTTTTTTTTGGGGACTACTTCAGAGTCCAGACATGGTTTTTGCCGAGTGAACTATTCTCGATGAAAGACTCTCCCATAATCCAAACACGACCGTCAAAGACAGCTGCAGTGTGTGAGGCTGTTTCGGGAAAATCTGAAGGGGGCCGTAGTTGCGGCCAAGTGACGCCGTTGCTTGAGTGCCAGACATCGCTCTTGTAGTTGCCTGCAGAAAACCCGCTCAAGACCCACATCTCATTCTGATATGCAATGACCGCGTGTTGATCACGAGGGCCAAAAGCGGCGGCACTTGAAACTTCCGTCCAAGCAACACCGTTTTCCGATGACCAGACATCGTCGAAATATTCCGATACATTGCTCCCGGCCATCACCCACAGCTTGTTTTGAAAGGTACATAGGGTGTGGTCCTTTCGCGGCGCAAACGCGCCATTCCCGGCCAAAATCCAGTTCTTCCCATCCGCAGAGTGCCAGATGTCGTTCTTCGCCAATAGTGAGTCCCTGCCGCCAACAAGCCAGATCTTTCCATTCAATGTATCGCATGCATGGTCATGCCTGGCAGAGAATCCCGGCGCGCCAGTCTCTTCTGTCCAAGTCAGTCCATCAGTGGAAAACCAAATGTCGTTTCTCAGCGCGCTTGTATCCAACCCACCAATGACCCACATCTTATTATTGAACACCACGGAAGCATGGCTGCGCCGGGGGCTAAAGGCCGCATGGTCAACGACCTTTGTCCACGTGAGCCCGTCCGTAGAGTTCCAGATGTCATTTTTAAGATTGGTTCCGTCAGTGCCCGCGATGAGCCATAGTTTTCCGCCAAAACCAAGGCTTGTGTGCTCTCTTCTCCGCCCAAAAGGCGCGTCCGGCGTCACCAGTTGCAGCCGGTTCTGGAAATTGACGGCCATAACTTCGCTCTTGGTGCCCTCGGTCCCTTGGCTATCCACAACCGCCACACAGTAGGAGTAGGCGGCGTCCTCGGAAAGACTGCTGTCCACAAATATCGTATCACTGATGGCTGCCGCAATCCGGACAAAGGCGGAGTCGTGCCTCTTGCGGTACACGCTGTATCCCAAAACCGGACGACCGGCCTCCGGCCTCTTCCAGGACAGGCTGACAGTTTGGCCCAAAGTATCGTATGCTGCACGGAGCCCAGAGGGAACAGGAATTCCAATATAAGACAGATAAATTGGTGTCTCGACGGAATCATCCCCCGCGGAACGAATCGCGACAAGTGTGTCGAGCGGCAGATAATTGTCGAGTGTGGTGAAAACCCGTATCCGGTATTTTCCCTCGGCCATTTTAGCGAGCCGAAAATCGCCGGTGGTCGTGGGCGCAGTCCATACATCCGTACCCAGCGCCAGAACGAACACGGTTCTGGGATCGTCGACCCCGTAAAGGCGGACCCGGGCCTTAAGTGAGCCGAAAGGCTTGAGAGTGTCTACAATGGTATTCTGCGAGCCGGACGGAATGGAATCCGAGTAAACGCCCAAAGTATCGGTTGCCGCCAGCACATTGTAAAATCCCGAATCGAGCGAAATTTCGAATTCACCATTGGCATCCGTAATTGCGCTGTCCATGCGTGCGGTTGGGGCGTTGAATTTGGCCAGGCGATTGCGCGGATCGGCATCATAGGGAAAGAAGCGGACCTTCACGCCCGCAGCCGGCGTGCCATCCGGATTTACGATCCGGCTCTTGGCGTTTCCGGTTTGCAGACCGGCCCCGGCCAGTTGTGTGTTCTCACCGCAGTCCAGCCAAAGCAGGATCCCCGCTGCGATAAGGCAAAGCGTTCCCGACAGCTTCATGCCTCAAAACCCTCTAGAATCCTAAGTGTCTTGCTGATCTTGAATCTCTTCGATATCTTGGGTCTCTTGAATATTCCCCTTGCTTTCCTCCGCTGGAGACAGTGCCGGATTGGGCCTTTTGGAGGTGGGGAATGAAACCGGGAAAAGTTGAAAGCACAACTGAAAGACCTGGTCTGCCTTGGTATCATTGCGTACGATGGCCATGATCTCTTCTTGGCATGCGAGCAGCTTTTGACAGACCGCATTGTACGATTCTTTGGAGAGGTTTATCGTAAGTCCTGTTGCGTTTCGTTTGGTCTTGGCCATGCTTTCAATGGCCTTGGCCGCAAGAGCGATCATATCGAGATGGAATTTCTGCACGGCCAGGCTGCTTACCTCTGGACCGGTCGTAAGGACCAATTCGGACAATTTGTAAAAGCCATCTTCCTGTTTAAGGATAAGCCCAAGTTTTTCAAGAAGCTGGATGGCCTTTTTCGCTTGCTTGGGCGTGATAGCGGGCCGGACCATTTTTGCCAGCCATTCGAAATCACCCCTAAACGGACATAGATCCAAAACCGAGCGGATGACGGCATTGTACCATTTTGAGTATAGCTCAAATTGATCTTCGCGAATCCTTTTGGCCTGGCTCCCTACATGGCTGTTGGTCCGGGAAAGGACCATGCGGTCGAAGAAGTGCTGCCGTTCGCGGTAGTTTGTGGCTTGATTAAAAAAGATCAGATTCTCGAAATATTGGGCTTCGCGTTTGGGAAGCTTTAGGGCTTGCGAAAGCTGGAATACGCTGGATCCCGAAAGGTTTCGCTTTCCCTGAATGACGTTAAAGATGAAGCCCTTGTTCGCGAATCCGGCTTCCATGGAAAGGATCCGATAGGAGAAACGTTTTTCCGTGGTCTTTCTTTCGGCATAATAGTCGGCCAGGAACTTGCGGTAATCATCGTACAAGTATATGGTCTTCATGAAAATACCTCAACTATAAAGATAAAATTGTCTTCAAAAGAAAGCAATCAAATGTCGAAAATGGCGTTTCTACCAGAAAACGGTTGCCCGACTCACCACTCAGTTATTCTCTATGAACCTTTCCAAAACCCATTCTCGCCCTTAGGCATGTAGCATTCGGCCAATATGTCTGGAAACGATTGAATTTTTGCGGGTTTGGCTTTCTGGTACGTGATTTGCACTCCGATAACCTCCGGTTCTCAATGCACTTTCGCCGCGGTACTGCGTGTTTCTAAAGAGCAATTTCCTTGTGGCCATTCTGGCTTTTGTCCTTACGGGGAATCCTGCGGTCGACCCGTATTTTGTATCCCCGGTTACTTTGAACGATTGCATTCAAATGGCTTTGTCGCGCAGTCCCTATGCAATTCGATACGCAAACGACCGCGCGGCAGCTCGGACCGATGTTCTGATTGCGGCAGGCAGGCTTCTCCCAAGGCTCGAACTTGCTAGCGGCTATGTTAAAAGCGGCCCTGGCAGGGGAGTGACCACGGGAATAGACGTACCGGTATTCTTTGCGGGAGCCTCATCCAGCGCCAATAGCTCAACAAGCATTACCGCGTCCGCCGACCTTCTTAATGTGGCCGCCATCGCCGAGTTCGGACAGGCCCGTCAGGCGCACTCGCAGGCAGAAGAGGCGTTTCGCCTGTCCAGGGCCGATCTGGTATGGAATGTGAAACAGGCGTTTTTGGACCTGGTTCAAAGTCAACGGACCCTGGCCGTTGCGCAATCGGCAGTGCTGCAAAGCCGCGAGCAGGCCAATGTGGCGGCCCAGCGTTTTCGGCTTGGGTCGCTGAGCAGGCCCGATCTTCTTCCCTTCGAGGTGACGCTTTCGCAAAGCCAAACCGATCAAGCTTTGGCCCGCGCAGGCGTGGTAAGTGCGCAGCAAATATTGGCTGGTTTCCTGGGTATCCAAATATCCTTTCGGGTGGATACGACACTGTCTTTTCCCGATACCACCCAGCCAGTTCCCAACGAGGACTCGCTTGTCGGTGCGGCGCTTCGAAAAAACCCGGCCTACAGGCAGGCGGCCGCCCAGGTGAAAATTCAGGATGGAAAGCGCCAGGTCGTGTTGGGCCGGCACCTTCCTGTCCTGAGCGCGAGCTACACCGCGGGTTATGCAGACACGACATTCTTTGGCGGAATCGGGGGGGCCAATGATTTTTGGAATGTGCAAGCCTCGTTGACGTGGAGTTTTCTGGACGCTGCAATGTTTCCGGTCTGGCGCAGAGCGGGCCAGCAGATCCGCTCATCCGAAGCATCGCGTCGAATTGCGCGCAACGCGGCCGAGCAGGACATGCGCCGGGCCGTTGCGAATCTGCGCGCGGCCCGGGAGGGCTTGTCCACAATTGCGGACCTTCTTTCGCAAGCCGAAGAAGATTTCCGGCTTCAGACAGAGAGAAACCGTCTGGGCGCCGCGGCTGTCGTGGATGTCCTCAACAGCCAGGTCCGCTTTAACCAGGCCCAGCTACAAGCAACACAGGTGATGATCAATTATTACCTGGCACAAGGCGAGATTCGAAGAATCCTGGGAGAATGGTAGATAGCAAATCGAAAAGTATGCAGCTGTGGGTCAATGTCAACCCCCCTCACCCTACCCTCTCCCGCCAAGGGGAGAGGGGTTCCGTAAAGTCGAACGCGATCACATCCTTTGTTGCTGGTATGAGATTGTATCTGTTTCCTCTCCCTTCGATGGGAGAGGACGAAGGTGAGGGTGTTTTGATCAAAACCGGGGATCTATGACGCACCGCAGAATCATTGCAATTGTCGCCGCAGCCATAACGATGGCCGTTTTGATCCTTTTCCTAAGTCGCCGCGACAAAGCGCCGGCTGTGTCCGTGGCGCGAGCGGTAACGGGGGAGATTGTCTCATACATAAGCGCAACAGGCAATGTGCGGCCGGTAACCCAGGTAAACGTCTCGACCGATGTAGCAGGACGAATTATTGCCATGCTGATTGCCGAGGGCGACACCGTGGATTCGGGCCAGGTGCTCTTGCAGGTCGATTCCGCAACATACCGGGCCCAAGTTGACGAGGCCCGGGCCAACCTGGATCTGGCGCGGGCCGGCCTGCGGCAAAGCACGGCGGCATTTCGAAGGGTGCGCGCTTTGTTCAAAGGGCAGTTGATCTCCCGTCAGGAACTGGAAGCGGCGCAGGCGCAGTTCGAGCTTGATCTGGCAAAAGTGAATCAGGCGCAGGCAGCCCTAAAGCAGGCTTTGGATCAACTGACCGAAACCAGAATCGTGGCCCCGCTTAGGGGAGTGGTCACGCGGTTGAACGTGGAATTTGGCGAAGTCGTCATTACCGGAACGGTGAATGTGCCCGGATCCGTGTTGATGGTCATTGCCGATCTTTCGCAAATGGAAGTGGAGTGCAGCGTTGACGAGACCGATGTTCCCAAGGTAAAGCACGGGCAGTCGGCGCAGATCACCATTGACGCACTGCCCCAGAGGATTTTTAGGGGTGTTGTGACTGAGGTTGGCAACGCGGCCCAGGTTCAGGAACAGGCCGCGGCGGGTCAGTTGACACAGGGGACGGCCGGATCGACAACAGCGCAGAACGCGACCATCGACTACACGGTGGTTGTGCGCATCGAGGATTCGCTCTCCCTTCTTAAGCCGGACATGACGGCCGACGTGCAAATCAGGACCGCGCGGAAATCGAATGCATTGATCGTCCCGGTCCAATCGGTGGTCACGCGCGGACCGCAGCCGAATGATGCGCAAAACGGCAACGGCGGCAGTGGCGCGCAGCGAGGGGCAAGAGAGATGACGGTCGTATTCACGATCGACAATGGAGTGGCCCGGATGCATGTCGTTGAAACCGGGCTCAGCGGCGAAGAAACCATTGAGTTGACGTCCGGCGTGCAGCCCGGCCAGATGGTCATCACGGGACCGTTCAGCGTTTTGCGTACTCTTAAGGATGGCGACAAGGTGAAGCTCCGGGAAGAATAGTGTGCGTGAGATATTTGCTCCAAGCCAGAACCCCCTCACCCTACCCTCTCCCACCAAGGGGAGAGGGATTCCGGAAGGTCGTGCGATCACATCATTTGTTTGCTGCTGATTGGGTTTGTTTCCTCTCCCTTCGACGGGAGAGGATTAAGGTGAGGGTGGTTGAGATTATAGCTTTCCGTCCGGCGCTGAGGTGCTTGTTTATGCGTGGGCCACCGAATTTGGCCGGCCATCAGCCAATTCCGGCTAATCCCTCGCCCCTAATCCCTTCTTAATCATGCTGATCGAACTTGAAAACATCTCCAAACGCTACACGATGGATGACGTGGAGGTGACGGCGTTACACGGAGTT
>CAYVZU010000122.1:0-12245 GCA_964455935.1 uncultured Fibrobacterota bacterium
CTTCGGCCCGCGCAATCCTTTTTGAGATGCGCTCTAATATCTTTGTCGCTCACCGCTATACATCACCTTTAATGTTTGAAATATGAGTTCTTGAGCGTAACTTGCGGGCCTAGTCGTGGTGCTGCAGGGTCATTCAATTTCCGGGACACGACGCTAAAATTTCCCTCTTAGGTATCCCCAAAGGACTTGCAGGCCGTAGTAGAGAACGAGAGGCATAAAGAGGATGTACAGAATGGCCCAGCCGGCAATCCAGGCAATGCTGGGGATCTTGAGCCGGTAGGCCTTCGGACTCATGGGTGAATAAACCACGCGAATGGAATCGCCCTGGCGAAAATCGATGCTCTCGACGATCATCATGCTCTTACGCTTTCCCCCAAATTCGAGCACGTAGCTTCGGCCGCTGAGGCCGCTTTGCTTGACCACCCTGCGGATTTTCGACTGTTTGATCTCTATAATTCGCGCCGTTCCCCATTCCTGATCGTGCCAGATCATGAAATCCCGGAAAATGGCCAGACCCAAAATTGCCACTGCCGTAACAAGAAGTACGCTAAAAACGAATGCGGTAATTCGGTAAAACATAGGTCAACAACACCTTTCAAATCATGGCAAAGAGGGTTTTTCCGAGCGCTTGGCCTCATCCCAGTAGGAATCCATTTCTTCCAGCGAGGTGGATTTCCATTCCTTCCCCGCTTCGCGCAACCGATCCTCAACATGCCGAAAACGGCGATCGAATTTCTCAATTGTCTTTCGCAGCGATTCTTCGGCCGAGATATTCAGGTGCCGGCCCAGATTGACCAGGGCAAACAGGATGTCGCCCAGTTCTTCGCCCGCTTCCTTCGGCTCTCCGCGGCGCAAAGCCTCGGCGAATTCAGAAAACTCCTCCTGCACTTTGCCAATCACCGGCTCCGGGTTGGTCCAGTCAAAACCCACGCGCGCCGCCTTTCGCTGCAACTTCTCGGCTTTGAACAGGGCCGGCAACGAACGGGGAACTCCGTCAAGCACCGAGAGTCGGTGCGGTTTCTCCTGCTGTTTGATCTCTTCCCAGTTTTGGAGAACCTGGCCGCTTGTCTCGGCCTTTACGGAACCGAATACGTGCGGATGACGGGAATACAGTTTTCTGTTGAGTCCTTCAAGGACCTCGCGTATTGTGAAAGCATTCCGCTCCGAAGCCATTTGGGCATGGAACACGACCTGCAGAAGAAGGTCTCCCAGCTCCTCGCACATGGACGCATCCTTCCCCTTTTCCACCGCCTCCAAAAACTCGTACACCTCATCGACCGCGCATTGCAGAATGGATTCGTGAGTCTGTTCGCGGTCCCAGGGACAGCCATTGGCCGCGCGCAGACGCTTGAAAATGGAAATCAGTTCATCGAATTCTTTCATCCGCCCGCCAGTGCATGTGTTTTAAAAATCGACAGGCCCCCTTTTCCCTCGCGCACAACCCTGGGTTCATCTCCGGTCAGGTCGATCACGGAGGATGGCGCGGTATCGCACGTCCCGGCGTCGATGACCGCATCCAGCCCATGTCCGTGCAGATCCTCGACCGAATAGGCATCGCCCACCCACGCATCCTCCGAAGGGTTGATGCTGATGTTGGCCAGCGGCGCTCCCAGCTCGGCAATCAGGGCCCGGCAGACCGCGTGGTCGGGTATGCGGATTCCAATTGTCTTTCGCCGCTCGCTGATCCGCTTGGGAACCAGCGACGTCGTTGGAAGGATAAATGCGTACGGGCCGGGCAACACGTGTTTCATGATTCGAAAGGCCGTTTGGGAAATGCGCGCATACTGGTCGGCCATTGCGAAATCAAGGCAGAGAATGCTGAAGCTTAGAAGTTTGTCTTTGCCCAGAAGCCGGCAGATCCGCTCAATGCCCTTGCCGTTGCGCACATCACAGCCAACGCCGAACAGCGTATCGGTGGGATAAGCCACAATGCCGCCCAGCCGCACGATTTCAGAGGCCTGAATGACCTTTCGCTGCTGTGGTGTCTCCGGATGAATGGAGATAATCACAAGGGGCTCTTTCGGGCTGGCGGGGCGTTTCTTCCGTGCATGTAACCTTACTGCCGCGCCTCGAACTTGAAGGGAAAATTCACGGCCATTCCCCCGGATCCAGCAGGGATTCGCCCAAACTCCCACGCACGAACCTGGGATAGAAGAAGCCCAAGAAACTGCTCGTCGCTGATTTCGCTCTCGACCAGGGCGGCGGAATCGACCGCTCCGCGCTCGTTGATCACAAAGCGCACAATGACCTGGCCCTGCAGGTTTGGATTTCGTTTGAGTTCGCGTTTGAATTCCTTCTGGAGTTCTTCGAAGTGCTGGGCAATGACCTTCTGAACGGATTCCGCGCTTCGATACAGATGCGCCCGGCTTTCCTTCTCGACGAGCACGCCTTTGGGTTCTGCAAGCCGCTCTTCCAGTTTCTCCAAACCGGCCAGAATCCCCATATCCATATCCGCTTTTGCGCTATGGATTTCCGAAAACAGATTTTGAATTTTCTCCACATTCGTGATTTTGGGACCGGCCTGCTCCAGCATTAGCGAGGCTGGATTGGAAACCGAATCGCATTCGCAAAACTCCAAAGACGGCGGCATGCTCTTGAACGCCGGGTCCATGATTTTGAAGCCGCCCTGGCTGCGCAATTCCAACAGCCATTGCGCCACCTTCTTCCTTTCAAGAACGCAGCGTGCCGTTGTGAGCGACACGGGCCGGCCCGCTTTTTTCTCCTGCGCCGCGAACTGGCTCACCTCCCAATTCGAGACCATCATTTCCTGCTGGATCTCGGGAAGAAAAAGGCTTACCTGAATGCGGTCGACCGTAAGAATGTCCGAGCTGTCCTTAATGGAGTGGCGAATGGATGCCGCCTGGGTCGAGTCGAGCCGCAGCCCGCGCTCGCGCACATTGCGAAGAGCCAATTTGCAATCGATCCAGTCCTGCACCAGACGGCTTCGCAGGGAGTCACTCATGACCGAATCGCTCTCGGCCGGTTTCATGCCAACCAGATCGCCGACGCGCAAGGTATCCTTGGAAACGACCGCCAGGCAAAGCGAACCAGGATCCTTTTTCCCGCAACCGGCCAGCAAAAAGGCGGCGAGCAGCAGGCGGGCAACACCGGGCAGGTTACGTGTAATGCGCTTGGGGAACATGGTATTAAAGTAATTCATTTGAATTTTCCGAGTAAATGGCTTTGCGCTATTCCCTGCGCGGATAAAGGATGAATTCTTGACTTGATTTGAAGTAGCAAACCAATTTCCGAGTAAGCCTAAACTCACATGACTGCCCCAAAGGGTAGCGGAAACAGCTCCCCAGGAGGGGCTGAGGTGAGCGAAACCGAGCCCCAGAAGGCCGGGCGTATGGTTCTGAGGACCGGCGGCCGTAAAACGCTTCGAGCAAACGCAAATGCACATCATGATGACGAGTGAAGCTCAAAACCCGGTATCCTCCCCATCCTCCCCCACGGAAGGACTTTCCGCCTTTGTGCTCACATTCAACGAGGAGGGCAACATTGGACCCTGCCTTGAGACTTTGGGGTTTTGCGACGAAGTGATTGTGGTCGACTCGGAGAGCACCGACAATTCCGTCATGATCGCCGAAAAGCACGCCGCCCAAATCGTCCGGCAGGAGTGGCAAGGATACGCACGTCAAAAAAACCTGGCGATTTCGCACTGCGCCGGGCCATGGATTTTGTGGATCGATGCGGACGAGCGTGTTACACCTCAGTTGGCCCGGGAAATACGGCTTCGCATCCGGAATTCCGCGCTTAATGGTTTTCAGGTCCCGCGCCGTTTGTTCTTTCTTCGGAAGAAACTGGGGTTTGGCGGGGTTGGAAAGGACCATCCGCTTCGCCTGTTCCGTAAAGACGCGGTCTGGTTCCCGGAGGACCAGTTGGTTCACGAGAAGCCGACTATCCGTGGCCGCACGGGCCGGCTCAAGGCCGAGCTGAACCATCACAGTTATGCAAGCCTGGAGGCATACCTGACCCGGCTGAACCGATACACAACTCTTGCGGCTCAACAGATGCTTGCCCAAAAGCGCCGCTTCCATCCGGGCCACCTGCTGATCCCTTTCTGGGAGCTGTTCGAGAGACTGGTCCTGCGTGCCGCCTTTCTTGACGGGGTTGAAGGAATCGCTTTTGCAATTTTGTCGAGCTGTTCGGTGCTTGTGAAGTACCTCAAACTTCGGGAGTTAGATAAGACGAAAGGACGGGCCTGATTTTTTCACAAATCCGGGTGGCACGCACTTGTGCGCGTCCAATGCTCGGGACCGCAGAGTGGAAAGCAGGCAAAAGTGCGTGGCACACTCTCCTGCGGAAGATTCCGGTCTCTTGCCCCAATCCGGCGCAGGGAGGGCGGTTCGCGACGCACGAGGTTGCTCGAGCATCGCTCAATAATGATTTTATAGAGTGTGGAGATCGCCTCGATAAATGAGGTTCTTCCCACAAACACCCCGGGATTTCTATGCTTGCCACCTGTAACCCGAAGCTTATACGCATTCTTTTTCTCTTGTGCATGGCTGCCTGCCTACCGGCCTCTTGCGTCTATTTCAACACATTCTACAACGGCAAAGCGGCATTTAATCAAGCCCGGGACTCGCAGCAGAAACGGATGGAGGCCGTGTCCGTGGACTCGGTGGAAGCCGTGAACTCCACCGAGCGCGGTTTGTACGATCGAGCCATCGCAAAGGCATCGAAGGTACTGGAGGCCTATCCGCACAAAAAAAAATGGACCGACGATGCCATCTTTCTAATCGGCGAGTCCTATTTCTACATGGAAGAATACTCCAAAGCCGTCCGCAAATTTCAGGAGTTGCTTAGCAATTACCCGCAAAGCCCCTTTGGGCCCGAAGCACAGGTTCTCCTGGGTCGTTCTTACCTGGGCAAAGGCGATTTCGAAATGGCGCTGGCTGCATTCGACGAATTCGAAAAGAAATACCCAAAGGCATCGCAAGGCGAGGATCTCTCCATTTACAGGGCCCAGACCCTTGCCCAGATGGGAACAAAGCGCACGGCCATTTCGCAGTTGAACAACGTGCTCTCGTCCGCGCCTTCCCGGAAGGCAGACCGGATTCGGTTTCAACTGGGACGTCTGCACTTCGAAAGCGAGCACTATGACGAGTGCTGCAAGCTGTTTGGCGCCATCCAGGACAAGCATCTGTCCACGAAAGAATCCTATGAGAAAGGAATTCTCTACAGCCGGGCACTGCGACGTACTGGTAAAGCGGAACCGGCGCTGCGCGTTCTTGAGAAAATGGAGAAGGACGACCGCCATTATGCCCACCTCACCGAGATCTGGGTCGAGCAGGCCGCGGCCCTCGAAGCATTGGGCCGTTACGGACCGGCCCGCGACAAATTGCGAAAAGCCGCGGACCGCCAGGACGATGCGGCCCCCAAGGCGGCTTTTGCCCTGGCCGAAATTCTGCGCTTGCGCTTCGGCCAATTGGATTCGGCCAGAAAATCGTACGACAAAGCTGTTGGAAGCCGGGATGCGGACACGCGAAACGCAGCCCAGGAGCGGATTAAGAGTATCTCGCGCATTGCGCAATACCAGAAACTGCTCGCCGATTCCTTCTCGGCGCCGCACCCTCCGGCCGACACCTTGGGCACCCGCGCGCAACTCAAATACCAGGTTGGCGAAGTCTATTGGTTTCAATTAAATATGGCCGATTCGGCGCGGCAATGGTTTCAAAGGGTGATGACCGATTCTGCCGGCGATTCCGTTTTCGTGCCCAAAGCCGCCCTGGGTCTGGCCGTGCTCACGCGCGACGAACTTCACGATACGCTGAAGGGAGACTCACTGCTGCGCTCGCTACTGCAACGATTCCCAAATACGGCCGAAGCCAAAGCTGCCCGGAAACAGTTGGGCATGGAAGTCACGCTTGCAACGCGGGAAGATTCCGCGCATAACGGCTACCTGGAAGCCGAAGAATTGCTATGGAAAAAGGAAGAGGCCGCCAAAGCCGCGGCCCGTTTCGATACTCTTTCCGATCGCTATGGCGACACACCGTACGGACCTCAGGCCGGCTATATCAGCGCCTGGATTCACGACCAGGTCCTCTTTGACTCGGCCGGAGCCGCGGTTCGCTACGAAAACGTCTATAGAAAATGGAAGGACACCGAGCAGGGCCGGTCCGCGAGCCGCAAACTGAAAGCCCTGCTGGGCGGCAGCGAGGCAACGCCCGTCAAGGACTCGCCCGCGCCCCCTAAAACGGCGCCGGACGAGCCAGCGCCGACCGGGCCCGTGCAGTCCGAACCGATGCATGAGCCAAACCATATGGACGAACCTCAACCTTCGGTCAACCCCGATCTTCCCCAGGATCAACAAAGGCGGACTCCCCCATATGAGTAAGCTTCAACAGGAAACGGCAAAAGTAATTGGGATTGTCTCGGCGGGCCTTGATCTGTTTCGATTGACATTGGCCTCCCCTGCCATTGCCGCTTCGGCATGTCCCGGACAGATCGTTTCCCTGCGCGTTCAGGACGGCCCGGTTCCGCTCCTGAGAAGACCTTTTGCGGTATTCGATGCCGATCCTGCTGCCGGCACGCTCGATATCCTGTTTGAGGTTGTGGGCCGGGGAACGGAAATCCTTTCCCGAAAATCCCCCGGTGACGGGATTAATGCGGTCGGTCCAAGCGGGACTGGTTTCCCTTTGCCCGATTCCGGCGAGCTTCCTCTGGCTGTGGCCGGGGGTATCGGCTTGGCCCCTGTTCATTTTCTGTGCAGCCGACTAGCCAAACAAGGTCTTTCGCCAAGACTCTTTTACGGCGCGCCGATGGCAGCCAAATTGGCGGATGCTGCATTCGATGGCCGTATCGCGGTGCATCTTGCCACGGATGACGGCAGCCGGGGGCGGAAGGGCTTTGCCATCGATCCGTTACGGGCGCAGGCGGAAGACCTTGGGAAGAAATGCATCCTGTACGCCTGCGGCCCCCAACCTATGCTTCGGGCGTGCGCGCAGCTGGCCACGGAGCGCGGATGGAAATGTTATCTCTCCATGGAACAGCGTATGGCCTGCGGCGTAGGCGCCTGCGGAGGGTGTGTGGTCGATATCCGGATTTCCGGCAGCGTGCGGCGATTGCGTGTATGCAAGGAAGGACCTGTCTTTGACGCGGAGCAGATTGTATGGACTTAAGTGTTGAACTGGGCCGGCTGAAATTGAAGAACCCGGTGACCGTGGCTTCCGGCACCTACGGCTATGCCGAAGAATATTCCCAGCTCAATCCAGTCGGGGAATTGGGCGGCATTTTCACCAAAGCCGTCACCGCGGAACCGCGCGAAGGTAATCCCGGCCCCCGTGTAATCGAGACTACGGCGGGAATGATCAACGCCGTGGGTCTGGCCAACGTGGGCGTGGAAGCTTTTATCCGCGACAAAATGCCTTTTCTGCGCTCGATTGGAACCTCGATTTTTATCAATGTGGCAGGCGCTCAGGTGGAGGACTATTGCCGTGTAACCGAGAAACTGGAATCCGTCGATGGAATTGCGGGCCTCGAAATAAATATCTCCTGTCCCAATGTGAAAGAGGGCGGCCTGGCATTTGGCTCCGATCCGCAGCAGGCATATCGGCTTCTCTCGGTGCTGCGCAACCGGACCCGCCGGTTTCTCATCGCCAAGCTTTCGCCGAATGTGGCTGATATCACCCAGATTGCGGCAGCCGCGGTCGAAGCCGGCTGCGATGGCCTTTCGCTCATCAACACTTTGGTTGCCATGGCAATCGACGTAAAGACCCGCCGCCCAAAGCTGGCCAACATCACCGGCGGTCTTTCGGGCCCTGCCGTGAAGCCCGTCGGAGTAGCCCTTGTATACAAGGTCGCCTCCAAATTCAAGGTTCCCATTATTGGCATTGGAGGAATTCTCACGGCCGAGGATGCGCTGGAATACATATTGGCCGGCGCCTGCGCCGTACAAATTGGCACCGGAAACTTCATCGATCCGCAAATCCCGCGCAAGGTCATTGCGGGTATCGAGGAATACTGCCGTCAAAACGGCTTGGCCTCGGTGAAGGAGATCGTGGGATCGGTCCGGATTGATAATTAGCAATTGATAATTGGGAATTGACGAATTAAAACCAATTATTTCGGGCAAAAGCATCGCGGCGCATTTCCGGGAGCAAATCGGGGCTCGTGGTAACCATTCTGCTCTTGCCTTCGATTTCCATTGCCAAATTGACTGCTCAAGCCCATCTCTCTTCACTCTCCGCAACAGCTCCGCCGCGGAAGATGGGCAACACTCTCCCTTGAGAGGCATTTTCGCCAATGCGAGAAGGTTTTTTCCTCTCCAATTCCAATTCCCAAATTCCAAAAATTATCAATTATATAATTTTCCCCATGTATTCCGTCCTTGATCCTCCCCTATGTGGATGGTATATTGCTAGACTTTTTCGGATCGCGGTTTGCGAAAAGCGCGTTACTCACTTGGAGGACCTATGCCAAAATATGTGTATTCCTTCGGCGGAGGAAAAGCCGACGGCAATGAATCCATGAAAAATCTTCTTGGCGGAAAAGGCGCCAACCTGGCCGAAATGGCCGGGCATCCGGCCCTGCGCCTGCCCGTTCCTCCCGGCTTCACCGTTACGACCGAAGTCTGCACATACTATTACGATCACAAGCGCACCTATCCAAAAGAACTAAAGGCGCAGGTTCAAAAGGCGCTGGCCCAGGTCGAGAAGCTCATGGGCAAGAAGTTCGGCGATGCGGCAAACCCGCTTCTGGTTTCCGTACGCTCCGGCGCGCGGCGCTCCATGCCCGGCATGATGGATACCGTGCTCAATGTGGGTCTCAATGACGAAACAATTCAAGGCATCATCGCCAAGACACAAAACCCCCGGTTCGCCTATGATTCGTACCGCCGCTTGATCATGATGTACGCCGACGTGGTCATGGAAAAGGCCGAAGGCATCGAACCCAAAGGCGGCAAGGGCATCCGCAAAACCCTCGACGAGAAGCTGGACCAGATCAAGCACCAGAAGGGATACAAGAACGACACGGAGCTTACGGCCGACGACCTCAAGGCCATGGTCATCGAATTCAAGCAGATCGTAAAGGACGTTTTGGGCAAGCCCTTTCCCGAGAACGCGCAGGAACAACTTTGGGGCGGCCTTGGCGCCGTATTCATGAGCTGGAACGGCAAGCGCGCGGTGGAATACCGGCGCATCGAGAAGATCCCTGACGAATGGGGCACGGCTGTCAACGTGCAGAGCATGGTCTTCGGCAATATGGGTGAAAAGAGTGCAACGGGCGTGGCTTTCACGCGCAACCCGGCAACCGGCGAAAACTGTTTTTACGGCGAATACCTGGTCAATGCGCAGGGTGAAGACGTTGTGGCGGGTATCCGGACGCCCGGGCCCATCAATGAACGATCCAAGAACGACCAGAGCAAACACCTGCCCACTCTTTCCGAGCTGATGCCCGGCCTTTACAACAAGCTTGACGATATTCAGAAACGGCTTGAGAAACACTACAAAGACATGCAGGACATCGAGTTTACCATCGAAGAGGGTACGCTCTACATGCTCCAGTGCCGCGTGGGCAAGCGCAACGGCGTTGCCGCGGTGCGCATGGCAACGGAGATGTACAAGTCCAAGCTGATCGACGCCGATACCGCGATCCTGCGCGTGAAGCCGAGCCAGTTGGTCGAGCTTCTTCTGCCCATGATCGACCCGAAGGCGGAAATCACCTCGGCCCCTATTGCCAAGGGCCTTCCGGCCGGTCCCGGCGGCGCCAAAGGGCGCGCGGTGTTTACATCGGCCGATGCCGTGGCCTGGGCGGCACGGGGCGAAAAGGTGATCCTGGTCCGCGAGGAAACATCACCCGAGGACGTGGATGGCATGCACAAGGCGCAGGCCATCCTGACCTCGAAAGGCGGCATGACCTCTCATGCAGCGCTCGTGGCTCGCGGCTGGGGCAAATGTTGCATCGTGGGATGCGCCGATCTTCAGATTGCCCATGACAACAAATCGTTTACGACCAAGGGCGGGGCCACGATTCGCGAAGGCGACACGATCTCCCTCAATGGTACCCGCGGCCTAGTGTATCAGGGCGACATGCCGCTGGTTGACATTGATATCGAGCACAATGCATCCTTCGCCGATCTCATGCAGATCGTCGACAAGACCCGCCGCCTGCGCGTGCGCACCAACGCCGACACACCGGCCGACTCCCGCAAGGCGCTTTCGTTTGGGGCCGAGGGCATTGGGCTCTTCCGCACCGAGCACATGTTTTACGGCCAGGGCAGCGACAAACCGTTGTTTCTGTTGCGCAAGATGATCATGAGCAAAGGGCTCGACGAGCGCAAAGCCGCCTTGGACGAGTTGTTCCCATTCGTGAAAAGCGATATGAAGGCCACCATGGAGGTCATGAACGGCTTCCCGGTGACCATTCGCCTTCTCGATCCGCCTCTGCATGAATTCGTGCCGCACAGCGAAGATAAGCTGGCCGAGCTGGGCCAGGAACTTCATGTGGATAGCCGCGAACTGCATAAACGCGCCGAAAGCCTGCGCGAAAACAACCCCATGCTGGGCCACCGTGGAGTGCGTCTGGGCGTGACCTATCCGGAAGTGAGCGAGATGCAGATTCGCGCCATTCTGGAAGCCGCCGGCGAGCTGATCAAGGCCGGGAAAAAAGCATTCCCGGAGATCATGATCCCGGTGACCTGTACGGTCAAGGAAATCGATCACCAAAAGGAATTGGCCAAGAAAGTCCACGTCGAGGTCTGCCAGAAACTGGGCCTCAAGCAGATCCCGCACATGTTCGGGACCATGATCGAGATTCCGCGCGCGGCGCTCACAGCCGGGAAAATGGCCGAGACCGCCGAGTTTTTCTCGTTTGGGACCAACGACCTTACGCAAATGGGTTTTGGGTTCTCGCGCGACGATATCGGCAGCTTCCTGCCTGACTATCTGACGAAAAAGATTCTGCCGGCCGATCCGTTCCAGACCATCGACCAGGAAGGCATTGGAGAGCTCATTCGATTTGGCATTGACCGCGGACGCGCGGTTCGGCCCAAACTAAAGGTGGGCATCTGTGGGGAACACGGCGGCGACGAGGACTCGGTGAAGTTCTGCCATCAAGTCGGCATGGACTATGTGTCCTGCTCGCCCTTCCGCGTGCCCATCGCGCGGCTGGCCGCAGCCCACGCCGTGGTGGAAGACCGGCAGGCGGCCAAGAGAGTGACGAAGAAAGCCCCAAAGGCAGGCAAGAAGGTCGCCAAGAAAGCGGCCAAGAAGCCCGTAAGGGCCCGCCGCAAGTAGAGTTGTCTTTCGAATTTGCTTGGGCAGAGGGGCATCCCGACCGGGGTGCCCTTTTTTTTACCGGCCTGTTGCCTGAATCCGCAGGGCATGCCCAGCCTGAAGGGCAATGCCGCCGGCCTGGACAATACCGAATATCGAATTAAACGGGGCGACATGCTTGCCTGGAGAGTGCAGCAGCAAGGCAAGTATGGGTCCTATAACAAAGCAGATCCCCGCCAGAAGTTCGTTGTTCGCCAAACGCTTGACCGCTTTCTCCGGAATATAAATACCTGTGGTAGAACATGAATGCATCCGTCCGGCCATCTCCGTCTTGCGAGCACGGTTTAGGCAGGTTTTCCGGTTTTTCGGCAGGGGCCATCTACCTGAAGCCCCCCCCCGAAGCCTTCAGCATCTCGCAAGGTCCATCGCGCCTGCGGCCACGCCGGTAATTAATAATGACGGTCTCCTGGAGCGGATCATGGTAAACCTAAAAAATCCTTTGTGGGTTTTATGCTTCGTCTCCCGTACCCGGACAGGAATTGGCGTCTCGTCTGCCTGCAGGTAACTGGCTGCAAGGACTTGTTGACGCAAGCACTGATAAATCGGCTCGATCCAAAAGGCCGCATGCAGGATCATTCGTCAACAAGGAATCCGCAACCGCTGGCACCATTTATAGCATAGGTCCTTCGCGCCTTTGTGGTGAATGGTATTATCCTAAATACCGAGGTCCCGCGGCGAATAGCGACAACCTTTTGCCCAATCTCGATTTTCAGAAGGCCTCGCCATATTTTGGGGGAGCTAAGCCTATGTTTTCTTCAATCCGATCTGGGACAAGATCTTACCACTCTTCATCCACGGTTCAACTGTGGCGTTTAGGATTATGCCCTTTACAGCACGCCCCCGGATCGCAGCGGCTCCATACGCTCGCGCGAGATGATGAGAACCGCAACCGACCGGCCATCCACTTCATAAAGCCCTCCAGTCCTGTCCCGTGGAGCCGGGGGCCGTCCGCGCGGAAATTGAGTA
>CAYVZU010000123.1:0-11964 GCA_964455935.1 uncultured Fibrobacterota bacterium
CGCCAATGTCGTCGAACACATCTCGCTCGATGCCGCCCTCTGCTACGCCTTGCCGGAACTGCGGCAATACACAGATCGGGAGATAACGCGCAACTTGGCTGGCGTAGTCGGCGACTTCTCCACTGTTCGGCGCATGCTGATCGAACAAGGCCTCATGACCAGGGACGGCGGAGTCTACGATTTTACTGACCTGGGCAAAGCGGCCTGGCGAGTGGAGCACTTCGTTCTTGCCAACTACCTTAAGAAGGTCGGGTAACCCGGCCCTCTTGACATCTAGGACATTTAGGGCCGGACTTTGGCTATTAGGTTTACGTAGGGCTTCTCCTTGGAGATGACCGCCCCTTTTGCAATATTCAGCGTTCCAGTTGGCGTGCTAATTCCCAGGAATCTCCCTATCTCAACTACGGGGAACCCGTATTCATTCCGGCATAGGTGTGCGAAGACATGCCGCAAAGCCGAAAAGTGCGTGCCCCGGCTATGCGTCAGTAGTCTCTCCTTGGTGATCCCGGCGACTTTACAAAATGCCGTAGAAACAGATTCCAAGGTGACACCCTCCGCACTATAGCGAGTCAATCTGATTCTGTTTTGCTTATCTGTGGCCAGTGCCGACTTCACGAATTCCGGGTCCCCTATTACCCAACATCCCGGGTCAAACATGTTCGCTTTTCCAGCATTGGACATACGAAGGACCTTGATCAGATCGTCTTCGGCCATACCCACACCCGAGGCTATGAACTCACGGTAATTGCGGATTGCATTTTCGCGTACCCGGCCAAACCGGCGAAGAACAAGCCATGAATCCATGAACCCGCAATCTATGTAAACCTAATAACCAAAGTCCGTCCCACATCCCCCACGTCCCACATCCCCCAAGCTGGGGTGCGAAGTGGATCCAGCCGTGAAAGGCTTCGGCGGATCGAGGAGGAGACGGCGGCCGGGCGCACAAAGAAAAAAGGGCGGGATCACTCCCGCCCTTTTTCACAGAGACAATTGAAAAAACTCAGCCTTCTTTGATGCCGATGATCAGCAATTTGCGGTTGGTGCTGATCTTCTGCACTTTGATTCCGCTGACCTTCTCCGGCAATTCCTTGCGCAGCTTGCGCTCGATCTTGCTGGCAGTCGAGTACTCGTCCTTCTTGGCCCAGATGAGGTAATCCATGGTCTTGTCGCTGACCACGTTTTCTTTGTAGTTCTTGCCGCACATGTCCTCGATCTGGTCGACCACGGCATCTTGAATTTCGGTCATCTGGTCTTCGTCGAAGTCGCCGGTCAGCTTGAATACCAATTTGTATTGCAGGCCTTTTTTGAGATCGTCCTGCCAGTACGAACGCAGGCGTTCGAGCACCTTCTCGATCGCGTCGTTCATGGCTTCTTCGATCAGCACTTCGTCGGGCGAGGTCCGCACTTGGCTGTAACCGGTCTCGGTTCCCAGCAGCCGCGCCGTTGTGGTCTCGTAGGCTTTGCACGAAAGGGACGCCTTGCGGCCCATGCCCGAAGCCTGCACCTGGCCGGCATAAACGATGTAAACGTCGGAGCCGATAGCCATGGCCAGCTGATAGCCTACGTCTTCTTCGGCGCCCTTAAGGCCGGTCTGCATTTTGATCTGCTCGCCGAGCTGGTCGGCGGCCTGCGGCACTTTTACGTCATACTTGCGGGCCGTCAGGTAGCTCTCGATCACGGAAGCCGAATGCTTGGCCAAGGCATTTTTATCAAGCACATCAAGAGGGCTCTGTCCCTTGGGCGCATCCGGAATCACCATGATAAAGGGATTGCCGATGGCCGAAGCCAGATCGGCCTGCGACATCATAATGCCCTGCGCGGCCAGATCGTCGGTAAGCAGCTTCTTGTTCACGCGCACCATTTTCGTAATCTTGGTGCCTTTCTTTCCGTCGGGCAGCGTCGTCTGAAGGGCCGTGATCACGCGATCCGCTTCCCACGAGATGTACTTGTTTACGTTGATGCCCTGAAAAAAACCTTCCTGGATCGATTCGAACTTGGCCTTTTCTTCGGGTGTCTTGAGCACCGGATCGGTTCCCAAAAACAGTACAAAAAACACCGAGGCCTTGCGCAAGTCCAGGATGGCGTTCTTGTCGGCGTCGTTTTTGAAGAAGCCGGTTTTGCCGCCCAGACCCGTGGCCTTGATGGTCACCTCGGCCGGGGAATAGCTCTCCACAAATGTGGCTTGATTGCTCAGGGGCATATTGCTGACCGCATCTTTGGCCAGGCCCATCGTGGCGACAAACGCTACCAGCAAGCCCGCCAACACGCACGAAACTTTCATGAAACCTCCCGCTTAAGAGTGGGCCCGCTTTGCGCAGGCCCTTGTAATTCTACTTTAATGTCCAGCCGGCTACCAACCCATGCTGCCCCGCAGCATCTCCCAGGGACTAAAGGGAAGCGACGCCGGGGAATAGGTCAGGCCCGCGCGAAGACTAAGACCACTATGATTGAGCGGTGCCTCGAACGAGCCGCTGGCAAGATTTAGGGACTCGCCATCCAGCAAATATTCCCATTCCGTACTCTCCCCGTTCATCTGAAACAGGGCACCCAAATTAAGATTGAGGCTGGCTGTCAGCGCGTATTCCGCTTTGAGGCCCGCGCCAAAACCAAGAGTATTGTTGGCAAGGGCATAGTCATAGTTTGACCCCAACAGGCTAAGCACGCTGGCCAACTCGAAAGTGCATTGTTGAATGATCAGCGCGGCCTCGGCATCAAGACCAAGTCGGCCGAAGTAGAAACGCTTCATCAAAGGCACTTCAAAACTCTGGAATGAAACGCCCTCTATCCTCGTACTCCAGCTATCGAAGTAGCCCGTTGCCGAGCCCCCGCCCAGCCCCCAGCCAAATCCAAGGTAGAGCTGATTGATTTTCAGCAGGCGGCCAATGTTGTACATGGCCAGCAACTCAAAACCGCTCCCCATGCCTACTTCCAGCGAATCGCCGTAGACATCGGTATAAAGGCCATCCGTGCTGACCGGAAACGATTTATATCCCAGATGCACGTCGATCCCCAGCCGCGGATACTCCATCATGACCGCGCCGATTCCGGGCGTGCCGGCAATGATCTGGGCCTTGCTCTTGTATCCTTCCTTGCTGCTGGAATCGCCCACCAGCTTCACGATGGTCCAGCCGGTTGCCTCCTGTTTCACCGAACCGTCGGCCGCTTCGGTCAGGACCATGATCCGGTACTTGTCATCCAGGCGCAGACCTTCGTTTTTGCCCAGATCAAAACCCACGTTGCTGCCGGCCACTTCCAAGACCTGTCCGGCAAGCTTGAACTCGGGCATTGATTGCGTCGCCACAACCAGGTTCTTCACGCCGCTTTTAACCATGCTGCGGAACGCAAACTGCTCCGGGGTCACGCTCTCGCCGTCCATGGTGTAGTTGCTGAAGTGGCCGGTTTTTACCTTGGCCAATCCCATGGTCCGGGTCATCTTTTTCACCCGCATTGTGACTTTGGGCTGGTCTCCCTTTACCGACAGGGAATACCACAGAATGCCGCACTGGGCCGTGCACTTCCATGACTCCTGCTTGTTTTTATCTTGCGACTTAACCAGAGAGAAATCGGCGATCACGGGCAGATACAAATAGGCCGAGTTCATGATCGTCTCGAGCTGTTCGCCCGTAACGCCTAGCTCCTTGGCCTTGTCCGTAATAAACGAATTCTTTTGCTGGTCCGTAAGCAGGTTGGCCGCGCGCATTTCACGCTCAGCCTCAAGGATCTTTGTGATCTGCGGCACAAGTTGCTCTTCCATCAGCTTGGCCACATCATCAATTGTCAGTTTCTCTTTGGCGTTGGCGGCATCCACAAAGCTGCGCACGAGGGTATCGGGAAGCGGGTTGTAGTCGAATCGCTTCATCGAGATGCCCTGTTGAGCCTTATTGAGCATGTAGCCGACCATCTCGGAAGGCATGCCGCGCGTGGAAGCATCCAAAAGCCAGAGCGCGTTGACAAACGACACGGATTTGCGCTCGTATTTTCCGGCTTCCTGATTCTGGTCCGCGGCCGGTTCCTGAGCAACGGCTTCGGTGCCCGGCGCCGCCGTTCCTTCGGTGGAGTTCTCATCCTGGGCTGCGGCTGTTCCAAAGACGAGGCAGCCCGCCATCAACAACAAATGGAATATTTTCATTGGCGCCCTGCCTTTTCTTAGTTGCCGTTGAGTTTCGCGATTTCCTTATCGAGGTCCTCAAAGCCCTTCTTGGCCTGAATCTCGTTGTAAAGCGCTTCGCGGCGTTTCAACTCGGCATTGATCTTGTCTTTCAGAAAGGAGCGGCTTGCATCGTCGATGGGCCAGACCGCCAAAGACCAGACATTACCATCGATGATTTCGCGCTTCTCGATCGTACATCCTTCCAGCTCAACATCCGTGATGGTCTTGGTGATGGATTGCGTGAACTCGGTCGCTTCGGCCATTTCACCCACCCCGGCTTCGCTCATGAAATCCTTCATCAGATTCTGGACCTTCTGGGAAAGGGCTTGGGCAATTTCTTTCTTGGCGCGGGTTTCGGAAATTTCCTTGGCCAGTTGCAGACTCTGCTTCTGGGCCGATCCAATGCCGTAAAGTTTGTCAGCGGCTTTGGGAGGATTTAAAAACCACTCGGGCGCGTTGCCCTTGGAAATTTCTTTGGACCCGCCGCAACCTCCGACGCACACAACAAAGGCCGCTGACACCGCAAACGCCAACATCTTCTTCATAGAACCTCCTCTTGGGGTAATGGTATGGGAAACTCGTTCCGGATTGGATAACTGGGTTTGAGATCTACGAGAGACTCGCATAGGAAACAACCCGGCGGATTGATTTCTCATTCCTGCTCTGACTCTCCCCGGCGCTCCCACGCTCTTCTTCCGCTGATATCTCGGGTTCACTACGGAAGGCCGGTGTCGGACTAAAGTAACTATATAGAATTTCAAAATCAAGCGCGCGGATCCGTATGTCAATTTCGAAACCGCTGGATGGTGCCCGCCTGGACATCAACGCAGGCTTCGGTTGAATTCTGCACATTCGTGCAGATATTTTTATTTGCCGCGAACTCGAACCGGGACTCGAACAGGCGCCGGCCCCAAGGGGACGCGACCGGAAGGAAAAATGAAGGGAAGGGAACGGTGGACCACGGCAACAATTTCTTTGACCGGCGTTGCGCGGGGACCGGAGAAGATCATTGCGCTAATCTTGCTGTTTGTCCTGACTTCCTTTTCAAAACCGATCTTGGCCCAGAGCGGCGATCTCTGGTTTGGGACCGACAAGTTGAAACACTTCCTGGCCGCGGCCGTATTCACAGCCGCCAGCCGGCACCATCTTGAACAGTCGGCCAAATTATCGGAAAAGTCCGCCGGATGGACAGCGATCTCGCTCACATTCAGCCTAAGCGTGGCCAAAGAGGCGCGGGATGGCTGGACAGGCAAGGGAAATGCCAGCTTCAAGGATCTTGTCGCAGACGGCCTGGGCATGGGAATCGGGATTCTGTTGCCCTGAAATAGTGCAGGATGCTATGAATGGTTACCCTCAACAAATCAAGCCGGGCCCGGACGAGGAATGTGTTGTGGCCCTCTCGCCGGCGAAGATCAACCCGTTCCTTCGCGTATTGGACCGGCGAAGCGACGGGTACCACAACATCGAAGCCGTTTTCCTCGCCATCAATTTCTTCGACGAACTGCATTTCTATCCATCCGATACGTTGGAGCTTACGATCGAAGGAACTCCGGCGCCGCCCGCCGGCAAAGAAAATCTCGTCATCCGCGCGGCCGAGCTCCTGCTTCGGGAAGCAAATAAGACCGCGGGAATTCGCATCCATTTGCAAAAAAAAATCCCAATGGGCGCGGGCCTGGGTGGAGGAAGCAGCAACGCCGCCACCGCCCTGATGGTGCTGAATCGTCTTTGGGACCTTGGATTCTCGATTGAACAACTGGTTCAGATTGGGCTTTCGGTTGGGTCCGACGTGCCCTTTTTCTTGCGATCCTGGACGGCGGCAATCGGAGAGGGCCGCGGCGAAAAGCTTCGCGAACTGCCTGATTTTTGCGAAAAAATGCTTGTTTTGGTCCATATGCAAGTGCATGTGTCCACCCGTTGGGCCTATGAGGAGATTACGAAGCTGTTGACTGGTTCCCGCCAAAACGTTAATTTAGACAGACTGTACCAAAACTACCTGCAGGGTCGGATCCCCCTTACCCAGTTGCTTCACAACGACTTTGAGGAGGTGGTTTTTGCTCATCATCCTGAATTGGCGGGCATCAAACAGCAACTGATGGATGCGGGCGCCGAGGGAGCCGTTATGACGGGAAGTGGTTCCACCATTGTCGGATTCTTCAGTAATTCCAACGGGGTTCGTGACCGGATCCTCACTCAGGGCCTGTCCACCGCCGTTTTTACCAGCCCCCTTCGCAATCCACCCCGATGCTTCTGAACTTCGACCCGAGGAGGAACAGCTGTGGAAATAACAGAAGTGCGCGTCACCTTGCGGAATGAAGACAAACTCAAGGGGTTTGCCAGCATCACCTTCGACAACGAATTCGTCATTCGCGGGCTTAAGATTATCAGCGGCAAACAGGGATATTTCGTCTCCATGCCCAGCCGAAAGCGGCCCGACGGGACTTACCAGGATATCGCGCATCCCATCAACAACGATATGCGCAAGAAGATCGAGGAGCGGGTCCTGGATGTTTACGAGGCGGAACTAAACAAAGCCGGCATCGCCGCATCGGAGGGCAAGCCCACCGAAACCGGAAAGACCGAAGACGAAGGAGACGTTGGAGAGATTGAGTAGAAAGTTGGCGGTTGTCAGTTCGCAGTTCTCAGCGGGAAAGACGTAAGCCGGTCCAAACTGACAACTGAGAACGCTTTTTTTTGGGGCGTCGGCAAGCGGTAAGCCACGGGTTTTTGGTACCCGCATTCGGTGGTTCGAATCCATCCGCCCCAGCCCAATAAATGCGGAAACAAAACGGAGGCACAAGATGGAACAAATCACGCTGAATGCCCGTCAACGGACGATGGGAACAAGGGGCGAAGCAAACCGGCTGCGCCGCAAGGGGATTGTACCCGCCATTTTTTACGGCGCGGGCCAGGACAATATTCCTGTGGAAATCGATGCCAAGGAACTACGAGGGCTTTTTCGCCGGCGCGAAGACAAGCACATCATTAACCTGCAAATCGCCGGCAATTCAAACGACACCAAGGCGATTATTCGTGACATTCAGAAGGATGTGCTGACGGGCGAGATCACGCATGTGGACTTTCAACACATATCCATGGACACCAAAATTACGGTCGAGGTGCCGGTCGAATTCACCGGCGAAGCCGTGGGCGTCAAGACAAGCGGCGGGTTTATGCAGATCCTGCTACGCTCGCTGAAGATCGAGTGTCTGCCGGGCGATATCCCCGAGAGAATCAGCGTGGATGTATCCAATCTCGATATCGGCCAGTCGATTCATATCAACCAGATTTCGGTGCCCCAGGCAATGCTACTTCACCATGCCGATGATGCGGTGGTTACGATTACCGTAATTCGCGAAGAAGTGGCGACGCCCGAGGCGACCGCGGCTGCTGTGGAAACCACGGCCGAACCCGAACTGGTCAAGACCAAGGGTAAGAAGGAAGAAGAAGGCGCCGAAGGCGCCGAGGGTGCCGCCGCGGCCCAGGGCAAAGAAAAAGAAAAGGCTCCCGCAAAGGAGAAGAAGTAGACTCCTTCTGAATGGAAGCGGTACCGGCCGGCGATTGGAAATTGATCTTTGGACTTGGAAACCCCGGTTGGCGGTACAGAAATACGCGCCATAATGCGGGGTTTCTGGCGGTGCGGGAATTCGCGCGCCGTCATCGGTGGAAGCTAAAACAGCGGGATCATCTTTGCCGCTTTGCCGCAGGACGCATGGGCAACGACAGCGTGGTTTTGGCCCTGCCGCAAACATTCATGAACCAAAGCGGCAAAGCCGTTGCCGCCTTGAGGGCAGGCTTTCCGACCCCCGCGGAAGGAATCCTGGTTGTGGTGGACGATTTTCACCTGCCATTGGGTTCCATGCGAATCCGCAAAGAGGGATCGGCGGGCGGCCACCACGGATTGGAATCGATCGAAGCGGAAATTGGCCGTGAGTTCGGCCGTATGCGTCTGGGCATCGGCCCCAAGATCGGCAATGACGTAATTGCCTTTGTGCTGGGCCGCTGGACACGGGCCGGGAAAAAAGCGCTTGGGCCCATGATCGAGCGGGCCGCCGATGCGCTTGAATTCTTTGTCAGTCAGGGAATCGAGGCCGCTGCAAGCCGGTATAACTTTACGGCTCAATGAAGAACGGTCACAACTGTTCTTCCAAGACGGAGGAAGGAAAAAAACAGGCCATCCGCCTGTTGATAAAAGCAGTCGCGGGAATTCAGAACCAAGATTCTGATCCTGAAATTGCGGGAGCGCATCGCCGATGCGTTTCAATATATCCCTGTTTCGGCCCGCGTGGCCGGGACCAACAGACCGAAGGGAGGTGAATCATGGTACGAGGTTACGAAACCGTCCTCATCGTTGATGCGATGCTGTCCGACGATCAGATCGAGTCGGTGGTGAAGGAGGTCGAAACGTTCCTGGGCGGCAAGGGCCAGCTCAAGAATGTGGATCGCCGCGGAAAGCGCCGCCTGGCCTATGAAGTCAACAAGAAGAACCACGGCCACTACACCGTGTTCAACTACAAGGCCGAGGGTAATGCCGTGGCCGAGTTGGAACGGAAGCTCAACCTGAATGAAAACGTGCTGCGTTTTCTTACGGTTAGCCGCGAATTGCCCCAATAGGGCCCGGCGTTCCGCTTCATACACGGGAGGAACAGAATGGCCAACCGACGATTGCCGGCGGTGAATAAGATTCTGATCATCGGCAATTTGACCAACGATCCGGAGTTGCGCACAACGCAGGCGGGGATAGCGGTCCTGAATTTCCGCATCGCCTCCAATCGCCGCTTCCGCGACAGCGCGGGCGACTGGAAGGAGGACGTCTGCTATGTGGGCGTGGTAGCATGGCAGAAACTGGCCGAAAATTGCGCCGAGTTTCTCCGAAAGGGATCCGCGGTTTTCGTCGAGGGCGAAATCCAGAGCCGTTCGTGGGAAAAGGAAGACGGAACCCGGCGCAGCGTAGTCGAGATCCATGCGCAGCGCGTCCAGTTCCTGGACCGTCGCGAGGCACCGGGGCCCGACGAAGCGGGCCAGGGGCAGAACACCGGGGAACCACTGATAAAGGAAGGAAATCATGAGACCGAGAGAGAAACGGAAAGACTTTGAGAAAAAGCGCCTTGGCGGAGGCCGCAAGATCTGCCGCTATTGCGAGGCGAAGGTCACCTTCATCGATTACAAAGACGAACGCGAACTGCGCCGCCTGATTTCCGAACGCGGCAAAATTGTGCCGCGTCGAATTTCCGGTACGTGCGCAAAACACCAGCGCCATGTGGCGCAGGCCGTGAAGCGAGCCCGCTTCCTGGCTTTGGTGCCGTACGTAGCCGAGAATGTGAAATAGGGCGGCGGATTCGGTGCTTCCGGCAGCGTTGTTCAATTTCATGGCTCTGATTGTGGCCACGGGGCAGCGGCGGCTTGCGGCCGGTGTTGTCGTTTTGATGGGCGCACTAGCCTACCAGAGCTATTTGGTCCTGCACGCAAGCCCCCTAGAGGCCGGTGTATTTCTGGCGGAGGGTCTGGCCGCCGGCTTGGCGATTTTCCTTTGCGCGCGCACCAATTGCAGGCCGGGTTTCTACTACTTGTGGGGGCTCCTGCCAACGCTGGCGTTAATCGTTGCCGTTTTCTGGATTCCCCAGTTGCGCGACACCTTCCAAAAAGAACTGGCCGATTCCTGGCGCTCCCAGGGAACCCTGTTTAGCCAGTTTTCGAAAGGCCGGACTCCGGAACTCGATTCCATTCTGCGTTGGGTCCAGCGGCTGTTTCCAGCTTACTGGGCCCTGGCCGGCCTGTTTCGAATCTGGCTGTCCCGCTACGCAGTAATGACTTTGGCCGGCCGCCGCCAGCAAGGCATGGGATATGTGCGCTTCGTCGATTTCCGGCTGCATGACGCATTCCTTTACCTGCTTGCGGCCGGATTGCTGTCCGAGGTCTTCGAGCATGGGCAGCTTAATCTTGTGGGGCACAACATGCTGGTCTTCACCGGCTCTCTTTATCTATTGCAGGGATTCGCTGTGGTCCACAGCTTTTTTCTCGCCTACAAAGTTTCCGTGTTTCTGATCATGCTGTTTTATGCCCTCACCATCTTTACGCAGATTCCGCTGGCGGTCGTGGCCGTGGTCGGGCTCTCCGACGTCTGGCTGGGATTCCGCAACCGGCTTGTGCCCTCTGATCGGTCTGAAAATGAATGAAAGGAGACGTTTATGGAAGTAATTTTGAAGCAGGCTGTCGAGAACCTGGGTAATCCGCTGGACACTGTGAAAGTGGCCGACGGTTTCGCCCGTAATTTTCTCATTCCCCGTGGTCTGGCCGTTGTGGCCACTGAGGGCAATAAAAAGACCGTAACCGAAAGCCTTCGCCTTAAGCAAGCACGCGAAGAACGCGAAAACAAGGTCGCCAAGACCGCGGCCCGTAAAATCGAATCCGTAAGCCTGACCATCCCCGTAAAGGTGGGCGAGGACGAAAAGTTGTTCGGCTCGGTTACGCCGCAGAACATCGCTGAGGCCCTGGCCAATGAGGGCTTCGAAATCGACAAGAGGGACATCGAGCTGGAAGATCCCATCAAGGAGTTGGGCGTCTATACGGTGCCGGTGCGTTTTTCAAAGAGCGTAGCAGCGAAAATTAAGGTCTGGGTCGTAAAAGAGGCACAGTAGACAAAGAAAGGCAAAAAGTCGGAGCTGAGGTGAAGCGGCAATTGGACCTCGCCTGACGAAGCCCGAAAAAGCATGCTCCGAGGAGTGGCAATATGATCTCACTAAAAGGTCTTTACGTGGCGCTGGCCACGCCGTTTCGCAACGAACGTGTGGACGAGCAGGGACTGAAGGACAACATCGAGTTTCTGATCAAGAACGGCGTCGCCGGCGTGGTGCCCTGCGGAACCACGGGCGAATCGCCCACCTTGTCCTGGGAGGAACACAAGCACGTGGTCGACCTGGCAATCGAGATCTGCAAGGGCCGCGTGCAGGTGATTGCCGGCGCAGGCTCGAACAACACGAAGGAGGCGGCCGATGCGGCCAAGCACGCCAAAAAGGCGGGAGCCGATGCGGCCTTGGTGATCACGCCTTACTACAACAGGCCGACCCAGGAAGGGCTATACCGTCATTTCGAGACCGTAGCCAAGGAATCCGGCATACCCATGGTGCTCTACAATGTGCCCGGCCGGACCGGCGTAAATCTGCTCCCGGCAACCCTGGAGCGTCTTGCCAAGATCGATAATATTGCGGCCGTCAAGGAAGCCAGCGGCAACATCACCCAGATCAGCGAAATCCGAAAGCGCTGTGGCGAGCGGATCACCATTCTTTCGGGCGACGATGCCATGACGCTTCCTGTTTTGGCGGTGGGCGGCACCGGTGTGATCTCCGTGGTCGGCAATATCGCGCCACGCGAAATGTCGGAACTCATTCGGCTTTGGCACGAAGGCGACATCAAAGGCGCCACGGAGCTGCACTACAGGCTTTTCGATCTGTGCAATGCCATGTTCTACGAAACCAGCCCGGCGCCGGTGAAGACCGCCATGAACCTGATGGGCCTGGCCGCGGGCGACCTGCGCCTGCCCATGGTTCCGATCCAGGAAGAAACCAAGCGCAAACTGATGTCCGCAATGCGGGACTTTGGTTTCAATGTGGGCTAAGCGCGAAAAGAAGGTTTCGAATGCAAGGGGCGCTCCACCGGGCGCCCCTTTCGCTTTTTATCTTTTATTCCGCGGCGAAGCAGCGGGATTGCCTACGATCCTCCCCAGAAGCAAAGCTTCTGCGGAGAATGGGTCGGCTTGGCTGTTCTAGCCCAAGTTCGACAGTTCGAGTGAAAAAAGGCTGATATTGGCAAGATTTCGC
>CAYVZU010000124.1:0-11906 GCA_964455935.1 uncultured Fibrobacterota bacterium
GCCAATATCCAAACCCATTTGGACTTTTGTCGGTCAGATCACCGCAAAATAAATTACTACTGCGGAAGATGGGCTAGTTTGCCTCCATTTCTCCAGAAATGAATAGGGCCGGTTTCCACCGGCCCTATTTATTTCCAAGGAGAAAAGAATTCTACCGGGAAATCGACGTTGCCCCTGTGCCCATTGCCTCGTCCCCGGACGCCGGCATCCTGCTCTCATTGCTTGGCGTGTAAGAACTGCTTTCGCTGGAGGAGGAAGAACTCCCTCCGCGGAATTTATACGAGAGAGTAATGCTTGCCAGGTTCGGGCCCCCGCCGTTGAGAAAATAAACTCCGTCCAGCGATCCCGGAGCTACCGTGGCGTCCAGCGCGAAGGCGCCCTGCCGGATTCCGGTGCCCAGGGTCCAGGTCGTTGTTCCGGGAATCGTTGCCGAGCGCCTCTCGATTATGCTTTTGCCGACATTGGGATAGGTGATTTCGATGGTTGTATCGGTTTGCGTGTAGGTTACCTTGGAAGCGCCGGCGCGCAGGAAAACATTCTCGATCTTCCAAACACGGCCGAACTCGTATTCAAAGCCGGCACGCAATTCGGGCAGGATGTAGCTCATCATTATGTTTGCGGTTTTGGGTGTTGCATCGGTTTCCATTGCAGTGCGGATTGCGCCCACTCCGGCCAGGAGGAAAAACTTGGCGGGATCGGCAATTTGAATTTCGCCCAGGAAACCGGCACGGGCTTCCACTGCTTGGTAATCGGGATTCTTGACGGTGACTGTCGTGCCCACCCTAGGTGTGGCGATCCGCTCTTCCTGGAATATTTCGGCGCCCAGTCGGCTATAGATTCCCAATCTTGTATTACTGCCGAAGAGAATGGACATGTCGGCAAGGCCCCCCAAACCCGTTCCGGAAGTCTCTATTGCACTATCGGGAACGCTGGCCGAAAGATCCGATTCCATAATGTACCCCAAGCCGACGGAAAGGTCCAATGCCGCAAAACTCAGTCCGGCTTTCACATCGATGGATCGGATCGAACTGCTGTGGTCAATTGCGGGACTGCCCAGCATGGCACTGTCCAACACCGTACTTTCGCCCTCGGACCAGACTTCAAAGCCTAGGTTGCCCAATCCCAGAAGAAAATGCAGATTGTCGGCACCCGGAGCGCCGACTGCGGACCGGTTGTAGGAGAATGTATGCGCCAGACTCCGCGGCGCGGCGACGCCGAGTGTCAATGCGTCGGTCAGTCCGATGGTACCGAAGATGCGCGAACCGCTCTCGCCATATAGCATGTCCTTGTATTCCCCGGCTTTGGCTGGATTTGTGAAAAGCCGCGAAGGATCATTGATATAGGTGTTTCCGCCCAGACTCAGAATGCGCGCCTGGCCAAAGGCGAGGGATGCGGCCAATAGGACCCCAAAGCATACCGGAACGATTCGTTTCACAAAACCTCCTCTTTGATGGTGACCAAA
The DNA here is from genome assembly GCA_964455935.1 of uncultured Fibrobacterota bacterium. Taxonomy (GTDB): domain Bacteria; phylum Fibrobacterota; class CAYVZU01; order CAYVZU01; family CAYVZU01; genus CAYVZU01. The sequence goes on from CAYVZU010000124.1 coordinate 1,463, forward strand.
ACCATTTTGGACCAAAAAGAGAAAGTAGATTTTTCTGCGCGCACGTTCCAAAGATAATGAAGTGTGGATTTGGACGAGATTGCAGCATTGGCGGGATTCCATCCTGTTTGTCTTCTTGGAATCCTGTAATCTTGTTCTCGTGGCTGAGCGTTGCTTTCCCTTCACCTTTGCATCAATATTCGTAACTGCTCAGGTTCCCATGAAACCACAGAGAGAAACCCGAGGTAAGAAGGAGACCACAGAGGGAAAATCTTTCTGGCGCGCAGCGCCGGAAAGGATCTTTCTCCTCTCTGTGTCCTCTTCTCCGGCCTCTGTGTAACTCTGTGGTTTCAAGGTTCTTTCAGGAGACGTGAGCAGTTACCAATATTCTTCGAATATGGAGGAGATCCAAATGAAGAAGCTTTGCACGATTGCACTTGTTGGACTGTCCGTCATCGGGGGTTCCTGCACTCCGCCCTGTCCGCCGGCGATCCTGGACCGGGACGGCGATTGCGTCGCGGACTCCATGGACAAATGCCAGGATGCCGCCGAGGTGAAAAACGATTTCCGGGACGGTGACGGCTGCCCGGACAACCTTCCAATTCCTCTGGATCGAAGCGTGACCATGCGCCTGGAATCCATCAGCTTCGCGCAGGGCACGGCCGAACTAGCGGGCGATTCGCCAACCATGCTCCAGAACATTGCCGACCGAATGGAGCGCTTTCCCTACATGCAGATCGAGATCAACTGCTACGAAGACAATGGGGAGCTTGCCCAAAAGCGGGCGGAATCGATCAAAACCTGGATTCAGAACCAAGGCATTGCGCCGGAGCGCATGCAGGCCGTGGGCAAGCCCATGCCCGCCAATCCCGAGGCCCGCACGGACCCAAGTGTAAAACGGATTGATTAGAAAACCTGATTTCCGACAATAGAACCGGATGGGGAGGCTTTATGGGTCGGTGCGTGGAAGAGTTTTCGCCGTGAGGCGCTCGTATTCAAACTCCGCGGCGTCAATGACCCATTGGGTGTCTTTGTAGCTCTGGTACCGACGGCCGTTGATAAAGAAGGTGGGGGTCCGATCCACTCCATTGCGATGGGCTTCGTCGGCCCACGCGGCGGCCCTTTGCTTGAGGTCATCCTGGCCGATTCTCCGGTCGAACTCGGCGGAATCTGCGCCCAGCCGTTTCATGATTGAGCGGATTATTTCCAGCGTCACTCGTTCCTTGACCGGCTCAAGGGACAGCAGCAATTGCGGCTGCTTGCGCCAGTCGGCCGCGGCCACCAGCGCAACGTCAACCGGCCGGGACGAGAATGGCTTGACCGCCATCCGCGCCTTGCCTTTCAGCACGCCGGCGGTTACTTCACGGTACATTTGCGCATACAGCAACTTGCAAAGCGGACAGGTCATGCTCACGACCATGATGATTTGAACCGGGGTGCCGCTCTCTCCAATAAAACTCACGGAGGAAGTGTCGATTTTACAGCGCGCGGTATCCGCGAACATCTTCATCCGCGTATTGAGTTCCTTCGTGAATGTGGAGCAGGGAACCTGCTCCTTAATCAGCCAGGCGCGGAACCGTTCCAGGCGGGGCGATATGGGATTCAATTTCCGACCGCAGGGATCCTGGGCAAAGGCCGCGATCTGAACCGCAAGAATGATTGCCGCAATCAACGGATTTCTCATGGATACCTCAACCCCAATATACATCCGCCGCGCGCATTCGATGCAACCTGTCATGGACCATTCCGGCCGGCCCGGTTATTTTCTTGCCGGTCTGGCGGTCATTTTGGTGGTCGGGCTTTGGAATCAAATGTCCAATGTCAAACAAATTCATCCGGGTCGGCAAAATACTCTTCGATATCGCGCAGCCACTTCGCCCGCTTCTTCTGGCCTACCGTGACAACGCGGTAGAGTTCGAACCATTTCACCTTCTTGATCCCGCAGAACTTAAGCGTAATACGGATCAGGCTGTGCTTGAAAGGATTTCCCAGAAACCAGTTGTAGATGGTTTTGGGCGCGTTCATGGTCGAGATCACCACAGCCTTGCGAATGGTCCGGATCTTTCCTTTGAACATTCCGTATTTGGTGATTTCATAAGCCCAGTGTTCCAGAAAGACCTTGTCAAAAAATCCTTTAAGCACAGCGGGAATTGTGCCCCACCAGATCGGCGCGATGATCACAAGGTATGCGGCCCCGGCGATCCTGTTCTGATACTCGCCCACCTTGGGGTCGGCCCACACGCCTTTGGAGTAGCCGGCCAGGTCTTGGCTGGACATGACCGGATTGAAACCCTCGCCGACAAGATCGATCACGTCGAAGGATGCGCGGCGTCTCTCGATTCCCTTGCGCACGGCCTCCAGGATCGCATGGTTGTAGCTCCCCTCATAGGGATGGCAATATAGGATGAGTGTTTCCATTGCGGCGGCTATCGGAGCACGCGGAAGCTCCGACGGGTGCTCTTCTCCGCCGACTTGAGAGTGGCTATATACGCGCCATTCAGCAAGAGAGAGGGACAGCGCACCTGAATTTCGGAATCCGCGCCGGCCCCTTTGTACGACCAGAGTTTTCGGCCGGTGCAATCATAGATATCAAGCCGATAGTCCGCCCGTGAATCCATTGGGAAGGGCAGGTCCACTCCGGTCGACGGGCCCACAAGCCGCAGGACCGGTGTCGTTGAAACGGAGACCGGCCGCAAGGCCACGGAAGGCGTTGGAATCAAAACGCGAAGCGAGAAGAACTCCTTCTGGTTTCCCAGGCTGAATTTGATCCGGATTGTATCTGTTTGAGGCCCCCGCGGCGCCGGACCTCCAATGAGGCTGGAACCCAAAAGCATTACATCCCAGGTGGGCTTGCCCAACATTGCGAACTCGGGTCTGCCCTTCACGCCGGCCGAATCGTAGGTAAGGATATAATAGAGCGCGTCGCCCGGTTTGACCACAACGCTATCGGGAGAAGTCACATGCGGCACACCCGCAACCGAAAATGGCGTGGAAAAAGCGGCAGCGGAGTTTCCGGCCGAATCCCTGACAACGATTTTGATGCAGCTCCCATTGCTAAGGTCGGCCGGCGCCTGCCAATCCAACCGGGTGGAGGTTCCCGGAAGGGCGGCAATCAGGTTCCATACCGGGTTTGCGCCGTAATAAAGCGAACAGCTTGCAACGCCAAACGCGTCTTGCGCGCTCCACTCGATCTTCACCTTCGAGCCCGGGCCAATTTCTTTCTTATCATTTTCCTGGAGCGGGGCCATTGCCACGACCGGGGCTGTTGTGTCAACAATGGGGAACGCGGCGGGCACCGCAGGCTGCGCCGGCCTGATAGGGGCCGCAACAGGCTCCGCGACATTCGCCACTCCGTACAAGGACCAGATTTCCGATGCCGAGAGGGGACGGCTCCAGATCGAAACTTCGTCGATCAGGCCCGAATACAATCCCTGTTCAACGATGCTGCCGTTCGCAGACCGTTGGGGCCAGCTACCCATCTGCACCAGATGATTGCGCTGCAAATTCGGCAGATCCGCGATGAAATCGGTTCGCCGGTCCCCGGCACCTGCGGGCCGGATATAATCGACCGGCTGCTGAGTATCATCCAAATAGATCCGAAGCTGCGAGGTTCCGTTGGCCACGAAACAGACAAAATGCCACTGGCCGTCAGAGGCATGGCTGGCCCCGCGCAGGATATGGCGCAGGCCGTCCTTGGATTTCCAGGTCTGGGCGACATAACCGGAATCCAGCCCCCAGCTCATGGCCGAATTCGACGTCTCGGGGCTTGCGTAGCACAGCAGAACCGCGTTTTCTTTCGTGGTTCGAAACCAGAACGAGACCGTCCCGGATTGAAAGCCGTCGTACAGGTTGTTCGCATTGGATCGCGCGCCGTTTCGCGAGACAGAATCAAAGACCATGGCCCTTCCCAATCCCGGCTTGCCGGCGATCCAATTGGCTCGCGTACAACGATAGGGGGTTAGATCATTGCTTTTGGCGGAGGCGTCCGGAATCGTAAGACTGTCGGCGCGTTCGAAGTCCCAGGAGCCGGCCAGGCCGGTTTTGAGATCGGCCCATACAACGCATGGAGCCAGACAAACAAGGCCAAGAAGTCCCAAATTCATTGTGACGCCCCCTTTGCGTTAACGATAAGGTCTTTTCCGGATTGGCGAAACTCAGGCCGTAGACCTGGATCAGGCCGGTTGGGAAAAGTTTTCTTTATTGGGTATGAGAGAACCCGAGCCTCTAGTGATTCGTCCGCCGAGCGAATGGTGCAGTCTCCTTATCCGGGTGACGCGCGGCTGCGGTTGGGGCCGATGCCGTTTTTGCGGAATCTACCCCGGCATGGGCCAGCCCGAATTCTCGACTCGGAGCGCCGCCGATGTGTGCCGCGATATCGACCTGCTCCGGCAGCGACTGGCCCGGGTGAAGTCGGCATTCCTGGGGGATTCGGATCCTTTGTGTGTCCCGCTCCAGGACTCACTGGCCATTCTGCAATATCTGCGCCAGCGATTCCCGGAAATCCACCGTGTGACCTGTTACGCCCGAACGGCAACCCTATGGAAGCTGGGACAAACGGGTTTATGCGCATTGGCCAAGGCTGGCCTCAACCGCATACACATCGGCCTCGAGTCGGGTGACACCGAGACGCTCCGGTTCCATTTCAAAGGTCAATCGCCAAAGATGGCAATCGAGACTTCGGCCTGGCTCAGGCAGACGGGAATCGAAATCTCCTATTACGTTCTGCTGGGTTTGGGCGGTCGTGACAACTGGAAGCATCATATCGACGAGACCGCGCGGGTTTTGAATCTGACCAACCCCGGGTTTATCCGTTTGCGCAGGCTTTGGATTTACACCGCGCAGGAAATACCATTGAGAATCGAGAGTCCATTGATGCCATTTGTCCGCTCCGGCCGGTTCGTGCCGCAGACACCGGAAGGGACCGTGCTCGAATTGCGCTGCCTTATCGAGCAGCTTGAAGGTATCGCATCCCAATTGGTTTGCGATCACGGCAACAACTATGTCCACGTCGAAGGCCGCCTCCCTGGCGATAAGCAGCGAATGCTCGACGAGATCGATCGGTTTCTGTGCTTGCCTGACCATGAGAAAGCGCGAGTGTACGCGCAGGGCTCGGTGATTTGAAGAAGGCTGTAGGTATTTAGGCTACAGGCTACAGACAAAAAGCAATGGGGCGCAGGTCCGCAAGAGGTCCGGGTGGCACGCACTTGTGCGTGATTTCGATGAAGAATGTAGGTGACTGCAAGCTTCGGGCTACAGCGGGAGATTGGGAAAGAGTCCAGATTCTGTCCTCTTCAGATCGGCAATTTTTCTGTTTTCACCTGCAGCCTGAAGCCTGTTACCTTGAGCCTGGTTTCCTGTGCTCAACGACTCAGCTTTTCCTGCTTCTCTTCTTCCGGATGAAATCCGCGTAGATCATGTCGCAAAGCAGGCTGTGCTCGGCCAGCCAGCTCGAAAGGAAGCCCCGCAGCCGGGCGGGAATCAAGCTGCCTGTTTCAAAGTCTTCGAGATATCCCATCAATTGCGCGCCGGCCCGCTCGTGCTCGGTCTGGTGCCCGGCAAAGTCCGGAGCGCCATAAAGCCGGATCAGGTGCTCTTCACATTTGAAGTGGAAAAGCAGGTAGCCTTCAATCTCCTTGAGGAGCGTCGCCATCGTAGGCCGGTCCGTGACCGCGGGGGAATCCTCAACCCGGTCAAACAGGAAATAGAGGTACTTGTGCTGCTCGTCCATCTCCGGGATTCCCAGGATGGGCCGCTCGGGATTGATCATGAAGACAAAATAGCTGTCGGGGAGAGGTGGGAGGGAGGATCGAAAATTTCAGTCACAGGATCGCCCTAAAACACCGAGAAATACCGGTCAAAGAATCTTGGTACATTCACGCCAAACGCAACTTCGTGCCGACCAAAGCCGGGAGCAGCCGTCCAGCGGGTTTTTCCTCTTGTGTGGGCGCAATCGAGTTCGATTTCAACATGGCCGCGCTCGAAGGCGCACACCTCCGCGTCGAAGATCGTAATCGCCGCAAGAGGATCGTGAAAGACCACGCAGTCGCTGTGGGCAAGGAAGGTTTCGGTAAAATGACGCAGGGGTTCGAGATTTTGGGCGCGGAAATGGCGGCGCACTTCCGCCGCGTTCATGCAAATCTGACATGTCACATCCAACCCAATGGAGCGGTGGACGTTCACGGCGTGGCGGTAGGTAATGGCCGTGGCGTGCGGGTCGCCCATGGCATTCCACTCCAGCGGGCCTGCGCCGGGAATGCGGTCCGTGAAAACCCCGCCCATCAGGACAAGTCCCTTCAGCAGTCCCGGAATTGCGGGATCGGCCTCAAACAGCTGCGCGATATTGGTGAGCGGCCCTATTGTCAGCAGGACGATTTCACCCGGGTGCGACCGGATCATGTCGCGAAGAAAGCGGGTCGCCTGTTGCCTTGGAAAATCGCGATCGTGCGGGAAGCGGCCCAGATTCCGGGCCAATGGCGCTTTTTTCCGGTGTTGTTCGATCACAAGCGGTTTTTCGGCGCCCGGGTAGATCGGGATTTTCTTGCCAAAGGCCTTGCACAGCGCAGAAGCCATCCGGGCGCGCAGGCCTGCCTGCCCGGTCACGGTGGTAATTCCCATCAACTCGCAATCCGGGTTGGCCAGAATATAGGCCAGGCATAGGGCATCATCGATGTCGCTGCCAATATCGGTGTCGAGCAGAATTTTGGTGCGCACCTTGTATTTTTTTCCTGGCCCCATACGTGTCTTAGAGAAATAGGAAGATTCCAGAATACCTTCCAACTTTCGTCTGTTTCTATAGTGATTACCACAGATAGGTTCCGTAATGGGCCAGACCCCTTTCCTCACTGCGGGACCTGCTCGCCTTGCGGCCCGCCGCCTCCGCAGCTCAAAAATTCGCTGCTTACGGCTCTTGGCCGCGGCTGCGCCTCCCATGCCGATCGGAATCGGCATGGGAAAGAATAAGGCTCTCAATCATAAAAGCACTTACGGCCCATCACCGGCATGCTCATTGTGGGCTGCCGTGTCCTCATTTCGTCAAGGGGCCTGGCCTCCATTACGGAACTTTCCTTTGAGAATGACTACAATCCGATCAGCCGTTTTGACAAACCAGATCCGAATACTATTTTGAATTGAGAAGGTTTTTCTTCTGGGGGAATTGCCTATGCAATAGTTCATTCGTTCAGCGCCGGAAGAGGCATAATTTTTGGTTTAATCGATAAAATTAGGAGAAGAAATGCGGTCCTTTATAATCAGCATCAGATTTCCTATAATAATTGCCATCGCAGTTGTTTTTCCGGTATCTGCCCAGGCGGTCCAGCTTCAGCTAAAGGAAATTTCGGGCAAGGCGGCCAGTGACGTTCCCGTGGTCTTTGGCCATTATTTCAAGAAAGGCGACATCGCGCAGAACCGCGGTTTGACGGCAAAGCTCTCCAACGGAAGCGCTCTCTCCGCTCAATTCAATCCCAAGTCGCGGCACAGCGACGGCTCGGTTCGCCATTGCATAATCACCCTGCAAGTGCCCAATATTTCCGCAAGCGAGATCAAGAACGTTGAATTGTCGCCGGCCGCACTCTCTGCCGAGACCGCACCGCTGCAACCGGCGGATCTGCTTGCCTCCAGCTATGACGTCATGGTGAATCTTCGCCTGAGCGGAAAACTTTATTCGGCTTCCGCCAAGAGCGCGCTTGCCGCCTCCGCCTCGCCCGACATCTGGCTCAAGGGCCCGCTTGCGACAGAGTGGCTCCTAAACGCCCCGCTTGTTGCCGCGGACGGTCAAGTGCATCCGCACCTTCGCGCGCAGTTCCATGTCCGCGCTTTTGGCGGATTGAAGCGGGTGCGGACCAATGTGGTTGTCGAGAACGTCTGGGCCCACGTGCCGAATCCGTCCGGGTTCGAATACGATACCGACATTACTGTGGCCGGCAAAATCGTGTATGCAAAACAGGGCCTTCTCCATACCCGCCACGCGCGCTGGAACCGGGTTGTTTGGTGGGGAGACGAACCCGCGGTCCATGTCCTGTATGACAGGGAATACCTGTTTGCGTCCGGCGCGGTTCCCCGTTACGATCAGCGGATCTCCATCTCCACAACGGCGCTGCAAAATCTTTCCAGTGTTCCACCCGACCCCATGTCAAACGCGGAATTGACAAGCTATATGCCCATGACCGGAGCGCACCCGGATATTGGGCCGCTGCCGCGCTTTGCCGCACTATATCTATTGAGTATGGACCCGCGCGCAATGGCCAACACGCTTCGAAACGGCCAGGCCGGCGGCAGTTTTCAAATCCATTACCGGGACCAGAAAACAAACCTGCCGGTTTCGCTTGAGGATTATCCCTACATGACGATCCTGGGAAGGTCTAGCGATACTTACAATCCGCAAACGCGCCAATATGAAGCCTTTCCGGCCGTCACCAATCCATTGACCGTGCACACCCCCGACGATGCACACCAGCCGTCCATCGCCTACCTTCCATACCTGATTACCGGCGACTACTTTTTTCTGGAAGAACTGCAGTTTTGGGCCAACTGGAATATGGTGATGGCCAACCCCGGCTATCGCGAGTATCGCAAGGGCCTTCTCAAATGGGGCCAGGTGCGCGCGCAGGCATGGTCGTTGCGGACCCTGGGCCAGGCGGCCAGCATGACTCCGGACGATCACCCCATGAAGTCGTATTTCGTCGACCGCGTGGGTTACAATTTGGAATATTACAATTCCCGCTATTCCAATAACGCAAACGCCAACAAGCTGGGCATTATAGAGGAAGGCGGCGGATTGGCTACGCCGCGTCCCTGGATGGACGACTTTGTAACCTGGAGCGCAGGCCATCTCGTTGCTCTTGGTTTCGAGGAAGCAAAGCCGTTTCTGGCCTTCAAGGCGAAATTTCCGGTCGGCCGCATGACTCCGCCCTTTTGCTGGCTTCATGCCCCGATGTATGCGGGCACGTTCACCAACGGCAGCGGGGCCGTCTTCTCAACGTTCGGCGAATATTACAAGGCCAATTTCAGCGATGTGAACTGCAGCGGGACGGTGATGGACGGCTATCCGGCCAATCCCGATGGATACGGGGCGAATTTTCAACCGGCTTTGGCCGTGGCCGTAAATGCAGGAGTTCCAGGCGCCAAGGAAGCCTGGGCAAAATACGAGACGAGGAACCCAAAACAGAACTACTCGTCCGCGCCGCAATGGGCTGCTGTTCCGGAATCGATCTCCGGAATTCCGACAACCGCAACAGCAACCCATCCGGCGGTCTTCAGCCTTTCCGCAGGGCTGAGCGCAATTCAAAACGCGGCGAATTCCGCTGTGTCCATTCGTTTTCAGCCTGCCGAATACAACGCCGAACTTGGCGCACTGCCTCCGGTCTTTTCGATTTTCGATCTGCGGGGCAGGCTGGTTCATCGACTCGAAGCCAGATTGGCCGCCAGGGCCGGATACGAAGCGCAGTGGAGTTCCGCTGCCTTGTCACCGGGTCTGTATTTCGTGCGATGCAATTGGAACAGGGCCTCTTACCAAACCACTGTTATGATTGCCGAATGATTCTCCCTATCCGCTCCAGGATGGCGGGAACCCCTTGCTTAATCGGACGGCGCATTCAGGGGAATTGCCTGCGTATCTTGCGGGGTAGTCGCGGTGAACCCTGGGGTTCAAACCCGCATGCTGTATCGTGTGTTTGTTTTTTGGGGTCCCCACGAAGCTTGCTTCGTGGGGATAGCGCAGCCCGGTCGCTAAACCGCAAGCAGCGAACACTTGGAGTTGCGGAGGTGTGCGGCCTAGGGCGAGCAATCGGAGAGGTGGGGATTTACTTCCAGGGCCGCTATGTGGGCGTAGTCAGTGCTGCTCCAAAGCGTAACTTGCGGGTGTAGTCGCGGTGAACCCCAAGGGGTCCAATTCCCCATATGTGGGTTCTGGCGGAGAGGTGGGGATTTGAACCCCAGGTAGAGCTTTAAGGCCCTACAACGGTTTAGCAAACCGCCGCCTTCAGCCACTCGGCCACCTCTCCACGTCACAATCGGCCATGCGCTTCCGTGCCTCCAAGTATTCGGCACTTTCAGCTCCGGCCGTTGCTCCTCTTCCCCACCCGATGGGATCGGGCGGGGACCCCTTTTCAGGGGCTTATCTGCAAAGAGCAGTATCTTCTTCACCATCGGCGGCTAATGGCTCCGCCCAACCGCCGCGTTAGGCTGCGCCCTTTGGGCTTGCCGTCTCGGCCTTCGACCTCGGCACAGCCACTCGGCCACTTACCACACGACGATCTTAAGATAAGTCAAAACCGGGGGTATTTTCAAAGGCAAAATAGTCCGTGCGGAATTGATTCGCAAGCGCATTCGACGCCGGGGGTCAAGACCAGCGGCGCACATTGCGGTGGTGAGAAATACCTGTGCTGGTTTATTTTTTCCCAGAATAATCGACTAATACTCATCTTCTACAGTTTGGTTTGAGAAAATCCTGAAAAGGCGCGATTCTGCT
>CAYVZU010000125.1:0-2951 GCA_964455935.1 uncultured Fibrobacterota bacterium
CTAAATACCGCAGTTGCCCGCGGCGAATAGCGGCAACCTCTTGCCCCATCTCGACTTTTAGAAAGCCTCGCCATATCTATTGGGTGATATGCCTGCGTTTTCTTCAAGCCGATCTAGGGCAAGATCTTACCACTCTTCATCCACGGTTCAATTGCGGTATTTAGGATAGGGGATCTTGATTGCGCGGTCCCGATTTCGCAAAGCACCCAACGGCATTCATGCGCTTTCGGGCCCTCGCGCTTTGCTGACAATGCCATTTGTGCGCAGGCCAATGCGCCCGGAACCTCGGTTACCCGGATGAGCAGGGACCTTGCGGGCCGGTACGCATTTTGCGTTTCCTGGCTCAGGAGATTTCCTTTTCTTCACCCCGTCATTTCCACCGCATAGTCCTGGTGTTCGCATGAAAGCTACAGTGCTCCTGCTCGACACGGAAGATGGAATCGCCATTCGCTATGGCACTGCTCTAATGAATGCGGGTTTTCAAGTCGAAACCGCGAGCCGCGGCGAGGGGGCTTTAATGAAGCTGCAAAGCGGCGCCATTAACTGTCTTGTTCTCAATCCCGGCGTTCTGCCCAAAGGAACGGTCTGGATTTCTGAGGCGCGGCGGGTCCGGCCCGATCTCGTTGTGATTGTGCTCATGGGTGAGCAGCAACTCGAACGTGCGGTGCAGGCGATGCAGCACGGGGCCGATACCGTATTTGCGGAACCGGTTTCGTCGAATGCGCTGCTGGGGTTCATCCGGCAGGAGACATCGTCCCAGCGTCAGCCGGTCTTGCGTAGAAAAAGAATTCCGGAGCTTCTGCACTTTGGACAGCATCCCAGTATGACGAAACTGCGGGACATCGCGCAGATTGCGGCGGAAACCGATGTTCATATCCTTATTACAGGACCCACGGGAACGGGGAAGGGCCTTTTGGCGCGCTGGATTGCCGAACACGGTCATGGGCATCCATTTGTGGAAGTCAACTGCGCCAGCCTTCGAGGAGAGCTTCTTCGAAGCGAGTTGTTTGGACATGCCAAAGGTTCGTTTACCTCGGCCAGCCGGGACCGGAAAGGCCTGATCGAAGAAGCCGACGGCGGAACGCTTTTCCTTGACGAAATCGGGGACATGGACCTTGCCGTCCAGTCTCAGTTTCTCAAAACCATCGAAGATCGGACGTTTCGCCGACTGGGCGAGACACAGATGCGGTCCAGCGAATTCCGTCTTATCAGCGCCACCAACTCGGATTTGGCCGAGCGCATGCGCAGGGGCGCGTTTCGGCGGGACCTATATTATCGAATCTGTGTTTTTCCCATCGAGATGCCGCCTTTGTGCGAGCGCCGCGACGACCTGGCGGGGCTGGTGGATTTCCTTCTCAAGTCGCTTCGCAATCCGCCGCCCCCCATCAATGCGGGCGCCATTGATCTCCTTCGCACCCACCAATGGCCGGGAAATGTCCGGGAATTACGTAACCATCTTGAACGAGCATGCGTTCTGTCGCGAAATGGGGAAATCCGGGAAGAGCACTTTCCCGGCATTCTGGAGTCCCCAGGCGACGACCTTGGTCCTGTTCTCGATGCGCAGGAAATGACTTGCGCGTGAGGCCTCGGGGCGTGGGATTGGAGTCCCCTTTCGATTTCCGATAGGAATGAACGGCACGGCAAGTAGCGCCGTTGAGCAGGAACAGTGGGGATGATTCCCTTGTCAGTTTCGAAGTCTGTTTTCGAAAATGAAAGATGAACGCACCACTGAATCGGTTCAGAGCGGCATTTGCCCCTGCCCGGTCCTGGTATGTTTGTTGCGAAATCCGCGTTTCATTTCACGAAGGCAAACGCGAAAGAGCAAAGCAACTCCTTTGGACAGGATAAGGAGAAGAGAGCAAGACGGCGCCTTGATCGCTTATCCAAAGGGGATGGCGCGGCGCCTTGCCGTTGCGCTATCTTGAGGTCGCTTCGGGAACTAACAAATGAAAACTACCTCAATGTTTAGCGGCCGCGTTCGGGTGAGTGCCGGCGAGTTGAGCCTGGCGGGAATTCCCATCTCCAACGGAACCGCCTTTGGCCAGGCCGTTCTTGTGCAGCAACTGCCCTCCGGTTCGGATGGCGGACGGCCCATTGGCTCGGAAGAAATTCCCGAGGAAATTGGACGGGTCAAGCAGGCCATACAGCTTCTTCTGCTGGTCATTGAGTGTTCCGAGAACTATCTCATTGAACGATATGGCGCCTCCGCGGCCAGCGCGTTTGGGACGCAACGGGCGTTTTTGGAAGACATCCGGCTTCGGGAGCGGATCGTGGAGACAATCCAAAGCGGCCATTACCGGGCGGAAACGGCCGTGCGAATCATTCTGGAACACTATCGCCAAAGGCTTGCCTCCAGCCAGAGCGTGGTAATCCAGGAGCGGGCCAGCGACATGATTGATTTAAAGAACAGCCTGCTGGACGCTCTCGTAAACCCCGGCCATCTGTTGGCCGAGGGTTCGGTGCAGCGCAAGGGGCTGCGACGGGACCGGATTGCCGTGGCCGTTGAACTCACTCCCCGCCTTGTGATCGAGCAGAACTTCGAAAACATTCGCGGAATTGTCACGGAGCGGGGTGGCCACACGTCCCATGCGGCCATTCTTTGCCGCGCCCTTGGCATTCCCTGTGTAAGCGGCATCACGGGAATTCGCGATCGAATCTCCGAAGGAAGTCGCGTTCTGGTGTGCGGCGACAGCGGTCAGGTCGTTGTGGCCCCTCACGAGGAAACGCTGCGGGTCCGCTGCATCCCGGCCAAGCCTCGGTCCAGTGCGGCTGCAAAGGAACGAAATTTGCAGATAGGACTCATGGCGACCATTAATTTCTCGCGGGATGTTGCCGCCGCCTGCGAGGCCGGCGCCGAAGGAATCGGCCTTTTCCGAACCGAGTTTGAGTCCATTGTGGCAGGGCGGCTGCTGGACGAATCCGAACAACGGGAACTTTACCAACATGTTGTG
>CAYVZU010000125.1:2961-6911 GCA_964455935.1 uncultured Fibrobacterota bacterium
GTGGAGGCCATGCAGGGCCGGCCCGTTCACATCCGTCTGCTGGATCTGGGAGAAGACAAAAGGCTCCCAGCGGGTACGAGAGATTTGGATGGCGGCAATTCCTCGTTGCGGGGCGCCCGCTTGCTGCTGAGACAGAATGCGATTCTGGCGAGCCAGGCAGCCGCCCTTTGCAAAGCATCGCGTGCCGGGGAAATACGGATCGTATACCCGACCATTTCCGATTTGGCGCAATTTCTGGCTCTCCGGGGGCGCGTGGAGGATGCCGGGCGCGATATTGCCGGCTCGTGCCTGAAACATGGGGTCATGTTCGAGCTGCCCTCAGCCTGTCTGCAGGCCGAGGAGCTGATGGCGGCCGCGGATTTTGGGTGTATTGGGACCAATGATCTGGTTTGTTATCTTTTCGGACTCGATCGAAATTCGGCCGCAATACAGGAACCAGACATTATCCATCACCCGACCTTGTGGATGCTGCTTGGCCGACTTGCTAAAGCGGCCCGAGTCTGCGGAAAGCCCTTGATTCTGTGCGGGGAGATTGCGCTTGATTCGGAGTGCCGCAAGAAAGCCGAGGAAGCGGGAATCGACGCGATCAGCCTGCCGCCCCGGATCCTGACGGAAATACGCGGCGCGACATAGCCCGTGGCGGGCCGGCCGCCCAACTCGTTTCGGCAAGGAGGTTTCCATGGTCAGAGTTGCCTCAATCATGCCGGCCCTGGGTACACGAGCCCCGGATTTCGAATTACCCGATCCCCGTGCCGACAACCGAATTGTGCGCCTGGAGGACCTGGCCAAGGGAGCGAAGGCCGTTCTGGTGGTCTTTCTGGCCAACCATTGTCCGTATTCAAAGCACATTCTTTACTGTCTTGCGCGAACCATTCGCGATCTTCAGCCCAGGGGATTGGCCGCCGCGGCAATCAGCGCAAACGACCCGGAACAGTATCCGGAGGATTCGCCGGAGCGCATGAAAGAGATCGCCGAAGGCGTGGGATTCTCGTTTCCGTTTCTTTGCGACGAGACACAGGACGTTGCGCGCGCCTATCAGGCTGCCTGCACCCCCGATTTTTTTCTCTTCGACTCGGATCTGCAACTCGCCTACCGGGGGCGCTTCGATGCCAGCATGCCCGGCAACAACGTACCGGTCACGGGCGCGGACCTTCGTGCCGCCATTGTGGCCCTGCTGGAAGGAAGGCCCGTTTCCGCCAAGCAGGTTCCTTCTCTGGGTTGCAGCATTAAATGGAAAAAGGGCCGGCAAGCCGAGTTGGCCCGCAGTCTTTAATTGGAATCAGGCGCAAGCCCAAAGCACGGAATGCCCGCGAAACCCGCGGGGCCGTGGAGTACGAATTCGAAATCCGGTCAAACTGCCACCCATTCCAAAGGACCGATGCATGCAACACCAGGAACTTCCTGCTCAGGACTTGTGCAATTCATGCGACCCCTCGGTTTTCCATTTCGAGACGACGGATGATCTTAAGCCCGACCTGGTAGGCATCATTGGCCAGGAACGCGGGGTCGATGCCATTCACTTCGGGCTCCACATTAAAAGCGACGGGTTCAACCTGTATGTTGCGGGCCGTCCGGGAACCGGCCGCAGCACCTCGATCATGAATGCGGTAAAAGCGGTGGCGGCCGCCGAACCCGCGCCGGATGACATCTGTTATCTTCACAACTTTTCCAAAGAAGACGAGCCCAAAGCGATCAAGCTCCCGGCCGGCCAGGGCTGCCGGTTCCATGATGATATGGACGACCTGGTCAAAGACCTCGAAAACGAAATCCAGAAGGCTTTTACCAGCGAAGAGTACGAAAGTCATAAGAAGGAAATCGTGGATCGATTCGAGGCCCGGCGCGATCAGATCAACGCGGAATTGCAGCAGTTTGCCGCTGCGCGCAACAGTGTTCTCAAACAGACATTCACGGAAATCATGGTCCTCCCCATGCACAAAGGCCATCCCATGACTGAGGAGGAATTCGAAAAGCTGCCCGACGACAGGAAAGAACAGATCAAGTCCGAACGCCAGGAGATCGATGCCAAGATCTTCGATTTTTCGCGCCAGACACGCGATCTCCAAAAGAAGCTGAAGGACGAACTGGAGGAGTTCGACAGGCGGGCAGGACTCTATTCGGTGGGGCATCTTGTCGATGAAATCAAGAAGAAATACCAGGCTTATCCGGTTGTCGCTCAACACCTCGACGACGTCCTCAACGACATCCTGCAGAACCTCGAGGCCTTCAAACGCGACGAAAAAAGCGAGGCGGTGCCGTTTCGGCCCTCCGGTCCGACAAAGGCCGACATCCTTGGACGGTACCGGGTCAATTTGCTGGTGGACCATTGCGACACCCAGGGCGCCCCGGTCGTGGTGGAACACAATCCAACCTACTACAACATCAACGGTTACGCCGAGTATCGGGCGCAATTCGGCGTTCTTTCGACGGATTTCTCCATGGTCAAACCAGGCGCCGCGCACAAGGCCGCCGGCGGCTATTTGATCATCCATGCCAGCGAGGTTTTGCGCGACATGTTGGCCTGGGATTCACTGAAGCGGATCATCAATCACAAAAAAGTGAAGATGGAGAACATCGCAGAGCGGTTCGGCTTTGTGCCCACTACCGGTCTAAAGCCGCAACCGGTTGCCGTCGAACTCAAGGTCATCCTGATCGGCGAGCCGCTTCTGTATCATCTCTTGTATGCCTATGACGATGATTTCCGCAAGTTGTTTAAGGTGAAAGCCGATTTCGATACGGTTCTTGATCGAACCCATGACAAGGTCAACAGCTATGCAGCCTTCGTGGCCGGCGAAGCCAAACAGAAGAATCTGCTGCCATTCTCGAAGGCGGCCGTGGCCCGGCTCATCGATTACAGTTCGAAAAAGGCCGAGAACAAAGAAAAGTTGACTGCGGAACTGCTCGAGGTCTCCGATATCATGCGAGAGGCGGATTTCTGGGCACGGCAGGAAGAGGCCCGGGTTGTGGACGCCGGGCATATTCGCAAGGCAACACGGCAGCGGATTGTGCGGTCCTCGATGATCGAGGATAAAATCGAGGAGCTGATCGAGGAGGGTACGATCATTGTCGACATTGCAAACGGGCAAGTGGGCCAAATCAACGGAATCTCCGTATTGGATGTCGGCGATTATGCTTTTGGCAAGCCTTCCCGAATAACGGCCAAGGCCTTTTTGGGCAGAGAAGGGATCATCAACATCGAGCGGGAAGTGAAGCTCAGCGGCCGCATCCATTCCAAGGGCGTATTGATTCTAGGCGGCTTCCTGGGCGACCGGTACGCACGGGAAATCCCCCTGGCTCTTTCGGCCACAATTTGCTTCGAGCAGCTCTACGAGGAAGTCGAAGGCGACAGCGCCTCCAGCGCCGAACTCTACGCCCTGCTCTCGAGCCTTTCCCAGATGCCTCTGCGTCAGGAACTGGCTGTCACCGGCTCGGTAGATCAACGTGGCCTCATTCAGCCTGTGGGCGGAATCAACCAGAAAATCGAAGGATTCTTCAGGCTGTGCAAGGCCAAGGGGCTCACCGGAACCCAGGGCGTCATGATTCCCGCGACCAACGTAAGGCATTTGATGCTTGATGAGGATGTGGTCTCGGCCGTTGAACAGGGACAGTTCCATATCTACCCGGTCGATACAATTGATAAGGGGATTGAAATTCTAACAGGTCTGCAAGCGGGAGAGCGCGGACCCGACGGCCATTTTCCAAAAGAAAGCATAAATGGAAAAGTTGAAGCACGCTTGCTTGCTTTTGCGCAAACGGCCCGCATTTTTGAGGCCGGCGCCAAGCAGGAGTTCGAGCCGGAGGAGATCGGCGCGCCGGCCGGAGTTTCAACAGCGGATGCGAGCCATCGACAAGCTTCCGGCCGCTGATGTTCGGGTCATCGCCTTCCGGCACTGCAAAGGACCGTCCGGGCGGAATCGCAAATGAGAAGGCAACCGGGCCATTGCTCTGTTGAT
>CAYVZU010000125.1:6921-11721 GCA_964455935.1 uncultured Fibrobacterota bacterium
GATCGAGCCGGGCGCGCATCACACGACACTTGATGCATTTGAGGATTCGCCGGTGAAACCGCGGACAATTGGGCGGTCCAAGGATTCACCCATACAAAATTTCGCGCATGCTGAGATTGTCCACCTTCCGCAGCAGTTGCTACGGAGGATGCGTCGAAGCAGGGCAAAATTGCGCAATTCGGGGTATTTAGCCGCTCATCCTTCGACCATGCTCTGGATGGACGGCTCGGAGAAATTAAAAGAAGCTTCGGCACGCAACACCGATGCACCGGCGATCGGATATTGCGCCCAAATCCGAGAGTGCATTCTAATATTCGGCAAAAGCCGGTGGGCGGATGCCTATTTGATTTGCGAAAGTCCATTCCTTGCATGGCACAGGTTTCGCAGGAGTTCGCCGTAGCCATTTTCAACCTTCTTTTTTGCAAGGACGCGGCCCGGCTGCAGGCAGGACCTATGGAAGAAAACAACATGAAAACCCGGGCAAAAGTTTTTCCGTTCCGCCAATGCTCGGCGCCCTTGCCCGGTTCGGGTGCAAACCTATTTGCGCGATCCTTTCCCGAAGGGGTCGCCGCAAAAACTGGGCAGGGCGCCTGTATTCCAGGATCCCGCAAGGAGTTTGAGAGTTATTTTGTTTGCTTTGGTCGCCCCGATTAAACCAATTTACCGGAGGCAATAGTTGAGCGCTCACGTTCGGACCGGTTGCCCAAGACCAACTCAATACTCCGGTCCAGGTGGAATGGAACATGGGAATCGTCAAGAAGCTACTGCGCAATGTCCAAGCCCTGTGGGACGCGGGGAATACACCGCCCGCAAACATGCGCTCCGAAACGGCCTTCACTTCCGGACACAACGGTACCGGCCTATCGGCCACAGCTCCCCAGAAGATGACAAGCGAAATGCCGAATAGCAGAGAAGCGAGTTGGAAGGAGAAAGACCTGATGACCCAGAGTATTACAAAAGAGCGGGAAGCCAAAGGGGGGCCGGCTCAACAACTACCCTCGAACGATGATGGGAGCGCAACTGCCGCCGGCAATTCGGGGACCGCGTATGTTTCTCGTCGGTCTCCGCAGCCTCCTCCTCAGAACGGAACCGAAACTCCGGAACGATACGGCGTTACCCGAATTGTATCGCTGCCGCGTGATCCGGAGTGGGCATTCACCTATTGGGAAATAACGCCCGAATCCGAAGAACAGGTTCTTCGGCGGTTGGGTTCGGAGATGTATAACAAGAGCCGCCGCATTGTGCGGGTCTACGACATCACCAACATCAATTTTACGGGTGCCAATGCGCATTCCTCGCATGATATTGACGTTGGTCCCTATGCGTCAAACTGGTATTTACGGCTGCCCGCCGCCGATCGTAACTACATACTCGATATCGGGATTCTCACTCCGACCGGCGAGTTCATCCTATTGGCCCGATCGAATGTATTCCACATGCCGCGGACCGGGATTAGCGAGGTCATGGATGAGGAATGGGCGTCATCGGAAAATGCCGAAATCCTTCGCGTTGCCGGCAGCATCTCCCCGCTTTCGCAACACGGCAACTCGGGTGCTGTGGTCGAGGAGATATCAAAGCGGATGCGCCGGGAAATGCTGATGGGTTCTTCGGCGGTTTCTTCCTTCAGCGCGCTGGGCCGGGGTGGAGAGGGTGTTGGCGAGAAGAAGTTCTGGCTCGTGGTCAACACCGAGTTGATTGTCTATGGCGCCACCGAACCCGATGCGAACCTTACGGTTCAGGAAGTTCCTGTCAAGCTGAACGCCGACGGCACCTTCAGCCTTCGTTTTGCTCTGCCGGACGGGCTTCACACCATCCCTGTTCGGGCCGTGTCGAGCGACGGCCAATTTCAGAACCGCATTACACCGGTCGTCAAGAAGTTCACTGATTGATGCCTGTTTCCTTGCCTGCGCCTCTGCGGCTCCACCGATGAGCCGCGGGCGGCACCGGATGGCCTGCAGCTGTCTCCCTCTTTGCGGGTCCCAGGTCAAAGCCGGCAAATCTCTGACCGGATCGACAGAATCCTGTTATCCCGTCCGCTCTTTTTCGGCTTTGCCGGTAGGTTTAGCTCTTCCCATTTTCCTAACCATTCATCTTTGGGCAAACGCCCCCTAAATCCCCCGCAGGGGGACTTCCTGACGCACCTTCCCCCTGCGGGGGAAGGACTGGATGGGGGCGAGAATAGTTATCCCATTTCCGTATACGGGCTTACGCGTTTTGAGACGCCATGTGATGAATTTGCCGCCTGTGCCGTCCTTCGATGCTTGATTTTGTTGGCATGTCCGTTGCACCCGGGAATAGAGTTTCCCAGGAGGGATCAATGCCTGCAGCGAGAAAATCTTCCACCGTCGAGTCTTCGCAACAAACCGTCCAAATCAATATAGGGCCGATTGAATTGAACGCTGAATTCTTAGTCGCGCCGGACCCACGGGCCACCATTGTTTTTGCCCATGGCTCGGGCAGCAGTCGGCTTAGTCCGCGAAACCGGCAGGCGGCAAACAAGTTCCGCAGACAGGGATACTCGTCCTTGCTTGTGGATCTTTTGACCCCCGAAGAAGAATCGATGGATCTGATCACGGGCGGCATGCGATTCGACATCGACCGGCTCACGTCCCGTCTGGTCCAGTGCACCGAATGGCTCTTTCGCCAGCCCGAATTCTCCGGCTTGCCTGTCGGCTATTTCGGCGCTAGCACCGGGGCTGCCGCGGTCCTGGCTGCCTCCGTGGAAATATCTGATATCGGGGCGGTTGTGTCCCGGGGCGGCCGGCCCGATCTCGCTGGGTCCGCGCTGGACAGCGTTCGGGCGCCGGTCCTGCTTATCGTGGGGGGCAATGATCCCGCGGTTCTTGAACTCAACCGGCAAGCCTTTTTGCGGCTCCCATCGGAAAAGAGTCTTAAGGTGGTGGAAGGAGCGGGTCATCTCTTTGAAGAACCTGGCGCCCTGGACCGGGTCGCACGCCTTGCATCGGACTGGTTTTTGCGCTATTTGGGCTAGCAGGCAAAGGATGCCTGGTCGGCCTACGGCAGGAGCCCACGCAGCTTCCGGTCTAAAAAATCAATTGTCTGCAGAGCGTTGAACACGGCGCTGGCCAAGTAATGGTTGTTGAATGCGACGGCCACCGTGTTGGTCTTGTTGTGCAGAGCATACAGCCCGCCCACCCGCTCCTTGATTTCCGCCTCGCTGTAGAGATAGTTGTAGCGGGCATTTCGCTGCTCCAGCCGTCCTTTCGGCGATTCGGCCTTCTGCTGCGGGTACCAGTTTTCGATGTTTCTCCCGCTGTAGCGGGTGTATCCCTTTTCGCTGGTTGCATAAGCCTTTAGCGGAAACGCGTGCGCAACGGGCGGGATCTCTGTATTGCAGAGGCCCACTCCGGCATCCTTCAGGGATTGCAGGACATGTTGCTGATGCCAACTGCCGTGGCGAAACTCAATGTGCACGTCGGCGTGTCGCCTGATCGCGATATCCGAAACCGCCAGTAGATAGTCGAGAGTTGCCTGCTTGCGCTGGACATGATCCTCAAGCTGAATCAGAAAACTGTAAAACCGGCCGCTCTCGATCAATGGCGCCGCGGCAGTCACCTGCTTCTCCATTAAATCCTGTCCCTTGGCCGGGTTCCGCTCGCGGCTATGGGAAATATCTTTGAATACTTTAACCGAATACATCATATTCGGCTTGCTGCGCTTTTCGATATCCAAGAAAAGCTGAAGCACGGGTTCACGGTAGAAGGTTGTATTGATCTCAACGAACGAAAAGTATTTCTGGTAATACTGCAATCGGTCGCGTTCCGATTCCTCCTTCCTGGGCGGATAAAACCGGCCACCCCAGTCGTCGTAATAGTAACCCGAGGTGCCGATATAGAATCCCCGCTGGGTAATATCGGCCGGAATGGGGAAGGGGGAGAAGAGCATTTTGTTTGTTGGAATCAAAGTAAAGATTTGTAGGGACACGGCATGCCGTGTCCGGTTCTTTCCTGTTTATGAAGAGCGGAAATTATAGTCGGATGTATGTGTTTGCGCAAAGTGAAACCTGCCCCTGAATTCATGGATGCAAGGCGGATACGGCATGCCGTGTCCCTACAGAGTCTGGAGTGGGCGCATTCATTTACGCCCTTTCCGCTTCCATTGCCCTTCCTCCGCCTTTTTTGCTATACTGCTTACAGCACACGAGGAGGCCGGAATGATGCGCGACACCATCCAGAATATCGAAAAAAGAATCGAACAATCCCAAGCAATTCCTAAGGAGAGCAAGGCCGAACTCCTCAGGATGATGAAAGACCTCGATCGCGAGGTCCAGACTCTATCACAGACAAACCGGGACGAGGCTGCCAGCGTGGCCGGTTTCGCCAGCGCGGCGACCCATGAAGCCACGCGCAAAGAGAAGAACCCCTCGCTTCTAAAAATCGCCCTTGACGGCCTGTCCAAATCCGTCGAGCAATTCGAGCAATCCCATCCGACCCTGGTGGAAACGGTCCATAATATCACGGCAACGCTGTCGAATTACGGGCTGTGAACCCGCAGATTAAAGCCCGGCCGGCATTGGCCGGAATTCTATGCCGATCCGCGGATTGCTTTTCCTGGCTGACACCACCATAATTTGCCGATTCTTCATGGGCGGCCGCGCGTCAACGTCCAAGGACCTGACCAAAACAACCGGCATCAATGAACGTTCCGGCACCTTTCGCTTGGCAAGCGATGGCTCTCATCTTCACTTCGGTTTTCTCGGCTGTGGTTTCATGGGAACCTGAGTAGAGCGCGTCTCAAAAAGGATTGCGCGGGCCGAAGCCCGTGCGAAAACGACGCAGG
>CAYVZU010000126.1:0-11671 GCA_964455935.1 uncultured Fibrobacterota bacterium
GGTCGCATGGCTGAGTGGTGCCAGGCCCCAACCTGCCACCGCCATTATTCTCAACGGCGGACAAAGCACCCGCATGGGCCGCGATAAGAGCCTTTTGCCTTTTGGGGGCAAACCCATGATTCAACGCATTCATGATGCTCTGTCCGGGTCCTTCGATGAGATTATTATCAGTCTCGCCGCGGGCCGGCCCGCTCCGTTGGATAATATTGTGTGCGCATATGATCTGGAACCGGGAATGGGTCCGTTAATGGGAATCTACTCGGCGCTTTTAAAATCGTCAAACAATGTCAACTTCATTGTCGCCTGTGATATCCCAAATCTCGACATCTGGACGTTGCGGCGGCTCCTATCCCATAGCGACGATCATGAAATCGTGGTCCCAACGTTTGCGGAAGGCCGGTTTGAGCCGCTCTTTAGTGTTTACCGGAAAGAAGTCGCAGCTGCGGCGGACCGGATCTTGAAGAGGGGCGGGCGGCGTATTGTCGAGTTGTTTGACTTATGTAAGACTAAAGTTTTGACACTGGACAATTCCGGTTGGTACTGCAACCTGAATTCGCCGGAGGATTATGAGCGAGTCGTGGCTCGTTAATCGTGACATGGCCGAAGTTTTGGGCCCGTCCACCGAAATGGACGTGCTGAAATCAGGGCCGGACGGGGTGACACATGAACGCGTGTCAGTGGCCACCGAGGTTCCTTTTACGATCATCGCCAACGGGATCGAATTGGTGACCCTGCTCTGCACGCCCGAAAACCTGTCCGAGCTTTGCCTGGGATTTCTCTTCACCTCCGGATTCGTGGGTTCGAGTGGGGATGTTCTCGATTTCTCATGCGACCGGCAGCGCTGGCGGGCGGATGTGCGAATCAGCCGCGACCCCGATCCGGCGCTAATGGCGAAGCGGCTTTACACCTCGGGCTGCGGCAGGGGCGTGATGTTCGCCTCGGTGGGCGAAATTGCGGCGCGCCAACCGCTGGAGTCTGGTATGGTCGTGGCCTCGCCCAGGATTGTGGAGGTGGCGCAATGGCTTCAAAGGTGCAGCGGCCTGTATCGGTCAACGGGTGCCGTTCACACCGCCGCTCTCAGCCTGGACGGCGCGATCCCGGCGGCCCAGATGGACGATGTGGGCCGCCACAATGCTGTGGACAAGGCGATTGGCGCCGGGTTGGCCATGGGTCTGGATTTCGCCAAGGCGATGCTGGTTTGTTCGGGGCGGACGTCGTCCGAAATCCTGTTCAAGACAAAAAGAGCGGGAATTCCAATTTCGCTTGCACGGGGAGCACCGACACACCAGACCGTTTTGCTGGCAAGGGATCTGGGAGTAACCGTGGTGGGCTTTGCCCGGGGCGGCGGCTTCACGGTCTATTCCCATCCGGAGAGAATACAGTTTGAAAATATTTGACGGGATTACCGGATTTGGAGGAGATTCACAGGATAAAGAGCCTTCTGATTCTGTTATCCCGTCCAATCGCCGTTGACACGATTTCAGCAGGAGCGAGAGCATAGATATGATCGAATTCGAAAAGGCATTTGAAATAGTGATGAAGGCCGCAAGGCCTATGGGCATGGAAACCGTGCCGTTGCTTCAAGCATGCGGACGCGTTCTTCGGGAAGACATCCTCTCGGACATGGACATGCCGCCCTTCGACAAGTCCGCCATGGATGGCTATGCATGCCGGGCCGCGGATCGTGACAAGCCCCTTCGGATGGTGGAGACCATTGCTGCCGGACAACAGCCGCAAAAAGAAATTGGGCCGGGCGAATGCGCCAAGATCATGACCGGTGCCATGGTTCCCCAGGGCGCGGATTGCGTGGTTATGGTGGAGCATACCAAACAGGAAGGCGACCTCGTCCATGTGACAAAAAAAATCGACGATCGAAGCAACATCTCCTCAAAGGCGGAGGATATTTCCGTCGGAGATCGGGTCCTTTCCTCCGGCATTGTCATCACTCCAGCCGAGATCGCTGTTCTGGCTTCCGTGGGCTGCGCCAATGTGCCTGTTGCGCGGCAACCCCGGGTGGGGATCATTGCCACGGGCAGCGAACTGGTGGAACCGGACCACAAACCGGGCGCCGTTCAAATGCGAAACTCCAACAGTTATCAACTGTGGGCGCAGGTCCTTCGCGCCGGGGCTGTGCCGCAATACTTCGGCATTGCGCCGGACGAACGAAATGCAACGGACCGCATCCTGAAGCAGGCCATGACCGAGTGTGACATAATTCTCCTTTCGGGCGGCGTCTCCATGGGCGATTTTGATTTTGTGCCTGACATCCTGCGGCAGAATGGAGTGAAAATCAAGTTCGACAAAGTCGCGGTGAAACCCGGCAAGCCCACGGTGTTTGGGGTTAAGGATTCGCATTATGTGTTCGGCCTGCCCGGGAATCCGGTTTCCACGTTCGTGATTTTCGAGGTGCTGGTGCGGCCGTTTCTGTTGTCTCTGATGGGCGCGACTCCATCACCGAAAATGGTAAAAGCCAGGCTGCTGAAGCCGGCCAAACGCAAGACCAGCGATCGCGTCGAATACCGGCCCGCGTGTCTGCTTGCCGATGGCACTGTACACATCCCGGCCTATCATGGGTCCGCCCACATTCATGCTTATGCCAAGGCGAACGGCATGATTTGTTTCCCGGTGGACGTGATGGCCTTTGAAGAAGGTCGGGAAATCGAAGTGATTCTCTTACCCTGATTATACGGGACGGGCATGCTGCAAGACCGATTTGGACGAGTCATTGATTATCTCCGGATCTCGGTTACCGATAAGTGCAACTACCGTTGCGTGTATTGCATGCCCGATGAAGGAGTTGCTCTTCGGAGTCATGACGAGATGCTCCGGTACGAGGAAATTGCGGAAATAACGCGCGTGGCTTCGGGGTTGGGGATTACCAGAGTCCGGCTTACCGGCGGCGAGCCGCTTGTGAAGCGCAACATCGAAACGCTTGTCCAATGGCTTGCCGAAATTCCTGGTATTCGCGAAGTGGCCATGACCACAAACGGTTCTCTTCTCACTCCGGAAAAAGCCGAAGCATTGAAGAAGGTGGGCCTGAAACGAATCAACATCTCCCTCGACACCCTCGACCCTGTCCGATTCGCACAAATAACCCGCGGCGGGTGTTTGGATGACGTTCTCCGGGGGATCGCGGCGGCTCATAAGGCGGGGCTTGTGCCGATCAAGATCAACATGGTCGTCCTCCCCGAAACGACGCCTTCGGAAATCCAAGCCATGCAGCTTTTTTGTCATGAGCACGGAACCGAATTGCAGCGGATCATGCAGTTCTCTTTGCACGACCGCGACGGCCGGAATTCGCTTATGGAAACCGAACGGCCGCCCAAGTGCGAAAGCTGCAACCGGCTGCGCCTGACCGCCGACGGCCGCTTGAAGCCGTGCTTGTTTTCGGATCACGAAGCGGAAATTGACATGAATGATATTGCGTCGAGCATTCGGGAGGCGGTAGCTTCAAAGCCCAAGAGTGGAGCCGCTTGCCGCAACAGGGGCATGAGCCAGATTGGAGGGTAATATGGAGCTTTCACATATCGACAATACGGGCAAGGCGACGATGGTGGATATTTCGGCCAAACCCCGGGTGAAGCGAACAGCCGTTGCCCGCGGGTGCATTCATCTGAAGCCGGAAACGATCCTTCTGCTCAGGCAGGGAAGCCTGAAAAAGGGAGACGCCCTGGCTTGCGCGCGCATTGCCGGAATTTCAGGAGGGAAAAAGACTTCGGACCTCATCCCCCTTTGCCATAACATCGCCATAGACCAGATCGATATTGATTTCGAAGTGGGGGACTCCAGCGTCCGTATCGAAGCAAAGGCCGTGTGCGTCGATAAAACCGGAATCGAAATGGAAGCGCTCACGGCCGTTTCCATTGCGGCCCTCACGATCTACGACATGTGCAAAGCCGTTGACAAAGAAATGCGGATTACGGATATCCAGCTCGTGGAAAAAAGGAAGGAACCGATTTAAAGGGCACCTCAAGAAATGCTTTTTCTGTGCTGCCCGGCTGCAAACCCGCATCTTCTTCGTTGCCCCTCCTTATCGTATCTCTGACTGATACGATATCGTCGGGGCGCCTTGAATCTGCGGGTTCTCGCTCGCCCATCATGACGAAAACCAATTTATAGAGGTGCCCTTGTGAAACCATTCCGGATTTTGGCAGTCAATATTTCCGAAAAGGTGGGCGAAAAGAAGAAGCCCGTGCCTTCCGCGAAGCTCAAAGAGGGGCACGGACTTGTTGGCGATGCGCATGCCGGGGACTGGCACCGTCAGGTTTCGCTCCTGGCCGATGAGGACATCGATGCCATGCGATCCAAAGGCATTGCCTTGAGCCCCGGCGACTTCGCGGAGAACATTACCACGCAAGGCATTGACCTTGCCGTTCTTCCGGTGGGCGCGCAACTGCGGATCGACGAGGCGCTCCTGGAGATAACGCAGATCGGCAAGGAATGTCATCAGGGGTGCGCGATTCGCGAGCAGGTGGGCGACTGCATCATGCCGCGGCGTGGAATTTTTGCGCGCGTCCTACGGGGAGGGGAAATCAGCCGTGAAAGTGCTTGTACTTACGATATCTGACCGCGCTTCGAAAGGCATTTACGCCGACGAATCGGGGCCGGCAATTGAAACCGTTCTTCGCGGCCATGTTTCCGATATCGAGATTTTCCGGGCCATCGTGCCGGATGAGAAGAAAGACATTCTGGCTGCCTTTTCGGCAAACATCGATGTGGATGTCATTCTAACCACGGGCGGCACCGGGCTGTCTCCCCGCGATGTCACGCCCGAGGTGACCCAAACCTACTGCGACCGGCTTGTCCCAGGGATCGCCGAAATGCTCCGCGCCGAATCCCTGAAGCAGACGCCCAATGCCGTCTTGTCTCGTGGTGCGGCGGGGGCAAAGGGAACGACCCTGATCGTAAACCTTCCCGGTTCCGTTCGCGCCGCGGAATTCTGCGCGGGTTTGGTCGCGCCTCTTCTGGAGCATGCCGTCCGGATGATGAAAGGGCAGGGACACTAGAAAGAAAGGCTACAGGGGGCAGGCTTCGGGCTACAGGCCAGATCCCGGAGTCTGTAGTCTGGAGCCTGTAGCCTCCTCTTCCTAAAACTTCAGCGACACACCCATCGATACGCCTTTTTTCGACGGCTCGATTCCCAGATCGAACGATACGTCTTGGTTATCGCCCAGCACAATCTCATGCAGGAATTCACCGATGAAGTGGCCCAGGGCGGCGCCGGCCAGAATGTCGCTGAGGTAGTGTTTGTCGGCCTCCACGCGCGCCCATCCGGTCCCATACGTGAGCAGCGCGAATCCCGTCTTTGCCGCAATTTTTCCGCTGCGCGGAATGGGGAGCGCCTCCACATTCCGCGCCGCAAGTGTGGAGTGAATCGATGCGCCCGATGTATGGCCCGAGGGGAAGCTGAGAAAATCGCTGGCATCGGGCCGGTGGCGCCCCACGGATTCTTTAAGCAATCCCGTGCTTGTCGAGGTGAGTTCCGCGGCGGCCAGGCTTGTTGCCACGCCGGCGGCGGCCATCATGGGCGAACCTTTCGCAAAAGCAAGGGTATACCGGGTTATGCCTGTTATTCCATCGGCGTATTCGGTTAACCTTGCGAGGACGTTGCTGGCATGATCGGCATTCTGCGTGGAGCCAAAGAGCGGGTTGTGCGTGGTGGCCCAGTTCGAGATGGCCCGGTCGGTTCCGCTGGCTGCAACCGTCAGGGACAAACCAGCCGGCACCCAGGTTTGCGGGTCTTTGGCCGCGTGCCATGCGGCGTGCCGGACCTTTTTGACCATATACGTAACGTGTGTTTTGGTTCCGGCCTGCGCAGCGCAGAAAGGCGAAAGCGCAAAAACGAATATGCAGAGGCTTCTCCGATGAACCATGCGAAGGACTCTCCCTGGTTATGCAGGCATTCAGACACCCGCGTTCAACGAATGAACAAAAATATAGGTTTGTGGCTCACCAGGGTTGTCAACCGGGGTCACCGGCATGCGTGATTGGGTGGCAAGAATCGCCTGGGATCAGCAAAAGAAGTGTCGAAAACTCAAGACCGGATGGTACAGAAGCATGCGCGGACCGACATTCCGCATGACCGCGCCAATCCGCGCGCGAAATGCAGGGCTATAGCAGTGGGTTTGGCATTTCCTGCACGCGGGCTTGCCGTTGCCGTATCGGCAGTGCGCCAATCGAGCCAACGCATAGGCCTGCAGGTCGGCGCACGCGTGGCAAACCGAGGCGCTCTTTCCGCGATGCATCCGGCAATAGAGCCTGATCATGATCAAGAGGGTCTGTCGTTCTCTGGCCAAACGGTCCATTGGCGGAAGTGGGGCTGTGCGGTTTCTTATTTTCCCGGTGTGAAACATAGTGAAAGAAAATTACCGCCGCAAATCCGGCGCGTCCTGGATAAACACCACAAAGGCGCTGTCGCGGCCGGGGTCTGCGCGGGTTGCGCCTCGACCTGTTGTAACCGGAGCGGGTTTGCCATCCTGGAAAACGTGATTCTGATTTACGGCCTGTATCGGGCAGGGAAGCTGGAACGAAGCGATTTCCGATTCGAGCCGGACTTGAGTTTTGAGGAGTTCGTCTATACCTACTTCGACATATGGCAGCGCCCCACAAGCCGCGCGCGCAAAGACGATCTGCTGACCTTCCATCCCAAGTGCGTCAGCGCGAACGGATATTTGATCTCCATTCCCGAAACGGCCGACTACTGGGACGCGCGCGAACTCCTTTTCAATGCCAATCCCTGGCTGAGCCGGGGCTGCGTTTTCCTGAGCCGGATGACCTCATCCGAGGCGATGCAAAAGGACTGGACAACGCGCCGCTGCATTCTGCACGGCCGCCAAAGCCTCACGCATTTGACAAGCAAACCGCTGGATTGCGTATTCCACACCTGCCAAAGCCCCTATCAACCCAAGATGCCCAAAAGCAGGATCATCGACCAATGGTTTCGGGCTCTGGCCAGGGCATACCCCAACAGCGTGGAACGCTTTCAGACCCGGCTGGCCGGGAACTGACGCTCTCCCTAAGAATAATTCGTTACCCGATTATGATCTCCCCTTTGGTCAAGCTACAATCCCGCTGGTTTTCGGAGGGCGGCTACCGGCATGTGCTGAGGATCGCCATGCCCCTGGTGATGAGCTCGGGCGTTTGGTCGATCCAGCATTTCGTTAACCGGATGTTTTTGTCGTGGTATTCGCCCATGGCCGTGGCCGCCTCCATGCCCGCGGGTATTCTTCATTGGACAATTCTAAGCATCTTCTGCGGGACCGCCGGCTATGCCAGCACGTTTGTGGCCCAGTATCATGGTGCCGGGGTGCCTCGCAAAATCGGGCCCTCGGTGTGGCAGGGTGTCTATGTGGCCGTACTGGCCGGCCTGATCATGGCGGCCCTGGTGCCTTTGACGGGCCGCATTTTTGCGTGGATTGGGCATGAGGCCGCGGTGCAGGCCGACGAGGTGGTCTATTTTCGCATTCTTTGCGTGAGCGCGGCTCCGGCAACGGCTTCGGCGGCCCTGTCTTGTTTCTTCGCGGGACGCGGCAAGACCTGGCCTGTGCTATGGGTGAATTGTGTTGCCATCGCGGTCAATGTTCTGCTCGATTATGTCTTTATCTTTGGCAAAATCGGGTCTCCGGTCATGGGCATCCGCGGCGCGGGCTGGGCCACTGTGCTGTCCAACTCGCTGTCGACCGTTCTCTTTTTTGCGCTCCTTTGCCGTCCTTGCGACCGCCGAAAATTTCGAACGCTGGACGCGGCCTTCCGGCCCGATCTTTTTCTGCGGCTCATGCGCTTTGGAATTCCCAACGGGATCTATATGCTGCTGGATGTGATCGGCTGGACGGTTTTCGTTTTGCTGATCGGACGCTATGGAACCGCCCAGCTGGCTGCGACCAATATCACATTCAACATTAACTCCCTGGCGTTTATGCCCATGTTCGGCCTTGGCAGCGCGATCCTGGTCCTGGTCGGCCAGAACCAGGGAAAGCTGAACCCGGAAATGGCGAGCAAATGCACCATGTCAGGATTCCATTTGGGTTTCGCCTACATGGCCCTGATTGGGCTCGCCTATTTCTTCGCTCCGTGGGTTTTTCTAAAACCGTTCACGTTCCGAAATCCAGGCTACTTCCTGGAGATCGAGCGGAGCGTAACCGTGTTCCTCCGCTTTGTGGCATTCTATTCGTTATTCGATGTGCTGACCATTGTCTTTGCCCACGCCATTCGCGGGGCCGGCGATACGCGTTTTGCCATGAAGACCACCGTTGTCCTTAGCTTCGGCCTGTTGATCGTTCCCAGTGTTCTGGTCATCGTCGTTTGGAAATTGCATCCTTATTTCGCCTGGGTCGTGGCCACCGGCTATCTTTGTGTGTTGGGACTTACATTCCTGTGGCGGTTCCGGAAAGGCCATTGGAAATCGATGCGCGTGATTGAAGAAGCGCCGGTGATTATTCTTTCCGGTGAGACGCCCGGCGTGGCATAGTGGTATCGAATATCGCCTGAGCCTTGAAACCACGGAGAACACAGAGAAAATTTGGAAAGGGTTGGGAACAATAACAGGCAGACAAGAATTTGCCCGGTCGACAATTCTCGAATTTGTTTGGCATCGGCTTGTCTTGCTGTATCCTCAAGTGATTTGCTGCTTTGAAAGGCAATGGGCGGGAAAAGAAAATTCCAATGAAAATTTACCTGTTGCGCCATGGAATTGCCCAGGATATTTTTGAAGTGCCCACCGATGCTCTTCGCGCCCTGACCCAAAAGGGGATCGCGCGCGCCCGCCATGCGACTCGCGGCCTGGCCGCGATCGGATGCCGGCCCGCTTGGATTGTGACAAGTCCCTTGGTTCGGGCGAGACAAACGGCCGAAATCGCCGCGAAGATACTGGCGCCCGGCATTGAAATCGAAGAATCGGTTCAGTTGACGCCCGATACCCCGGTCGAGGAGACGATGGATTGGCTTAAAAATTACTCAGAGGATGACATCCTGCTGACGGGCCACATGCCGCATCTTGCCGGGCTTGCGACGGTGCTTCTATCGGGCAATGAAGGCGGGTGGATCGACTTTCGCAAATCCGGCGCGTGCGCAATCGGGATTCACGGAAGACCCGGCCCCGGCCGCGGAATTCTGCACTGGCTGCTCGAACCGGACCACCTGGCGGAGCTTGGCACGGATTAGCTTGTAATTTTGTAGCCACTCAGCATTCCTCCGCCCTTACCTTAATCCTCTCTCATCAAGGGAGAGGAAAAACCCCTCGCCCTTCGGTGGGAGAGGGTAGCCCGTCCTCCGTAGCAGACCCACTGAGGAGGGTGGAGGTGAGGGGGGGGGGGAACTGAGCAGTTTCGCAATTTTTGGGAATCCGCTCGCTTGCCTGGCCCTTTTACCCATGAGTATATTGATTTTCATGACCCGACTCTGCGGCTTGCTGCTAATCTGTGCTCTGGGACCGTCATTTGCCTACGACGGCCCCGGCACCGCGGATTTTCCAGTCCTGCGCCTGAGCTTTGATGCGCGCGCCATTGGGATGGCCGAGGCCTTCTCTTCGGTGGCCGAGGGCGCTTCTGCCTTGCGCTGGAACCCCGCCGGACTGGCCGAGACGCAGGGCCGCGAAATGCTTCTTGGGTATCGAAGCCTTCCCCTGGATGTTCATGGCGGCGTACCCGCGTTTGCCCGGCGCATGGGCGACTACGGCGTGGCCATTTCGGCCGAGTATCTGAATTACGGCGAGATCGACAGCATTGGGGAAACAGGGATTATGGACTCCGCTTCATCCCGAACCCCATACAGTTTTGTGGCCACGGCCGGGCTCGGCCGCCGGATCAACAAGAAGCTTTCGGTTGGAATGGCGGTTCGCGGCGTTTACGAGAAGCTCGACGGGGGCATCGGCTCCAAGGGACTTGGCCTGGACCTGGGCGTGCGCTATCTGCCGGATTTCCGGCGTACATCCCTGGCGTTCGTGGTCCAAAACCTGGGATACAATACTACATCGGAGACCTTTTCGCTGCCGATCGTGTTCCGGCTGGGCGCCAGCTCTATTTTTGCGCGGTTTCCCAAGACCCGTTTTGGGCTGGACGTTGTCAAGCCCGTCGAGGATGTCTTCGATTACCGCATCGGCCTTGATTATCACCACAGCCGCGCTCTTTCCATTCGGGCCGGCTACTCGATTACGCAGCCCGAACTGGAAAGGCTGCTGGCGAATTCGGACGACGATTCGGGCCCGGACCGGCTGCAATCCTGGTCCGTGGGTGCCGGATATAAGATGCCGCGGCTCACGGTCGATTATGCGCTCCAGAGCTGGAACGTGTTTGGACTGACGCACGCGGTCTCGCTCGTTTTTCCCCTTTAACCTGGACCATGGACGAGAACCACGGCGACAGCGGTCTCCTGCGCCGCCTGGATCGAAGCATCGCATACGGCCTTTTGCGCCCGTCCGCCCGGCCCCGTTCCGCGCCCAAATCCCGCCCCTGGCTGCCCCCTCTGTTGTTGGGGCTCACGATTCTTTCCACCATCTGGGCCGGCGCCTCGATGTTCAACTCCATTCGGCTTGGCGCTGTTTTTTCGGCAACCCTCCTCTGTATTCTGGGCCTGCATGAGACCGGGCATTTTCTGGCGGCCCGCCGCTGGGGCGTTCCGTCCTCGCTTCCCTATTTCATCCCTTTTCCCTTGAGCCTTGTTGGGACCATGGGCGCGGTGATTCGCCTGCGAGGCCCCATCCCAAGCCGAAGAGCGCTCTTCGATATTGGCGCGGCCGGTCCGTTGGCGGGATGGATTCTGTCGGTCGCGGCGATCGGGATTGGCTACATGCAGGCGGAGACGGTCCTCCGTTCGCAGCCCCCGGATGCCGTTTCGCTCGAGTTTGGCTCATCGCTCCTGATGACGGCCGTCGAACGGCTTCGCTGGGGCCCCGATGTTGTTGTGCTGCTCAATCCGTTTCTCTACGCCGGTTGGATCGGTATGCTGGTGACCGCCCTCAATCTGATGCCGATTGGCCAGCTCGACGGCGGCCATGTTCTCTACGCCCTTTTCCCGCGGGCCCAGGCACTGGTGGGCCGGTTGTTCTTTCTAGCATTGATCGTCCTGTCATTCTTTTGGGAGGGATGGGCGATCTGGGCGGTTCTTTCCCTGATTATTGGGGTAGCTCATCCTCCGGTTTACGATTACCAGCCGCTCTCACCCCGGCGCCGCGTGACGGGCTATCTTATGATTGCGATATTTCTGACTACATTTATTCCAATTCCGGTTCGAATAACGGGAGGTTGAATGATCGGGTTCATAAAACGAAACTGGTTTCTGTTGGGGCTCCTGGCGGCTTTGGCCCTGGCCATTTTGTTTCCGCCGCTTGGCAAAATTCTGAATCCGGCCAAATTCACCACCAATGGCTCGGTGGTCCTGATCTTCTTTCTGTCCGGATTTTCGCTTTCATCCGAGGCCGTTTTGCGCGGCGTGCGGCAGGTGAAGCTCCACCTCTTCATTCAAGCGTTCTGCTTTGTGCTGATCCCTTTGTATTTTGTCTGCACGTCCGCGGCGCTGAAAAACGTGCTCGATCCCCGGCTGCTGATCGGCATCTATGCGCTTTCGTGCCTGCCCATCACGATTTCGACTTCCGTGGTTTTCACGCAGATCACGGGCGGCAACGTGGCCGGCGCCGTATTCAACTCGTCATTGGCCAATCTGGCGGGCATCATCATTT
>CAYVZU010000127.1:0-11500 GCA_964455935.1 uncultured Fibrobacterota bacterium
ATCCCCGTGTGCCCGAAGCCGCCGGCGCCTCTTTGTGTGGGTTCGAGGTCTTCTGTTTCCACGAAGTCGGCGGACTCTACTTTACAAAGAGCCATTTGGGCAATACGGTTGCCCCGGCGAATAACAAATGGTTCCTTGCCAAAATTGAAAAGGATCACGCAGACTTCGCCGCGGTAGTCGCTGTCGATGGTTCCCGGGCTGTTGAGCAGTCCAATTGAGTGCTTCAAAGCCAGACCGCTGCGAGGACGTACTTGCGCTTCATGGCCCGCAGGAATTTCCATCATCAGACCCGTTGGAACGAGAATGGCCTTGCCCGGCTCAATGGTCAAATCCGACAGCACGGCCGCGTGCAGGTCCGCGCATGCCGAATGCGGAGTTGCTTTGGCCGGCAGGGGCAAGCCGGCCGCGTGAGGGAGCCGTTTTATTTTGATGGTCAGCATGTTCAAAGTAGATCCAAAATAATCTTCCGCATATCAGCGGGATCAACAGCCCTTGGATTGCGGGCCGCATTCTTGCCATAGCTTTCATTTGTGAGCCAATCCACATCCGCTTCGCCCAATCCAAGTTCGCGCAGCCGAAGCGGCGCGCCCAACCGGCGGAGCAATTGTTCCACTTTGTCGATGAATTCAGTCGCCTTTTCAAACCCGCAAGCCCATGCCATACGATCAAGAATCTCCTGTGCCGCTTTGAGGTTATAGCGCATCACGACGGGAAGAGAGAGCGCACAGGCAAATCCGTGCGGTACGCCGCGGCCAAGGGTGAGAGGGTACGAAATGGAGTGATTGATGGTCGTTCCCGTGCTGCTGATGGCCATTCCCGCCATCATGCTGGCCAGCATCATCCCCTCTCGCGCGGAGCTGTCCGCGCCATTGCGCACTGCGATTTCCAGATGCCGGAACACAAGTCGTGAAGCTTCCAGGGCCAATGTCCGGGCCACCTCGTTTGTAAAGCGGCTCCAGGCGGATTCGATGGCATGGGCAAGGACATCCAGCCCGGTGGATGCCGTTAATTGAGCAGGCATGGACAGGGTTAGATCCGGATCCAAAATCGCCGCGACTGGATACAAGGCGGGATGGGCAATCGATATTTTCTTTTTGGCTTGCGTGTCGGTCAGGATCGAATAGGGGGTGACTTCGCTACCGGAGCCGGCGGTTGTTGGTATCGCGATGAAGGGGAGCCCTTTTCCCGCGCTTTCCGACTTCTTGTGCATTACATCGAGGACAGAGGCATTTTTGTTGGCTAAAAATGCAATGGCTTTGGCGCAATCCAGCGGACTTCCGCCTCCAAAACCGAGCACTGCCGAACAGCCCCGCTTGCGGCAGAAGCGGATTCCCGATTCGACCGTTTCGGCCGAGGGATTGGCCTCGACCTGATCGAAGATCTCAATGGACTGTTCCGGGATTCTCTTGAGGACTTCCTCCAGTTTTTGCCGAGTGGAGGACTTGCCGGTTACAATTAACAGGCGGTTTTGGGGTAGGATTTCAGCGAGAGCGGCGAGTGAACCTCGCCCAAATCGTATTGTAACGGGATTGAAGAGGGACCACACCTATTTGCCTTTCTGAACGATCCAGGCGTTGCGGTGTCCGATCTCGAACATCTTCTGCTTGAACTCTTCGGCCTGCGCCCGGGTCGAAAATCGTCCGGCGCGAAGCTTGTAGTAAGGCGCTTCGAAAACCATTGTAACCGGCACATCCAATGTTTCCTCAATCCGGGACTTTTCTCTTTCCGCAACGTCGCGTTGTGTGGCCGCGAAAAACTGCACCTGAAACACCGCTCCGGATTCCTGATTGGCGGCAGGCTGGGCGGCGGGCATAAAATCCTGGGCGGTTAGCGCCAGCTCATGCCCCCGGTTCAGGGTGTCAAAGAATGTAGGCTCGTACTCCTGCGCCTCCGCTTTCCCTACCGCGGAGAAGTCCCGAATTTTGGCCGAGTGGCGCGTCTGGGAGCAAAAGGATCCCAACAGGAAGGTGAGGATAATCAGGTATTGACCGGCGCGCATAATTTAAAAATATCATTGCGCTTGATTGCCGAGTCAAGACGCATCGCAGGGCGAGGGGCCTTAGCCCGATCTATTCACAAACATTTCTACTGCGGCCCACAACTGCCCATCATCTCCGGCCGTCCTCGGCCCGAGCATTCTCAACGTACTTTTCAAGTACGCTTCCGTGTGCTCGGTCCTGCGGTTGGCCGTATCTGACGGGCATTTGTGACCCTCGTGTACGAAAATTTATGAATAGATCGGGTTGGGATCCGGTCTTGAAATTTGCGGCTGTATTGGATTATCATAGCTTCTCGTCAAACCACAACAAGGAGAGTCTATGGTCAGCGCTGAATTTTTGCCGAAGTACGCCATTGAAAACGAGCAGAAGATCGTCATGTTGATCATGGACGGTTTGGGCGGTTTGGCCGGCCCAAATGGCACGACCGAGCTGGAGACAGCCAGGACCCCCAACATGGATGAACTGGCCAAAGGCGGGACAATAGGCCTTATTGATCCGATTGCCCAGGGAATGACTCCCGGCAGCGGACCAGCCCATTTCGCCCTGTTTGGGTATGATCCCGTACGAAACGACATTGGCCGCGGCGCATTGGCTGCAACAGGAATCGGGTTTGACCTTAAGGGCGGCGATGTCGCCGCCCGCATCAATTTTTGCACCGTCGATGCCAATGGAGTCGTGATCGACCGCCGCGCCGGCCGAATCGCTACGGACATCAATGGGAAGCTCTGCGAGAAGCTCGCTAAGATAAGAATCAAAGGCCTGGAAATCTTCGTCAGACCGGTTAAAGATCATCGGGCTGTGATCGTCTTTCGGGGTCCGGAATTGTCCGAACTCGTCAGCGATACCGATCCGCAAAATACCGGCCTAGCCCCGCTCGAATGCAAGCCGATCCAGCCCAAAGCCAAGAAGACGGCTGATGCGGCAAAAGAATTTCTGGCCCAGGCCAAAGAGATCCTCAAGAACGAGCATCCCGCCAACATGGTTCTGCTGCGCGGATTCGCGGAATGTCCCTCGGTGCCTTCCTTCTTCTCCGCCTACAAGCTGAAGGCGGCGGCCATTGCGACCTATCCTGATTATAGAGGAGTGGCCCGGGTCTGCGGCATGGATGTTCTTGAAACCGGATCCGAGATTGCCGACGAAATCAAGACTCTTGAAGAGTCATGGTCGAAGTACAATTTCTTCTATCTGCACATCAAGAAGACCGACTCCAACGGTGAAGATGGAAACTTCGAGGGTAAAGTCAAAGTGATCGAGGCGGTGGATGCGATCATACCGCGTATCGTGGGGCTGCGGCCCGACTGCTTGGTTATCACGGGCGATCACTCCACTCCCGCTGTTTTCAAAGCACACAGTCATCATCCGGTGCCGATTCTATTCTGGGGCCGGTGGGTGCGCCCGGATCTGGCCGATCAATTCGGCGAACGGGCCTGCATGAACGGCGGTCTGGGCCGGTTTCCCTCATCCGAGATCATGGCTCTTGCCATGGCGCACGCGCAGAAATTGGGGAAGTTTGGGGCGTAGCTCGCGCCACGTTAGACGTTAAACGTTCAGAAGGAGTGTCCTAGCGCGAAATACCAGCTCCCCGACGCATCTGTCCAGGGCTTCTCAAGTCGCGTAGCCCAATCCAGCCGCAGAACGCCAAGCGAGAATGAATAACGCAATCCGGCCCCGGCGCTGAGGGCCGAGTGCCAGGGCCATGCGAGATCTTCGGCGCCCGAAAACAGCGTTCCGTCCGTAAATAGCACTCCGCCCCAGTTGCCCCAGAACGGTTTTCTGATTTCGAAATTTCCAACCAGCATTCCCTCGCATCCCAGGCTTGAGTCGATGACGGCCGGGATTTCCTCAAACCCATAGCCGCGAACCGATTGATCGCCGCCGGTCCGAAAGAGAACGGAAGTGGGAATGGTCCCCAGCGAACGCAGCACTCCGCCCTGCAGTCTAAAGCCGATTGTCAGGTCCGCAATCGGGGTCACGAAGTGCCGTGTTTCGAGTTTCCATTTCGCGTAGCGGAAATCACTGAAGGTCCATGGAGCCGCGTATTCGAACTCGACTTGAAACAACTGTCCCCGTTGCGTCTGAAAAAGATCGTTTCGTGTATCCTGCCGAAACAGCGGATGAAGGGCCCCGTTATAGGCCTCCTGCTCCGCGGTATCGATATTCCCGATCTCCAGGACGTAGCTCAAGCCCAATTCCGAGTAATTGCCAACCGGCAACAGTGCGCCGGTCTCAATCTTGAATCGCGTCGTGTCGCCGCGGAAACCAATCTCGGCTCCCATGCTTCCCTTCAATTGTGCTTGCAGGATCCAGGGGTCACTATAGCCCAGCAGGATTTTGGACTCGAGCTGGCTGACCCGCAAGCCTAGGCTGGCTCTAACGGCCTCGCCCCACACATTGTTGGCGCTGATACCCGAAAGTCCCCGCCATCCTTCCTGCGTTGCGTAGCCCCCGCCGAATTCAAGACTGCTGGCTTTTCGTTCCCTCACCTGGACAACAACGACCCGCTGCGACGAATCATTGGCCTGGGGTTCCAGCTCAATGGAGATGCTCGAGAAAAGTCCCGTTTCATACAATCGTTTTTGGCCGCGCATAATCCGGCTGTAATTGATCCACTCACCCACTCCAATCGGGAACGCCTGGCGAATCAGCGACGTCTTGGTCTGCTGGTTGCCGTAGACCCGAATCCCGGCCACGCGAAGACGGCGCCCCTCATGGATGGTGAAGCGAAGGTCCACATAACCTCCGGGAAGACGCATGGGATCCACGTCCATTTGCGCATCCAGAAACCCTTCGTCCGTATACAAGCGGGCAACCGCGATTTGCGCCGCGCCGAGCTGCTCTAAATCCAGAGCATCTCCTTTTTCCAGTCCCAGCGCGGATCGAAGACTCTTCTCCGATAAGAAACGATGGCCCGCTATTGAAACCGAATCAATCTCATATCGGGCGTTCTCGCGGATGAAGTAGGTGAGCCGGGCGCCATATTTTGCATCGTAGATATGTTTCACGCTGTCAATGACCGCATCCAGGTACCCGCGAGTCCTGTAAAGCGTAAGCAGCGACAGGCTGTCGACTGGAATCTTGGCCGGATCGAATCCGGCTTTGCGAAATCCGGGTCGGGGTTTGAGTTCAAGGGCGGAACGCAATTCCATTGCCGACAGGCTGCTGCGGCCCGCAAAGTCAAGGCTCAACAGGCGATGGCGTTCGTTTTCTGTGACATAGAACCGTTCGATCATCTTCGAAGCCCCGTAGATGCGAACGCTATCCACGCGCGCTCGCAGGAAGCCCTCCCGCCGATAAAGAGCGAGCACGGCAAGGCTATCCTGCCGCGCAAGCCGTGCGCGAAAAACCACTGGACGGCCCCAGCCGCTCTCTTTCTGCTGCAACGCTTTCTTGAGCCGCCCGGCCCGGATTCCCTTGTTTCCGCGGAATTCAATTCGATCCATGCGCGGTTCAGCCGGAGTTGCGGCAACGGCCAACCCGGCGAAAATCAGGAGGAATGCGGCAATTCGATTCATCTAGAACCTGAGAATGTATTTGAGATCCATACCGTAATTCGTCTGCTGGTCGGCCGCGCTCTCGACAACAAAATTGTCCCGTAGTTGGTATTGCAGTTTGACCTGCTGGGACTGCAAAATTTCCGACCCCACCCGGCTGGCCCATTCCACCGTAACCTTTCGCCCGACCTTATCCGTTACAACCAGGTCCGGCCCTTTTCCTTCCCCGATTTTCGACCAGTCTCCGCCCGTAATCCGGACAGCATCCAAATGCAGAAGCTGGGCAAGGCGGCGCTGGGCCGCGGCCTGAAAATAGGCCTGAAACATGGATCCTGCCTGGTTTGTCGCTACAGCGCCCAGATTGCTCCGGACCAGTTGCTCCCATGGCCTGCCGGTGAGGAGCACTGAAAGAATCGTCATCTCTCTCTGCATTTTGGTTTGCCGGGCTAGTTCGGGATACCGGGCCACCATGGCCGGGCAGTCCAGTTCCACCGAGTTGATCTTCTTGAGGGGCCCATGAATGCCGAGAAACACTTCGGCCGTATCCGAATTGGCTGAATCCGGATCCCAATAAATATCCGCCGTATGGGACGCCTCCAAATCGATCTGCGGGTTGAACCCGCCCTGATGGCTGGTGAAGGAAACATTTCCGCTGCTGAGAATAAACGGTTTTACATCTTGGGCCAGGTAGAAAATTTCGCCTTCATGGAATTCGATCTGCCCCTGCCAAATCGGCAAACTGGCGTTTCCCCCAACCGTTAAATCGGCTCCAAACCGCACGCGGGCGAGATTATTATTCACCCAAAGACTCTCGGAGCTTGTGACCTGAATCTGCAAGCTCATGTGCTGGGATTCCTCAAATTGCCGGGGATCGTATAACCCGCGACCCGGCTGAAGCAGCGCCATCTTGGGCACCACCCCGGTGAACTCGCCGGAGGCAAGGTGAAGAGCCAGTTTGATCCTGCTGCGGTTGGGCGAAACACCGACATCGAATGTTCCTCGCTCCACAAGCGCCCAATAGGCCGTGCCTTTTGAAATGTGAAGCGAGTCGCCTTCTCCCCAGAAATGGACCTGCCAATGACCCAGATTGAAATCAATATCGCCCGAGACCTTGCCGGGCCGGTCCTCAACCATCCCTTTCAGGTCGCGAAGCGACATTCTGTTTCCCGTGACCTCGGCTTCCCCTTCCGCTATCCGCAGCACCTGGTCGCATTTGGGAATGTAATAGTCCAGGTTTCTCACACGCAGAGGCGAACAGAAAGCATGAATGGAATCGGAATCGCCGAAGAAATGAACATCGCCCCAGAACAGGCCCTTCCCCAGTTTGATCTCGATGGGAAAGCCCTGGGCCTGTGCATTGAAATCATACAAGATGGATGGCCGGATGGTGATTCCGCCGGCGCCGCGAATCAGACCGGTTTGCGAAAAGATTGATACGGAATCGAAATCCAGCCGTCTGTCCTTATACGAAAATATGGCCCGGCCCGAATCGGATCCGATCATATGGAATTGTGGCTCCTGAGCCAGAAGTTCCCCGGTGAGCCGGCTGTCCCGCCAGCGAAAACGAACATCGGCCAGACCGTTGATCGGGCGGAGAAAAGGGAGGATCCCATGAAGCATCGAGACGGATACCTGTTCCGTCTTTCCCCTAACCTGTAAGCCAGTCCCTGGAATTTTCTCGAAAAACGCCTCCATCCGGCTGTTCTCGATAGTTGCCTGCAAGCGGCCGGAAAGGCTGTCGGCGCCCGAATAGTTTCCATCGGCCCTCGCAGTGAAATTCAGTTTATCCACGCGGCCTTGCGTTGAAAATGCCCAGCGGCGGCGTTCTGCGCGCAATTCAGCTCCGTAAAGGGCGAAATCCGGAATCTTGGACCAAGGCCGGGCAGTTAGCGTGTCGATTCGCAAAGTGCCATTAAACTCGGGTTGGCTCAGCTTGCCTTGGAGGGCGAATTTTCCCGAGCATACGCCCTTATAGGAGGCGGATCCCTGAAGAAACAATGGAAGGATGTCCAGTGGAAACCGGTCCAGAGCAACCGAAAGACTGCATGGAGATTGAATTGAAAACGGCAGTTTGGTCCGGCCGCTGATCACCGAAAAGCGGCCATCGTGCTGGATTCGCAATGAATCAAGCCGTACGGTGTTTCCGATTCCCGCGAAGCTCGCGCTCAACCAATCGAACTTTACGCCCCGGTACTGGGCGTCGCCCCAGTCGAGCCATCCATGCCATTTTGGATTGAAGCCGGCCGAACGGGCGCCAATGGCCGGGCCGCAATATCGCATCGAGGCATTGATGTAGCCCGTTGTGCGTGGGGACGGATTGAACAGCGAGTCAATGGCCCGGAGTGGAAAAGAAATTAGCGAGAATTCCGCGCACAAACTTTCGGCGGAGACGACTTGAAGAGACCCGGTTGAATCGGAACCGGAATGAATCCGGAGATCCAGGCGGCCCGCACCTTTGGCCCATTCCCCCCGACCCTTAGCCGACAAGGGTCCGCTTGCGGCATACAAAGACTCGACCAGACAGGTGCCGTTCGCATAGCGAAGCGCGAGCCCTGCCGAGTCGAATTGGAAGGCCTCGACAGCGCAACGGTCCGCGGTGAGTTGAATCTCAATAGTCGGCCGCTTGCGAAGTCCTGCCGCTCTCCACCGGATGCGGCCCCGGCCTTTTGCGTCAATGCCCGCCAGTTGGGCCAAATCGCCAATGTCGTCAATGGAGATCTCGCCGGAAAGATCAAGGGTTTTGGCCAGGCGGCCTCCGCCCAATCCCTCTCCGCCGGCAGCCCGAGAGGAGACAAAAAGTTCGCCGCCCTCATAGTCGAAATCGAATCGCGCCAATTCCGGCCCACTCCCGGCTCCACGGGCCTCAACTTCGATGTTGGCCTTGCCCGACCAGTAATCTCCGCGAAGAGGGCCCTGATAGCGCAGGTGGGTATTCAAAAGAAGATGCCGCCCCTTGGCTGTCGCGATCTCCCGCCATCGAAGAGCGCTCTCCAAACGAATGCTGTTTCGCCGAATATCCAACAGTCCGGAAAGCTCGCCTTCGCAAAGGCGATGCTTGATCCGGAGGGAATCGATCTGAAAGGCTCCGTGCTCATAGCGTGCCCAGGCTTCCATGGCTCCGCTATATCCATGCAAATCGATTTTCGGGCTCTCGATGCGAAATTGGCCGCGACAAGCCCCCGCCGGCTCGTTCAGTCGAGCCCAAACTTGAGCCTTGCCGCTTAGAGGGAATCCCGTTTTGCCCATAAGGCATCCTGCCCGGCCCAGTTCCACGCTACCCATTGCTTCCAGAAAATCCGTTGGAGCTCCGGACAATGAGCCGGCCAGAATGATTTTCTGGATCGAGTCCAAAACAACAACACTGTCGAAACGGACCCGGTGAAGGTCTGTGCCAAGATCGAGTTGGCCATTGATCTCAAAGGGGCGGCCATTTTTCATCACCTGGAGTTTTGCGGTCGCCCGATATG
Organism: uncultured Fibrobacterota bacterium; assembly: GCA_964455935.1. Taxonomy (GTDB): domain Bacteria; phylum Fibrobacterota; class CAYVZU01; order CAYVZU01; family CAYVZU01; genus CAYVZU01. The sequence goes on from CAYVZU010000127.1 coordinate 8,959, forward strand.
TATCCTTGTCCTTCTGCGCCCAATGAATTTCCAAATCGGCCTGAGCATCCCAAGACGTAATCCTGACAGAAGCACGGTCCACATCGAAGTTGGAGATAATTGGAGGGTGACCCGAGCCGCGGCGCAGTTTGATTCCGGGCAGTATCCAGCTTCGGTCATTTCCGGATGCTTCCAGTGCCAACCCTCCTATGCGCACAGATCCGATTCTGCTGGGAGAGGCAAGAAGCGACAGCGGATTGAACCGCACCTCAAGACTGTCACACTTCTGCGCGCCGGCCCGAATGCCGGTTAATAGCACCGAATGCGGGCGCAGGCGAATTCCCGAAAAGATTGCCTGGGGTCCCAGAATCGAGCGAAGCGCCTGGCCCGCGGCAAACCGGATGCTGAAGGGCAAGATGACGATGAACAGGAGGGCCAAAGCCAGGGCTGCCAGAAAGGACTTCTTGACCATGCGCCTCCAACCCCGGACGGGGGCCCGCAAACCTTAATGAATAGTATTAGTAATTACTCAGGCCCCCATGAAACCACAGAGAGAAATCCGAGTTAAGAATGAGAACACAGAGGGAAATCTTTCTGGCGCGCACCGCGCTGGAATAGATCTTTTCCCACTCTGTGTCCTCTTCTCCACCCTCAGTGTTTCTCTGTGGTTTCATGATTCTTTCGAAGACGTGAGTAGTTACTAGTATTAAATCTAAAAAAAATGACCCCATGGCCGCAGAACCGTTTATGCGACAGGGGGTTGCCTTTCGGCGAATCCGTCTCATAGTGTGGACGATCGGCTTATGTTATTTTCCATATATGCCCACATACAGACTTGATCTGGCCTATGACGGAACCGATCTGTTCGGCTGGCAAACGCAGCTAAACCGGCGAACCGTGCAGGAAGACCTTGAAAAGGCGCTTGGAACCATTCTGCGGGAGCCGGTCCGGATAATCGGGGCGGGCCGGACCGACGCCGGCGTGCATGCGATCGGACAGGTTGCGAGCTTTCGGACCCAACAAGAGATTCCGGACGAGAAACGGGTGCTGCATTCTCTCAATGGCATTCTGAACCGGGATATTGCCGTCCGTCAGTTGTCCCGAGCACCGAACGATTTTCATGCGCGCCATAGTGCACGGTACCGGCAATACGCGTATTCGATCCTCCTTCAAAAACCGGCGCTGCGACGCCAGTACAGTTGGTTTCTCCGGTATTCTGTGAATTGGACCTGCATCGAAGAACTCCTTCCCGTTCTCACCGGTCCGCACGATTTTCGCGCCTTCTGCTCGTCGGACAGCGCAACAAAGGACACCCATTGCGATATTGCATTCTTTTCACTTGAGCACAAGGGTTTTGAGAAGGTATTTCACGTGAGGGCAAATCGCTTTCTTTATCGTATGGTCCGTTCCCTGGTCGGTACTCTCATCGACATCGGCCGTGGGGACCTTCCAATCGAGAACCTGTCCAAGGCCCTTGAGAGCGGCGACCGGACGCTGGTGGGAGACACGGCGCCTGCGCGGGGATTAACGATGGTAGAAGTGGGATATTAGGAACTGGAGCTTGCGATGATAATACGAAATGAATGCGGTGGAGTCATTGCCTACACGGCACTATTCCTGCTGGGGCTTCTGGTGGGGGGCATTGTGGTGGGCGAGGTCCTCAGGAATCGCCCGGTCGGGATTCTCCCCGCTGAAGCCAAAGCTGTGCAGGCCGGCCGGATCATTGCGACCCCTTTAACGCCGCTGGCCAAGGATCCTGCTCTTCGGCGTACCCCCATTGTAATTGCCACTGAGCGCGTTGTGCCTGCCGTTGTCAGCATCACGGTTACGCAGATCCAGGTTGTCCGCGACCCGTTTTACGATGATTTCTTCGGCGGGTTCTTCGGGCCGGGCCTCAATACGCGCTACAGGGAAGTGCAGAGCATTGGATCGGGCGTCGTATTCGACTCGCTTGGGCATGTTCTCACCAATTTTCATGTTGTCGAAGGCGCCTCGGTCATCATGGTCAACCTGCCTGGCGGGGGTGAGTTCAAAGGCGAGTTGGTCGGCACGGACCCGGCCTCGGATCTGGCCGTTGTCCGGGTGCGCGAAAAGGGTCTGCTATATGCGGTACTGGGCAACTCCGACAGTTTGTTTCTGGGCGAGCCGGTCATTGCTCTGGGCAATCCATTCGGATACCTGATGAGCGACGCCAATCCATCCATCACGACCGGGGTGGTTAGCGCTCTGCACCGCGATTTCAGCAAAAATCCCGACCGGCCCGGGCAGACGTATCAGGACATGATCCAAACCGATGCGGCAATCAATCCCGGCAACAGCGGCGGTCCGCTGGTTAATATCTACGGTGAGGTGATCGGACTCAATACCTTCATCGTTTCCCCATCCAAGGGGTCCGTGGGAATCGGGTTCGCCCGTCCCATCAACAAGGCCAAGAGGGTTGCGGCGGAACTGATCCGCTATGGCGCACGACAGCGCTATTTTACAGGCTTGCGTGTGCAGGATGTCACCCCGGATGTGGCCCGGGCCCTTGGCGTACCCGCCAATGTCGGGGGTGTAGTTATTA
>CAYVZU010000128.1:0-11487 GCA_964455935.1 uncultured Fibrobacterota bacterium
TGCATGCGTTTTATTCATGCCCGCCATCCAGGCGGGCACCCTTCGGGCTCGCCTTTGGCGAGTGTTCTGCGTCCGTCCTGGCCTTCGAATCAAGCTAATCTGGGGCAAGATCTTGCCACTCTTCATCCACGGATCAACTGCGGGATTTAGGATCATGGCTCCAATCCTGAAGAAACAGGCGTTGCGCGCGTGGCACATGTTTTGCGCTGGCAAGGGCTTGGCAGAAGCCCTGTGTTTTTTGGATTACCGCGCGCTCGAAGAAAAGGCGGCGAGAAAAAAGGCCTGGCCTGCTTGGGCTTCACCGCACGCCGCATCAACATGGGGATGGGGTTTTGATGCGCGTGCCCAATGCGATAAGTAGCGGCGTTGGTGCCGAATAAGAGGAGACTCAATGCGGTCCGTACCGACGAGCCTAAAAAAATACCATGCTCATTGCGTGGCCGGAGCGGTCTGGGTTTTGTTCCTGTTTGGTCTGGCGTGGGCGCAATCGCCCTCCACGTCCACCTCCATGTTTACCGCCGGAGACGCGCTGGAGATACGGCTTTTTCCAGACACATCATCATCGCTTAACGATGTGTATCCCATCGATGGTGCGGGGTTTGCCGATTTTCCCATACTGGGCCTGATTCAGGTGACCAATCGAAGCGAGGCCCAACTGATCGAACTCTTGCGGCCGGCTTATCTGGATTATTTGCATTATCCTAATATCCAAATACGCCCCCTGATTCGCGTGGGGCTGTTGGGGGGATTCCAGAATCCGGGCCTTTACTGGATCGATCCGCGCCTGAGTCTGTGGTCCGCGATTCAGGTGGCAGGCGGGCCGCAACGCGAGGACGGGGTTCGCAAGCTGCGCTGGGAGCGCGACCGGATGACGGTTAAATACGATCTGGTTCAGGATTACCAATCCGGGCAATCTCTTCGCCAGATCGGCTTCCGATCGGGCGACCAGATCCGCGTGACAGCCAGTCCGCTTCGCACGAAGTGGGAGATTTTTCGTCAGGACGTTCTTCCTATCTTATCCTTTGCCCTAACTTCCGCGATCAGCGCGCTGACCTTATACGAGGTTTGGCGCGATTAACGACGCCAACATAACTGCGCAACATGATGACGACAAAAAACCAGCCTGCCCGGTCAACGTTGCGCGATGTGGATCTTGGCTATCATGTAGGCCACTACCTCGATCTTTTCTGGCGTCGCAAGTGGTTTATTCTGGCCGCGGGCGGACTCAGCTTCGCAGTCTGGATGTTCTATGTGATTCAGTTCAGTCATATCCGGCCCGAACTCGAAGCCAGCGTGCTGATCGGGCTGGAGAAAACGTCCGATCTCAGCGCAGTGCGGGATGTTGGAGAGGTGGGCCGCGGCAATGTGGAAATCCTGCGCAGCCGCAATTTTCTCCGGGGTGTTGTTGAGCAGCTTTCCCTGCGCCTGATCGTAGGCCGCTATGGCCGCGGCGAGATTTTTGACTCGGTTGGCGTGGGGCGTGCGGCGCGGTTGGGCCGCTATACGATTGCGGTGGAGAAGAAAGAGCCCCGGACGTTTACGGTTTCCTTTCGGGAGACCGGGACCAAGCTGGAACAGAAGGTCGTGCAAGCCCGTCCGGTATCCGCCCTGGATTCCCTGGTGCTTAACGACCTTTGGTTGCGTTTTGCTCCGGCCTTTCGGCAGCATCCGCACAATGTCACGTTCTCGGTCATTCGCGACCGTGATGCCGTGGAGCGCATCCGCAAGGACCTGACCGTGGACATTACCGGGTCCAACCAGGGATACATTGCCCTGACCATGAAGGGGCGCGACTACCCCTTGATTACCCGGACCGTCAATTCCATTGCCGATGAGTTTGTCAATCGCAACCTGTGGTTCCGCAAACGAAAGACCCGTGCGCTGCTGGATGTGCTGGCCAAGCAGCTTGAAAGTTCCAGCGCCCAACTTGCGGCTGCCGAACGCGCTCTTCAGGCCTATCGCGAAGAGAATCCGACCGTGGGCTTTTCCGAAGGCGCGGCCCAGAAGGTGGCCCAGCTTGTCGATTTGGAAACCCGCAATTTCCAGCACCAGACCGCGCTAAAAGACGCCTGGAGGCTTCGCGAGCAGTTTCATCAATCCACCGGTTCAAACCGCGAGCGGGCCGTCAGCGAGATCCTGGCGTTCCTCTCGTCGCAAGCGATTCCCAACTCCGGGGCTCTGCAAGGCGAGTTTGCCCAGCTCCTGGCGCAACGCAACACCTTGGCCCCTGCCTATGCGAAGAACCATCCTATCGTGCAAGAGGTCAACGCCAAAATCGCATCGGTCAGCCAGCGCGCTTTTGAGCTGCTCACCGAGTTCATCGGCAGCCAGAACGCCCGGATGGGAGAAAACGGGGCCGATATGGACCGGCTGGCAATCTCACTGCGAAAACTGCCGGCCAAGGAATTGCGAATCGCCGAATTGCTTCGCAAGCAGCAGATCAGTACGGAAACCCAGAACATCATCCAGAGCCGCCATAACCAGGCTCGCATTGCGGATGCCGTTGAGGTTCCGGATGTCTTTATTATGGATTACGCGGTCGCGCCCGAAGCTCCGCCCGATGTCATTAGCGCCCTGATCCGCATGGGGCTGGGATTGCTGCTGGGGCTTTTGGCGGGCTTTGGGCCGGTCGTGGCATGGGACCTTTTCGACAAGACCGCGCGCACGGCCGGGGAAGTGCAGCGGCTGATCAACCTGCCGGTGCTGGAAACCATTCCGATCATCCAGCGCAGACGTCGCAGTTCCGTCCGGTCCCCGGGGCCTGATGGGAAGGCGGCCAGCGACGAGAGACTGGTCACCGCGGACAATGCGCCGGATTTTGTGAGCGAGCTATTCCGCTCGTTGCGCACCAAACTTCTGCACCGACTCAGCGGGCCCGGAGCGCGAAGCCTGGTGATTACGAGTCTGTATATGGAAGAAGGTAAATCCCTGACCGCCTCCAATCTTGCCATCACCATGGCCCAGCAGAAGCTGAAGACCCTTCTGGTGGATGCGGACCTGCGCCGAGGCGTGCTTCACAGCATGTTTGGACTTTCGAAGAAACCGGGGCTGACCACGCTGTTGATCCAGGACAGCGTCCCAAAGGCCGAGCATCTTGGGGCCGTTGTGCAGCCCACCCATATTCCACATCTTTCGCTGCTCTCGTGCGGCCCCGGCGTGCCCAACCCTTCGGAGCTCCTGTGCGGCTTGCATTTTGGGCAACTGGCCAAATTGCTTTCCTCTTCGTTTGATGTTCTGATCGTGGATACTCCGCCTCTTGGAATTACGACGGATGCCGTTATCCTGAAAGAAGCATTTCCCCATTATATGCTGGTGGCCAAGGCCGGTTCGTCGAATCTGTACGATTTGCGCAATCGAATTGCCGAGTTTCCGTCATTGCACGAACTGATCCTGGGGATCGTCCTCAACCAGGCGTCTATGGACCGGCGGATGAAATATTACAATTACTCGCATTACCATTATTGATGCCGGCGCCGCGCGCCGGGTTTGCACCCGAAACTAGAGCCTATGAGCAAGGACGATTCGTCAACCAAAACCGTGGTTCTCGTGGCCGGGGCGCGGCCCAATTTCCTCAAGGTTTTCCCCATCCTGCGCGCCCTGGAAGCCGTGCCCGGACTGCGGTCCGTGGTGGTGAACACGGGGCAGCATTACGACCATTCCCTGGCGCAATCGTTTTTTGAGCTGTTTGGCGTGCGTTCTCCGGACTACAATCTGCATGTGGGCTCGGCCAGCCATGCGGTGCAGACCGCCAACATCATGGTCCGCTTCGAAACGGTCTGCGAGCAGGAGAAACCGGCGTTTGTCGTGGTTGTGGGAGACGTCAACTCGACGGTTGCGGCCGGTTTGGTTGCCAAGAAATGCGGAGTGGGCCTGGCCCATGTGGAGGCCGGCTTGCGATCGAATGACAGAAGCATGCCCGAGGAAATCAACCGGTTGGCAACGGACGCTATTGCGGACCAGTTCTTCACCACCGAGGAAGACGGCACGGCCAACCTGATCCGGGAAGGGCACCCGGCCGAGCGAATCCATTTTGTGGGCAATATCATGATCGACAGTCTGTTCGAACAGCTTCACCGCATTCGCAGCGATGGCCCCCCCGAGCGCGCCGCGGCCATCCGGCGCCGGCTTCCCGAGAAATACATTTGCATGACGCTGCACCGGCCCTCCAATGTGGATGATCCGGCGATTCTGGCGGGGATCCTGGGTGCCGTCAAGCAGCTCTCGGGCGAGGTCCCTGTGATCTTTCCCGTCCACCCCCGCACACAGCACCAGATTGAGCGGTCCGGCCTTTTGAGCCATTTCGATGTCTTGCGTCTGGACGAAACCGGGATTATCTCGACCGGATTTTTCGCAACCGACTCGCTGGCCTATAATGAGTTTTTGTCGCTCTGGAAGGATGCGGCGGCCGTGCTGACCGACAGCGGCGGATTACAGGAGGAAACCACGGCCCTGAAGGTGCCCTGTTTGACCTTGCGGGAAAACACCGAGCGTCCCATTACCGAAAGACTTGGCACCAACCGTGTTGTGGGGACCAATCCTGAGGATATTCTGTTTGCGGGCAGACAAGCCCTGCGGGGCGAGTGGAAAAATGGCACTGTGCCGCCGCTCTGGGACGGCCGGACCGGGGAACGAATCGCCAAGGCCCTGGCACGCATCCTATGGGAGGAGCCGTGAGTTTGGCCATTGAGCCTTTGCGCGATGCTGCCGAGTGGGACCGATACGTGACCGGCCATGAACGAGGCACGCTCTATCATCTGACGGCCTGGAAAAATGCCATTGAGAAAACCTTTGATCGGGAATCGTCCTATTTCGTGGGGCGCGAGAATGGAACGATTCGCGGCATCCTGCCGATCTTTATTTTGCCTACGCTTTTCTCCGGCCGCAAAGCGGTTTCCATACCCTTTGCCATGTACGGCGGTATTTTGGCCGATACGGAGGCTTTTGAGCGCGAACTCCTGGATGTCGCCCTGCGCCACTCCTGGGCCTGCAAAGCCGGCCATCTTGAAATGCGCTGCCAGGATGCGCGCACGTACGAGGTGCCGGAAAATGATTTGTACGTTACCTATATCCGGGAACTGGCTGATACCGAGGAAAAACTGTTGGCCGCCATTCCCAAAAAGTCCCGGTATTCCGTGCGCTGGGGGTATAGCCGGTTTGGATTGGTCGCGCGGTTTGATCCCGATCTCGACACCTTGTACCGGCTGTATGCGATCAACAAGCGTGAACTCGGGTCGCCTGTATATCCCAAAACGTTTTTTTTGCATCTGGTCGAAGAATTCAAGGGCAAGACCGTAATTTGCACGGTCGACTACCAGGGGCAGCCGGTTGCATCGGTCCTTTCCTTTGTGTTCCGCGATACAATGTACCCGTATTTCTCCGGATGCGACAGCCGCTATAATTTTACGGGTTCAAACAATGTCCTCTATTTCGAATTGATGAAATACGCCATTCAAAATATGATCCAAAACTTCGACTTCGGCCGGAGCCGCAAAGAAACCAGGGCCGGCGATTTTAAACGGCACATGGGGTTTTCACCGTCGCCTCTCCATTACTATTATTTTCTTCAGAGCGGAAAAAAAATCCCCAACGTTTCGCCCTCAAATTCGCATTTCAAACCCCTGACGGCAATCTGGCAGAATCTGCCCCTGCGGTTTGTTAACTGGCTGGGGCCTAAGCTGGTGCGCTACATTCCGTAAGGAAGTTAGACGTTAAACGTTGGGCATTGGGCGTGAAGACGTGAGATGTTTGGGATAGATAGCCGGGACCTAAAAGACCAGAACCAGAGGCAAAAAGCGAATCGTCGACATTCTATTCAGCAGGTATAAATGAAACGAATCCTGTTCATTGCCCACCGGGTTCCTTTTCCGCCACGCAAGGGTGACAAGATCCGGTCGTACAACCAACTCAAGTTTCTGTCCAGGTATTACCGCGTGGACCTTGTAAGCTTTTTCGATAGAAGCGACGACGTTTCGGCCGAAGTGGAGTTGCGCAAATTCTGCAGCGAATTGCATCTGTTCGAAATTCGAAAAGGTCCCGCCAACCTGCGAGGCGGCCTGTCGCTGCTTACCGGACGAAGTTTCTCGCAGGGATATTTTCACGTGGACGATGCCCGCAAGCAGATTGATCGGCTGGTTCGGACAAATCGGTATGCCTTTACCTTCTGTTTTTCGTCGCAGACAGCCCCGTTTGTTCTCAATGCCCCCGGCCGGAAAATCATGGATCTCTGCGATGTTGATTCGGAAAAATTCGCCCAGTACGGCCGGTTCTCCGCAGCCCCGATGCGCTGGATCTACCGAATGGAAAGCCGGCTGCTAGCCAAGCTGGAAAGAAAAATCGCGGGACATTTCGACGCCACGCTTCTTTCCACGCAGGCGGAGCTGGACCTGTTTCGCTCGTTGGCGCCGGAGGTCCACGGTTTTGTGCTGCCCAACGGAGTGGATGCGAACTATTTCCAGCCAATCTGCACGCCACGAGAGAACGCAATCGTTTTCACCGGCGAAATGGACTACTTTGCCAATGTTGATGCGGTGGTATGGTTTTGCGAAGAGGTGTTGCCCCAGGTCCTGCGAACGCAGGAAGACCTTCGATTCTACATTGTGGGCCGCCGGCCCGTTGCACGGGTTCGTGAATTGGCCAAACGCTTCCCGCAGAATGTTGTTGTAACCGGATCAATCTTCGACGTCCGGCCCTACATTGCGCGCTCGAAACTGGCCGTGGTTCCCGTCCGGATTGCCCGGGGTGTTCAGAATAAAGTATTGGAGGCAATGGCCATGACCACTCCTGTTTTGGTACACCGGAAATTGGCGGCGGCTTTTGACAGGCTCGATGAATCGCTGCTCTTCTCCTTCGAGAGCGCATCCGAATGCGCGGAGGCTGTTCTGGCCCTGACCGTCAATGGCCCTCTTCTGAACCGCACCGGCCAGGCGTTGCGCGAGTATGTGCTGGAGCATCACGATTGGGGCCGGATCCTGCGCGACTCGGCTGCCTGGGGCAGCGTGGATTCCGATTTTGCGTATCGGCAAACAGGCCCGGCCGAAGCCGGGACACGGGCGGCCGCGTGAGCCGTCCCGGCGCTGTTGTTCTTGTTGCCTTTCATTTTCCGCCGCTGTCATCCGTTGGCTATAAACGGCCGCTAAGACTGGCAAACTACCTGGCCCGTGGGGGATGGAGCGTTACGGTTTTCGCGGGAAATCCCCGAACGCAACCTTCGTTCTCCGGAAGCGACCCCGCCTTAATCGCGCTGATCCACCCGGACATACGGGTAATCCGGCCGCGATCCCTGCACTGGATCGAGAAGATCGCGGGCTGGCTTCATCCGCTGCGGTCTCACTTGCGTCCCAGGTCAGAAACACCATCGGGGGCGGCCAAACCCAACTCGGCCCGGTCCCGGCGATTTCCAGGCCCGTTCTCGATTCCGGATCGATTCAGTTCCTGGATCCTGTTGGCCCTACCCGGACTTCTGCTGGAATGCTTTCGCAGAAAGCCCGATGCTATTTTCGTCACGGGACCCCCATGGTCCGCTTTTGTTCTGGCCGCGTTGGCAGGCAAGCTATCCAAAACGCCGCTGGTTCTCGATTACCGGGATCCGTGGCACGAGAACCCCTACATTCGGGAATCGCGCCTGACACGCCGGCTGGAGCATTGGGTTGTGGACCAGGCCAGCCGAATGACAGCCACTACGGCCTCAATGGCTGCTCTGCTGGCCCAGCGCTTTTCGCATTTGAAAGACTCAACCTTCCCCGTTTATAACGGGTTCGATGCGCACGAGCGGCAACGGATTCAAGACGCATGCGCTCAACGCAAAAGGATGGATGACCATTTTGTGGTTTCCCACATCGGGACTCTTTACGTCCACCGAGTTCCGCCGGGCTTTGCAAGGGCATTGGCTAAAATTGCCGCCGCGTGGGCACACCGGCGGGAACTGCGGTTTCGTTTCGTTGGGTGGATCGAGGCCGGATGCGGACTTGAAGAGGCGTTTGGCCGGGCTGGCGCTGGAAGATTTCTTGAACTCCAGGGCCGCATGGCGGCGTCCGAAGCTCTGGCCGAGCAGGTTGCCGCCGATGTGCTTTTGCTGCTCCAACCCGGAACCGACATTCAGGTTCCCGCCAAGCTCTTCGAATATGCGTTGACGGGGAATCCCATTCTGTGCCTAGCGCGCGAACAGTCCGAAGCGGCGCGCATTGTCAATGAGTACGGCCTGGGAACCGTGGTCGGCGACACCAATACAAAGTCCCTGGAGCTCGCCCTTCGTCGCCTTCTGGATGAGGAATACCGGCGACCAGGGCTGGACCGGTTTCTTGCGGACTTCGATGGCGAAAAGCTGGCGCGTGACATGGCGCGGCGGATTGTGCCGGACTACCCGTTCTCGTAACACCTGCCAGGTTCGGCCCAGCTTTTACTCCGTTGCCCAGTCCTGGTAACGGCTTGCCGCGACATTGGCCAGAGCCATTTGAGCCCAGAGAAACTCGCTGAACGGGTGATTGAGAAATGTCGAGGGCAGAACGAATCCGGCTGTGGAAAGGATAAGGCAGACGGCCAGGGCCGAAACCCGTGGGTTCGAATCGGCTCGGGCTTGGGACCGGAGGCGGAACAGCCGGCCCCAAGTAACAAGAACGATGATTGCGTAGATCATCAATCCGGGAACGCCGATTTCCACTGATGTTTTAAGCCAGGCATTGTGCGGTTCGTGCGGGTCGCCGGCATAGCGCTCGGCTACCAGGATCCAGCAATTGAGTCCCAAGCCAAAAAGGGGATGATCCATGGTTGCGCGGTAGGCGGCGTTTACCAGGTTCATCCGATTCTGGGCCGAGCCTTCGGTTTGTTCCCTTGAAAACTGGATCGTACCCATGCGGCTGCGGAATTCCTGCGGAGCCAGGACCATGAGGGCAACAGTGAGGCTTCCCAGGAGGACGATGTCGCGAAACCGGTTGCGTGAGATGAGCAGAATATAGAGCACGGTCAGTCCAGCCAGACCAACGGTTGCGCCGCGCGAGTTTGAATAGATCACCCCAATTAGCCCAAGCAGCGACATGACCCAGAGCGTGGTTTTTACCCCTTTGCGAAAAATTCCGCGGTACTGAAATGAAAAATACAAGAGCATGGGGATGGTGCTGACGGTTCCGGCCATGAAGTCGTTGTTGTCCGACATCTGAGCGCCGGGGATTCGCACATCCGGAGTCATGGTGCCTTTGAGAAGTGAATATACGCCGGCCTGGGCCGACCAGATCCCAATGGACAAAGCGATTGCCGCCAGCACGAGATTGACATCCTTTTCCGTTTGCAGGGCTGTGGCGATCAGCAGGATTGGCAGTATGTATTTAAGGAGGTTAAAAAAACCCGAAAAGGCTTCAACGCGGTAGTTGCTAATGATGGTTGTCAGATAGATCCATCCGATAAACGGCAGCCATGCGTAGACCAGAAAATTTCCATGAGGCGAAAACTTGCCGCGAATCAGATTCCAGAAATAGGAAAGAAGCAAAATTCCCAAAACATAATAGGCGGCTGGGAAGGCGCCGGCATGGCGGGAAAATTCAAGCGGACGAAAGAGGTTGTTCCAAAAGAACAGGCCTGCCGCCAGCGCAGGGGTCCCCATCGCCAGTATGCTGCCGATGGCAAAGAACAAAAGCACAAGCGAGAATCGAAGCATAAGCTCCTTTGCCAGCCAGGCAATGGCACGATCTTTGTACGCTCTCAAACCGGATCGTTAGGGTTGCCGATACCGTTGTGCCCCAAACGCAAAACACGTGCCGTGAACCAATTCATTCAAAAACATTCGATCCTGGCCTGCATAGCCAGCCTTATTCTGTGTATGGGATTATGCTCGTTGGCGAGTGCCAATGCGCTGGCCCCGGCTGGGAGAGGTTGTACAACGGCGGACTTCATTGATGCGGATTGCGATGGATACGGGGTTGCCTCGCCCAAGGGCCCGGACGCCGATGACCGGGACCCGGCCGTCAATACACCGGCTTCGGCCCTGGCCAAGTACGGAAAAATCGAGACTGTGTTAAAGGCGCTGGGTTATTTGCCCGACCGGGTGCTGTTTGTCTCCACTGCCGATCCCATATCAAAAAGCGAACCCCGAAATTTCGGCTCCTGGGAACAGGTCTCCAAAATCGTTCGGGCCGGCGACTGCGTCCTGTTTCGCGGGACGCAATCCGGCCCGCCGCAAATATACGGAGGCATAGGGTTCGCCAATACGGGCGGGACCCCGGAAAAGAAAATCCTGGTCATGGCCTTTCCCGGAGAACGGGTGGCGCTGGAAGCCGCCTACAGCTGCATTGGGCTCCGCGCGGCCCGGCACTTGGTATTTGATGGGTTCCAATGTTCCTGGAAAGGACCCGATGGAAGGTCGGGCGTGGAAATGCATTTTGTGCGGGATATTGCGCTGCGCAACATCGAAACATTCGGACACAAGTGGGGGATCTTCGGAGCCCAGGACTGGCAGGATGTGCTGATCGAAAACTCGGTTATCCATGACAACAGCCCGGAACACGGGATTTACGTGGGCGCCCGCGATCTTCCCAACGCGCGGATGAAGGTGCGCCGGTGCCTTCTTTATCGCAATTACCGCCATGGGTTCCAGTCCAGCGGCCGTATGCGCGGTCTGGTCCTGGAAGAAAACGTGATTCATTCCAACGCCCTGGGCGGCGTCTCGCTGATTAATGGGGTTCGCGAGGGGCGAATTGCCCGCAACGTCATTTTCAACAATAACAAGCAAGGGATCATTCTATACGCCTATCGCGAAGGCAATGGGATTCTTCCCTTCGGCAATACCGACAATGTCTTTGCGGAAAACGTGGTCTGGATCGGCAAGGACAATTGTGGCCTGGGCACCGATCGGCCCGCATCGCATGCCGCCGTGCTTTTCAACGATGCGTCCCCCTCGGGGAATCACGCCATGTCGGGCAATGTGTTTCGCGACAACATCCTGGTGACCTATGACGGTCCCGTTTTTCAGTTCGATCAGGCCAGCCATATGGCTTCAACGACGTTGACGCGAAATCAATTCTATCAGCAGGCCCGTGTCTTTGGGTTTCGCAGGGATTGTCTGATCAATGCGCCCCGGCAGGAGAGCCCTGGAACTCCGGCCTGCTGGAATCTGGGCTCCCTATCCGAGGCTGGAATTCACGGCGAGGGTAATGTCGAAGCGAACCCGGAATTTCGGGTGGCCGATATTCTGCTGAGCCGGACCCCGGGCCGATTCGATTTCCGCCGCCGGGTCAAGCCATTATCCTCACCGGCGGAAGCCAAACGAAATGTCGGGAACTAGCCTTCCCTCCATTCTGCTGGTTCTTCCCAGTTTTGGGATCGGCGGGATAGAGCTTCGCACCGCAAAATTGACCAATGCACTTGCCGGCGAGTTCCGCTTCCGGATTCTTGCGCTGGATGGCAATACGGCGGCCGCGCAGTATGTGTCGCCCCCGGTTAACGTCGAGGGCTGGGTCGGCAATTCGGCCCTGAAGCGGAACATTCCGCTTCAGGCAATCC
>CAYVZU010000129.1:0-11450 GCA_964455935.1 uncultured Fibrobacterota bacterium
CCAGGGTATGAAATACACCCTTTTCTTAGTGTCCACCAAATCGGGGAAGGCTCATCATGCGGTAGCTGGACATAGGGCAGATACCTTCGATCATGAATATTCAGACGAGATGTCAGAATCTTTTTGGGACAACTGGATTGGGGAAGAAAAATCCTATTACGTATCCTGGAAAGATGCTCAAATATACTGGATTTTTGACCAGGCGGGCGTACCCGGCTTGGAACCGGCATGCATGGCCAAGAACAGCGACTATGCTAACGAGACATGGGAAGAAGCAACTGACAATGCTGCGCCCGATGGGGCACAATACCTAACCTGGTATACCGTAGGTAACCCAGTATACTGATAATTCTATCAAGACAAAAGAGGAATTCACAATGAACAAGATACAAGCGATGCTATTCTGGACATTTGCTTTGACCATTGCGATAACCGCGGCGGCGCTTGACAAGACCGCAACTGCTTCCGAATATATAAGCGCACTGGGGTCCAAAGATGTTTCCGCTGCGCCCGACCTGAAGGCGCCATCTCTTCTTGGTACCCAGGATGTGGGTGGGCGGCCGGTCATCTATGTCGTCGCCAAAGCGCTTTTTTCCGAGTCCGAAATTGCCAGGCTCAAGGCAATTGTTGACAACAAGGGCAAAACCGCATATTCTAATAAAGAGGGGAAATACTACTTTCATAACGTCGCCCTGCAGAAGATTCCCTTGTCGACCACCGACGACAATTCGCTCGCAGGTCTTAAGGTAAAGGCGGAGAGCATGATTCAGAAACTCCTTGGCAACAGCGCCGGGAATTTCGTATTCGCCAATGCCGAAATGGACTCGGTTCTCCTTGATGGTGAGGAGAGCCCAAAGCTGACGGGGATGACCTATCGCTTCACGCGGAAACTCAACGGCCGGCATATCATCGACAACACCGCCTATGCGCGCGTTTCTTTTGCCGGCAATGCGGAGCTATGCGCCTTTGAAATCGTCAACCCGGTCATCACGCCATTGCGGGCCGCTGACCGAATGGTCAAACTCGATGCGACGGGCAAAAGGCTCCAGGCTTATGCCGAGGAAAAGAAGACGGCTACGAAGAATGGGGTCAACGGCATGGAAACAATTCTCGTGAACGCCATCACAGCCGAAAAGGGCTATGATACCTATATCGCCCATAAGCAGGGGGGCCAGGTGCTGCTCATTCCGAATGCGACCTTTTACTGCAAATACCAACTCGCCAATGGCGACTCGTTCAAGAATTGGAAACATTTCTGTATTGACGCCGGCTACACTCAGAATCTGGAACCGGATATGATAGAAGGCGAAATGCGGAGATAGAAGCGATTGAACCAATTGTCCAGCCGTTCGCGCAAACGGCTGGACACCTTTGATGAGCGCAAAGCAATCCACAATTGAGGTGTGTTTTGCGGGATTTCTTTGGGCCAAAAGCAATTCGATATTTTCTGCCACTTGCCAGGGCACCATTCCCGCGGAAGACGATGTTAGCCCTATTGGTGATTATGGTACTTGCCGACAGGCAGCCGGGCTATGCTGCGGACTCCCGATGGGCTCTTGTTAATCCGCCGCTTACGGGAAGCGCCTTGAAAGATGTTTACTTCATCTCCCCATCCACCGGATGGATTGTCGGCCAAGGTGGCATTATCCTGAATACGCGCGATTCCGGAAGTACCTGGACGATCCAACCAACACCCGTTGAATATCCGGGAACTTTGTTTTCCGTTGCTTTTATCGACAAAGATACCGGCTATGCCGTTGGCGGCGCTTTCGGCAGAACGTTTGCACTAAAAACCCACAACGGCGGATTGCGCTGGATCGATGCGTCTTTGGAATTTCCGCAGGGCGGAATACGAAGGATTCATATCAAGGGTAATATGATCTGGGTCCAGATTTGGCGCAAGCCTTACAATATCGCGGTGACTAGAAACCGGTGCGCATCTTGGGAATCCTATACAATTGGGCCGGGCAGCATAGATGACATATTGTTCATAGACGATTCCATTGGATTCGCTTGCGGAGACAGGGGATTTATCGCCAAGACCACGAATGCGGGCGTTTACTGGGAAAAGTGCTCCGATACGCTCACAGGAGTATTCTACAGGCTGCAGGCAACCGGCAACCGGATATATGCTCTGGGATGGACCTCCGGTAATCTGGTGGTTTCGCAAGACACCGGCAGAACCTGGATAGGAATAGTTAAAACCAGTATGCAACTCAATGCAATGCATTTCATACCGGGAAATAATGTTTACGTGGATGACGGCTTTGTAATCGGCAGTTACAACCCCAATAAGATTATATCTTTCCGCAACGTTTCCCCAACAACGAATCCGCCTAATCTATTCGAATCAACGATTCAACCCCAGGTTTCTGCCATGGCTCTCCCGCAGCCCGATCGCGGGATTGGCGTATGCTGGAACGGGGCAATTCATCGTATCTTTGGTCTGGCGGATTCCAGTTATGAAATTACCCGCAATACAGGCGGCCACATTGGCGTTATGGATTTCGGCGATTCGCTGCATGGCATTTGCGTTGTCGGCGACGGCACGCTTTTGATCACCAGTAATGCCGGAGCAACATGGGAAAGAACAGTGCGTAATATTCCGGAAATACGCTGGCTTGCTTGCCTGGGAAAGGGCAAAGCCGTTGCTGGCACTGGACTTCCCAATGCCGGATTTGGGCAATATATCACCTTCGACAACGGAAAGACCTGGTCACTTGCCGGCAATACAGATATCCGTGCCATCTATAAAGACGGCCCATGGTCCTCCACCCTGTATGCAAACGGCAACTCGGGAATAGTCTGCTCCAAAGACGGCGGACTGACCTGGGGGGAACCTCGCGGAAGCCTATCATTTGCCAATCAAAGGCCCCGTGATGGATTTGGAAGCATGTATTTCAACAACCGTGGTGCAGGATGGGCTGTGAGTAAATATGGTGCGGTATGCAAGACTCTGGATTCCGGTTACAATTGGATCCCGGTCGGCAATATTCCCGATAGTATCATTACCGCGGATATCTTCTTTCTGGACTCCCTGAACGGCTGGGTGTGCGGACAGTGGGGGTCATTTTCCGGCCCCTTACTCAATTCCCGCATTTATCGCACCGGCAACGGCGGCGCAACGTGGATGAGGCAGGAGAACATTAATTTTAACTGGAACCTGCAGTACCTTGCGCACCCAATAGACTGGCCGTTTCAGGCAAATGTCCTCAAGATCCGTGCAAAGGATTTCAATTTCATCTGGGCACTTACGGACAAGGGCGTGCTCCTTTCGACGGATACCGGCAATACATGGCAACAGCAAACGCTTCCGCAGTATGCAAGTTTGTTCTTTAATATGGCCCTTCAGCCCAACGGCGAAGTCATTGCGGTTGGGGACAATAGCCGTATTTGGAAACTGTCCTCTACTGCGGCCGGTATTCGCTACCCCGGCACACAAAGGCGTATTATCCATATCAGCGGCATGCCCGTATTGGCGGAAGGTATTGCCTATGACGTTTTGGGGCGAAAGATCTATGTCGGCAGCGGTTCTGGCATTGCAGGTATTTCGCCGGTTCCGCGCCTGGCTTCCGGGTTTTACGTTCTGGGAACGTGTGCTGCAAATCCGGTGGGCCCGCCACCCAATGCAAAGAAAGCCCGGCCCAAGGCGAGAATTCGGAGCCTTCGCAAAGCGGAATGATTTTGGTGCGACACTACATGGATACGGGCGGGTGGGCATGAAGCATTGTTGTCTCCTCATCGTTTTTCTTGCGGCAATCCTTGGTTGCGACAAAGGCATGGATCCTATTTTGGCCATGGCGGATATTTCCGGTCAATGGCTCAATGCGCCAACAAATACTTACGGCGAAAGAGTAACCCGTTTATATGAGTTCGGCAATTCAAGTTTTCGCTATAAGGCACGATTTGATGCGGGCTGCAATAACCCTATTGTTTACAATTTTGGGATAGGTGCCAAATGCGCATGACCGTATCTCTGGTTTTCATCTTCATCTCCTTTTGCATGGCGGGCCAACAGAAGCGGCTTAATGCGACGATCCCAGCCACCCCTTCCGACAGCTTGGCCATATCCCCTGCCGACAGCTCAACATTCTATGCCGGCGATACAATTTCGTTCGAATGCGCACTTTCCGCTCCGCATAAGATCAACTCGGTTCAATGGACATCGGACCTGGACGGCACTCTTGGCCAGGGCACACAACTCAAGAAATGGGATTTATCCGAGGGCAACCATGTCATCACGGCAACGGCCAATCTCGATGGCAATATCCAAGCAACCAAAAGCATCTTGCTTACGGTTTTGGCCTATGATGATGTGGAGGTCTACTGTGCCGGCGGAAATAGCGCTAAAGGCGTTTACTGGCAAAACGGGGTTTTATGCGAGGTTTCCACCCCCCCTCCAAGGGAATTCACGCAGATCGCATGCTCCGGCCAAAATGTTTACCTTTTGGAAGCAGGAGGACTTTGGATAAATGGACAAAAAACGGATTTGCCCAATATGGGTTATCCGAATTTTTCATCGATCTCCGTAGATGGAGAAGATCTGTTTGTTGCTGGTTGGAACGGTACACCTTTTGTCGATAGTCGTGGATGCTATTGGAAGAATGGTGCCCAAACCCGTCTTTCGGACATTTACTTCTGCCGGTCCATCTATTCTCAACACGGCTTAATGTTGATTGCCGGATCCGACAGCACCGGAGAAAAACGCAACCTTCTTTGGATAAATGGCAGTGTATTAGATGCAGACACCGTTAATAGAACGACTTACGTTGGCCTATATGCCGGGCAGCCATGCATGGCTGGCCATGAATCCGTTTTATATGCGGATATGTCATTTGATGCAGGATGGGTCTGGCGGAACGGCAATATTACCCGTATTTATGCAGATTCATCCAAAGGCAATCCTTTTGGCAGGATTCACCCGGAAAGTTTTTTCTCATATGGGGATGACATTTATTGCGTTGGTGCCGACTATTCCGAATTTAAATTCTGGATATGGAAAAATGGCCAAGCTTCCCCTTGGTATGATAGCTGCACGGCCACGGCAATCTATATACAACATGGCCATGTATTTGTCGCCGGCAGCAAATGGCTGGGCGGTGGTTCGCACCAGCTCTGCTATTGGCGCAACGGCAAACGCTATGACCTGCCCGGCGGGGAAAAGGGATACAGCATAAAGTCAATTTACGTGGTGGACAGAAAGGGTTCTTCCTCCATTCGGTCAAAACCCAACCAAGCTATGGCACCGGCATCCAATTCCATGCTTTTTAAATCAGCATCCTGGTCCAAGGGCAAACTACGGCTTGGCTTCACACTCCCCGTGAGTGCGCGGGTTAATATTCGAATCACCGACATCGCCGGCAAGAAAGTGTTTTCCCGCGACATGGGCCTGATAGCCAAGGGCAAACACAATCGCGACTTTGGCAACGTGGTACTCGCCAGCAGCGAATACGTGATCCATCTCGATAGCCAGGAAAAATCCGTTGCGCGCAAAATCGTGGTTGCGCGGTAGATGCGTGTGAATATTTGCACAGGAGATATGGAGTGACGCAATCTCTTGCGGCAATTGTTTTCCTTGTGGTGTTTCTTAGTTGCGATAAGGGAATAGACCTTGCGCCATCCGAAGCCGATATTTCCGGTCAATGGTTCAATGCGCCAACCAATACCTACGGCGGAAGAGTAACCCGTTTATACCAGTTCAGCGATTCAAGCTTTCGTTATAAGGCACGATTCGATGCCGGTTGCGACAGCACCGCTCTTGGCATAATTTGCCATCCCGGATTTGCTGTTGATTCAGATAGCGGCTCTTTTTCAATTTTGGCCGATTCCCTGCTTCTCAATGGCAAACGTCATGGTGCCAAGCGATACGGATTTTCGGCAAGCAGCGACAGCCTTTTTCTCGCGGATTCTGCCTCAACAATCCCGCTTGCCCGCGACACCAAGTCTTGGGATTCATATGGATGGTAGGGCGCCAGGCTGCTGCTGATGTTAATGAATCGCCCCGCTTGAAGCGGGCGGTGGCTTTTGCGCTATGCGCCGTGCGCCGGCAAGCTCGATCAGACCGCAACGGTCAATGGAGCCAAGGCGGATTCGGGGGAAACCCAGGCCAAAAGAAGCTTCATGGATGAAAAGACATGGACCAGCCTGTCAATGCCCGCGGCGCGCAGGATCTTCTGAATGGATTGATCCGGTTCGATAATCAGGACAAGCGTGGTGTCGTATTTGCGCGATTCCTTGACCAGAGAAACCAGGAGTCCGCAAACGCTGGCCCGGGCAAATGAGGCCCGCGTCAAATTCAGAGCCACTGTCCGTTTTGCCGCAATCAACTCGCGAGCGGCGTTTTGAACCAAAACCAGATCACGGCCCTGCTCGATTTCACCGGCAATCTCCAAAATGCCGAATTCCGGCTCTTCCAGCGTTCTATAATCCATAGCGCCTCCGTCTCTATTCCCAATATCGGCATGACCACCCAATACCATGAGAAGGCCCGTCGATTTCCGCGAACTGGGGGAAAATGCGGTTTTCCGTCAAATTTTCCGCATGAGTCTGCAATTTGGCCCCAAAATTTCGCAGGCGCACACCGGGCTATAAATCCTCTGCATTTCCAGTTGGGAGTGAGCGCTTAATGTGTTGGACAAATTTTCCACGAGTATTTAGGTTTATTAGCAGGTCCGCTTTGGGGCTGGCAAAGATGTGCGCCGCAGGTCGTGTGGAGCATGCTGCCCTGTCTGGCCGAATGGTAGCGCAAAAAGAGGAAAGGAGAGACCATGGGCGATTTGTTTTCGTTCGACGGGATGGTTCTTACCCTCATCAGAACCTACCTCATTAATTTCATTTACATCATCACAAAAGCCGTGGTGTTCGTGATTTCCTGCTACATGAGCTGGCGCATTTTCGACTGGATGGAGAAAATCGACATGCGCGCGGAAATTACCGAACGCAAGAACCTGGGCGCCGCCATTATGATGGCCTCGATTTTCCTGGGGTTGGGCTATGTCATTGGTCAGATCTAGGATTCTGCTCCTGGTTGCTCTTTGTTGCGCGACTTGCGAGAAACCCAAGGTCGCGGTAATGCCGAAGGCTCCGAAAGCAGAGGCCGAAGACGACAGCCTCCTTCTCGATACCTCTGTGGCCGTTGATTACGGGTATCTGGTTTTCGGCAAGCGCCGAATATCACGGTACGATCACATCGTGAAGCGGCATTCGCGGCGGTTTGGATTTGATTGGCGCATGATCAGCGCCCAGATCTATGCCGAGAGCCGGTTCGACACGACCGCATGCAGCCGCGTGGGTGCCTTGGGGCTGATGCAGATCATGCCGAGCACGGCCAGGGGCCTGGGCGTGGAACCGTCACTGCTTCTGAATCCGGAACAGAACGTCGCCCTTGGCTGCTACTACAATCACTGGTTATACAATCTCTGGAATGACAAGCAGGGAAGCGATCGTTTCCGGTTCACTTTCGCGAGCTACAATGCCGGACGCGAGCGGGTGTTGGGCGCTCAAAGGGAGTGCGGAAAAGAGCATTGGAGTACCGTGAAGACACATCTCCCCAGCGAAACGCGAAAGTATGTGTACGTCATCTTCAAGAAATACGAGGTGTATAAGCAGCATTTCTTCTAAAACGCCTGCGCACTTGCGTCGGCGGCGTGCCGCCCTTTTTATTCTTCCCTGACATAATTTTTCAAAATCCCAGACCCGAGCGGCGCATGAAAAAAACCCTGTTGAAATACGCACTTGTTCTCTTTTTACTTCTGGCCGGATGCCTGTCCGATCTCAGGACGAAACAATGGGCGCAGGCCCATTTGAAAGGGAAGCCGCCGGCCACGATCATTCACGGTTTTCTGGAACTGGGGTTCGCCGAAAATCAGGGGATGGTCTTTGGGATTCTCAATCGCCAAGACGCCGTGCCGCTGCGAACGGCCCTGACGGGACTTCGTGTAGTAATTTTGATTGGAATTTCTGTTTTTATTTTCCTGCACCGGAGGAAGTCCGTTCTATTTCTGATTCCGTTTCTGTTCCTGTGGGCGGGCGCGGCCGGCAACATTTGCGATGTTGTCTCAGCGGGCTATGTCATTGACTTCATTCACATCCATGCAGGCAGGACCCTGGACTGGCCTTTTCTCTTCAACCTGGCCGATGCCTATCTTTGTGTGGGTTTGGGAATGCTGGGTGTGGCCTCTTTCCTTCAACCGCGCCCGGCAAAGTCCGATTGACAAATCGCAATTAGAAGTCGTGGCCCAGCGAGAGATAGAAGTTCTGCTCGGTCTTGCGCTCCGCTTCGGACATGGGATTGAAGGCCTGGGCGCCGACCATGGTGAGCGGCCCCATGGGTGAATCGAAAGAGAGGCCGAGCCCGAATCCCTGCTTCAGACCGCGCAGTTGATCCGGCAGAAATCCCCACGTAAGGCTGACGTCTTTGCGCTGCCAGGACTGCCCCACATCGTATTCGAAAAAGACGTAAGTCCAAGGCAGAACCCGCCAGCGATATTGCAGATTCAAAACCAGCATGCAATCTCCAAAAAAGGCCTGCTCTTCGTATCCCAGGAAGCAGAAATCATTGTAGAACGCAATGTCATCCTGCAAAGCCATACTCCGGTAGCCCCCGATAAAGTGCTTCTCCACCGAAGGCAAGGCCTTATCGGAATAGGCCACCTGCATACGAGGATAGAAGGTGTGATCGCCGCCGACCGTATAGTAGGCGCTCACGCTGGCCAGGCCGCTGAAATAGCGTTCGGTGCCGCCGATCACATCATGGGCAAAATCCAAGGCGAAATGGTGCTTCTTGCCCGAGGTGGGAAAAGGAACTTTGTCGAGATCATCCACATTCGACTGAAGGGAAATCGTGCGGATCCCCTGGGAGTACTGCTGGAGATCGGCTTCCCACCATTGCTGGTCCAGAGAATCCGAAAGGAAATTCTCGGTTCGAAGAATTGCCGAAACCTGACCCAGGCGCCGGATCTGGCGGCCCAACGAAAAGGATAGCCCGATTTTGCGCAGGTTGCGCAACGTAATCCGGTTTGGCTGGTCTTCGTCAACCATCTGTTTTTTATCTTTGTAGAGATATACCCCTGCCTTGTGGAACAAATACGTACCGCCCAGGCGATCTCCCAGAATGAAGCTGGAGTACTTTTCGCGCCGCAGTCCGTATTGCGCATGGGTCACCCACCGGTTCCCTCCGCCCCGCAGATTCTGGCGAATGTAGCGAATAAACCCCTCGCCAAGCCGGAAATCGTCGTACCGCAGGCCCAGTTGGACGCAGTCCGGTTTCTTCTCCTGGACCTGGGCCAACAGGGAGATGCCGGGCTGCACCTGAAGGATCACCTGGTCAAAAAGGTTTGTGGAATAGATTTGTGCAATGGACTGCCGGGCGTCGCCCAGCCGGAAGACCTGGCCCGTTCGGATTCCCAATTCCCGCAGGACCACTTCATCGCGCGTTCGCTCGTTGCCCGCCACCGACACCGCGTTGACCGTGCCCTCGTCAACCGTGATGCGGAATTCATCGCCCAGATTCTCCACCTGATCGATTGCGGCCAGAATGCAGCCCGCCTGCCGGTACTTCTCGATCAGCCTTCGTTTGCAGTTCTCATAGTCTTTCCAATTCAGCATGGCACCGGGCTTGAACGTGAACAAGCTCTCCAGTTCCCCGGCAGTGAAGACGGTGGAGCCCCGAATCCTGCATCTCCTCCAGCGGGGGTACTCCAAGGCGGAGACAACAAGAACCAGCGAGTCTCCCCTGGATTCGACCTGCGCGGAAACCGCGGAGAAGTACCCGCTTTCGTACAGTTGCGCCAGGGCTGCGTGCAACCGAACCCCGGACAAGACCTGGCCGGGCTTGATGGAAAAGTATCGGGAAGCCGTGTCGGGACAGGAGGTGAATCGGATTTGGCAAATGGGTTTTTCCGGCACAACCGGGGGGGGAAATTGCACTGCTTCCAGTTTCCGGCGCAACGCAGGAAGAGCCGCCAAAGCCGAGCGTTCGCCCGCCTCAATTAGTTTTTCTATATGGGAAAAATCGCTCGAAAGATGGCCGCCCAGTTCGGGGACAATGAGCAGATCCGACGAATCCTCCCCCTGCTTGGAGTGAAGCAGAATGGTAAGGGTGACGATCTGATCCAGGATTTCCAGCGCATTGCCAAGCTCCTGCTTTTTTCGAAGAGGCGCTTTTACATCCACGCCAATCACGAAATCGGCGCCCAGGTCCCGCACCACATCCGACGGAAGGTTATCGGCCATTCCGCCGTCAAAGAGAAGCATGGAATCGGTACTCACGGGCGTCATGGCAAACGGCACCGCAATGCTGGCGCGCATGGCTTGGGCCAACGGACCTTTGGATAGTACAAACTTGCGCCCGGTCACCATGTCCGTTGATACGGCCCGGTATGGGATGGGCAGGCGATCGAAGTCGCCGCGCGCTTCGTAGTCCGCCTCCAACGTCAGTTCGGTGAGTACTTGCACAAGTCGCTGCCCGGCCGTGAGCGCTGTTGGAAGAACAGGCCGCCCCCGGTCGAGCCCGAATTCGGCAAAGTTGCCCGGATATTCCGATTTCTGCGTCACGAACATGCTGGTTCGCTGGGGCGAATTGGCGAAAATTTCGCGCCAGTTCTGTGCCAGGGCCAACGATTCGATTTGGGCGGCTCGAAATCCGGCGGCGTAAAGCCCTGCCACCACGCTCCCCATACTGGTACCTACAATGCGGTCAACGGGAATATTCTCCTTCTCAAAGACCTTGAGCACCCCTATGTGGGCAAAACCGCGGGCACCTCCGCCGCTTAGCGCCAGCCCAATGCGGGGCCGCATGATTCCGGGGTGGCGCACAAATTCCCGTCCCGCCGTATCCGCCGGTCCCAAAGGAAGTTTGACGTCGAGAGTCAAAGCCGGCAACGCGGTTTGAAGCGTTAGGACGGCGGCAACAAGGAGTGTAGGGCGGTATTTTTTCATTCATTTTCTCCGGCGAAAAACAATATAGATAATGCCCCAAATTGCAGTAAATTTTCCATTGGCAATCAAGAAGCCAGCGCCGTGCCCCGATCGTTTGCAGACAAGAGGGCCCAGGCGGTCAAAATACGGAGGCAAAGGGCTTCGATTCTCCAATAAACCTAAATACCGCAGTTGATCCGTGGATGAAGAGTGGCAAGATCTTGTCCCGGATCCTCCCTCCGAAGCAAAGCTTCTGCGGAGGACGGGTCGGCTTGATTCGAAGGCCAGGACGGACGCAGAACACTCGCCGAAGGCGAGCCCGAAGGGTGCCCGCCCGGATGGCGGGCATGAACAAAACGCAGGCATATCACCCAATAGATATGGCGAGGCTTTCTGAAAGTGGAGATGGGTGGAAGAGGTTGCCGCTATTCGCCGCGGGCAAATGCGGTATTTAGGATAAAGATTCTCTGGAAAAATTGCCAGCGATTCTGTAGTTTTGATGCAGGATCAGGCTGCAACCAGGGAGGAACAAT
>CAYVZU010000130.1:0-494 GCA_964455935.1 uncultured Fibrobacterota bacterium
TAAACCTTCTCACACTATATGTGGGGGGTACCCACTGAAAAGTCGGAAGAACCAAGAAGAAATTACCCAACATTCATCCGGGCAAAATACTGCTTGAGGAGTTTATGAAGCCGCTTGGTTTAAGCCAGTACAAAGTGGCCAAAGATATCAGCGTCCCGCCACGTCGCGTGAACGAGATCGTCCATGGGATGCGGGCAATATCCGCGGACACTGCACTCCGGCTTGGCAGGTATTTCGGCAATTCCCCGCAGTTTTGGCTGAACCTTCAGTCCCACTACGACCTGGAAGCCGGCAAAGACAGGCTAAACGGAAAGCTGGAGCGGGAAGTCCATATCCTTCAGGAAATTCGTAAAAAAGCGGCCTAGCTAAACGACAAAGGCCCAGGTGGGTCAGCAAGAAGGCTGCACCCCAGGCACTCGCCACGCGGTCAAGGATGACCGTGCCACACCAAGCGCAAAACGGGACTTTCTTCGCATCCACAAATCAGCCCAAGC
>CAYVZU010000130.1:504-11236 GCA_964455935.1 uncultured Fibrobacterota bacterium
CTCCATAAATAAAAAAGGGACGCCGGCGCCAGCGTCCCTCGAAAGCGAAATTCGGATCTCTTCAGCTTGCCATTTGCAGGCGGCGGACGCGCTCGAAATTGACGCGCTGGAACTCGGAGCGGTGTTTTTCGCAATATTTGGGATAGATCGACTGGCGCGGATACAGCTTCACACTAAACTTGTTGTTGCACCCATCCAGCGCACAGATAAACTCGACCTGGGTCACATCCTGGAAATTATGTAGGAAGATACGGTTCTTCACGGCCGGATTTTCCGGCTTGGGCCGTATGCGCTTGCGGTTGTGGGGATCCATGTGAAACTCGCAATATTTCTGCATGGGGCGG
Organism: uncultured Fibrobacterota bacterium; assembly: GCA_964455935.1. Taxonomy (GTDB): domain Bacteria; phylum Fibrobacterota; class CAYVZU01; order CAYVZU01; family CAYVZU01; genus CAYVZU01. The sequence goes on from CAYVZU010000130.1 coordinate 849, forward strand.
CCGCGAAACTCGCGCTCGCATCCGGCGTATTGGCAATAACGGAATACTTTTCTCTCGGCGGGTACATGTTTAGGCAGTTGCATGGAGACCTCCTGGGTGTTTTGGTTCTGTTGTTTTGGCGTTCTGGCATTTTGCGAAATCCATACCACCGCATATACGCGGATTGCTGCTTTTTTGCGCGCTGCTGCACGGTGGAAGCGCAATTGCGAAACTCCAATTTCGGAATTGCGAATGCGCGGACGGCGCCGAAGACTGAAGCAAAGAAATCAGGCTCACGCGGCGACCTTTTCGAGAGCGTCGATCTTTGCGGCCATGATGAAGTCATTTTCCGAAAGGCCTTTGACTGCATGCGTGCTGAGTTCGATCACCACCCGCCTGTAATAAACGTGGATATCGGGATGGTGACCTTCGTGTTCGGCCAATTCGGCAACCCGGTTTACAAACTCGATACCCTCCTCGTATGAGCCGAAAGGAAACCGTTTATTGATTTTGTGAATGCCTTCGCGGGAAATCGTCCAGCCGTTTACTTCTTTGAGAAGTTGGTCTTCTTTGGATTCGGACAACGCCGGCATATCGCCGCGGCAGGGAACGCAATGTGACGAAGCAAGATTCATAGCTGACCATCCTTGAAAAAGATTTAAGAGGGACGCAAATTCGGTGCCAAAATCAGCAACGGTGATTTTAGCCGGATTCTCCCGAATTGGGCTCCCCATTACTGAACTTGAGAACGGATTTGCAAAAATGAGAACGACTATTCCATTTTCATAAAAAAGGGCGTGCTCACGCGCCTCAAAGCGAAGGCGTACCAAACAGAGAACACCGGGGCCGGAGAAAGAGAGCACAAAGAAGAGGGAGATCTTTCTGACGCAGGGTTGCGCCAGCAAAGGCCCTTCTCTGTGTCCTCCATCCAAAACTCCGGATTTCCCTCTGTGATTGGGCTTTCTCTTGGTGGCCCGAGCAGTTACAAACAGAAAAGGCACAAGTTTTGCACAAAGCCCATTGGGAAAAGTTTATATGGAAAAGCCCAAGATCCTTATCGTGGATGACGAAGAAGCGCTTTTAATGGCGCTTCGGCGCCTCTTTAATGGACCGCGCTACGAGGTGGAGACGGCCGACAGCCTGGATTCCGCCAAAGAATGCCTGGACAAAACGGTACACGACATTGTGATGACCGACCTGCGACTGGGCGATCCCACCAACCGGGAGGGCATGGACGTCATCACCTATGCCCGGCAGAAGAACCCGACGGCAAAGATCATTTTGTGGACTGCTTATGGGAATCCCTCCATTGAGGAAGAGGCGCTGAAATCCGGTGCCCATTACTATTTCGAGAAGCCCATCTCGCCAAAGAAAATCGGAGAGATCATTCAATCCGAGCTGAATGCTGCGGCATCGTAGCTCCGGCCCGCTTTCTTTTTTTCAGCTGCTCAAGCCCCCCTCACCTCCATCTTCCGCAGTAGGACTGCCACGGAGGACGGGCTACCCTCTCCCTCCGGAGCGAGGGCTTGTTTCCTCTCCCTTCGAAGGGAGAGGACTAAGGTGAGGGTGGTGGAAGTGCGAAGCAGCTGCCTATTTCATCGTTTCCAGTGTCTGCCACGGCAGACGGGGTGGTCGATGCTGAATGTTACTAATCCCGGGATCTTAACCCACCCGCCGAATCGCTTCGCGAGTCGCAGAAGCCATGTTTCTGACGATCTCCCATTCCGCGCGAATGGATCGTTTCGCCTCTTCCCACGGATTTTGACGCGGCCGGGGCCGGCGACGCTTAATGGCCAGAACGTCCTGATAGAATAACAGCGCCCGGCTGGCGCAGGTTTCTTTGGAGAATTGTTCCCCGGTCGCCCGGGCAGCCGCGCATAATCGCGCCCGTTCGCCGTTGTCCAAACCGGCGAGCCATTGGATGGCTGCGAGAAACGCGGATGGTTCTTTGGTCCACACCCGTCGGCCGTTTATCTTATCAACCACCACATCCGAGACTCCGGTGGCCTCCAACGCGACAACCGGAACGCCGGCAGCCATGGCTTCCGCAATGACGATCCCCTGTGTTTCCGTTTCGGATGCGAACAGAAAAGCATCCATGGCGCAATAGGCATCGCCCAATTCCCGGCGCTCAAGAATGCCCAGGTTGTGAATGCGCCGGCTCAGCCCGCGCACGGCAAACCAGGAGGCAATCGCCTCTTCCAGGGGACCAGCCCCGATCAGAATGAAGCGGCCGCCCGGATTGGATTCAAGAAAGTCCGCCACAACCCGCACCAGAAAATCGAGGTTCTTTTCTTTGGCCAGCCGGCTGACCGTGCCCAGGACAAAATCCTTCTCGCCAATGCCAAGTTCCGCCCGGACCCGTCGCCGGTCACCGGCGGAAAAGGTTTTGACATCAATGCCGGTCGGCACGATCTTCATGGGAGCTGTTACACCCCGCGCCCGCAAAACCCGGGCCGCGCTGCGACTGGGAGCGAAAACCAGGTCGGCCAGATTGCAATAACCGGCGGTGAGGGCAATCACGAACTTTTTCAGAGCGCGGGAATCGGCCGGCACATAATGAGTGTATTCCTCATAGAAGGTGTGAAACGTGTAGACCAGCGGAACCCCAAGCCGCGCGGCCACACGCAAAGCGGTATCGCCGATCAGAAACGGATGCTGGGAATGGACCAGGTCCGGCGCGAACTTGCGCAAGGCCGAATTCAAATGGCTGGGAATGGGGAGCTGCACCGAGAAGTCGGTGTGATTGAAATTTTGAATGGCCGGAAGCCGGATCACGTTGTTCTCGTCCGCAGGCCGGCCCTTGAACTCCGGCGCGACGATGAGGACTTCATGGCCCATTCGTTCGTACTCGCCCGCGAAGGTCTGGACCGAACGTTCGACCCCGCCCACAAAGGGCGTATAAACGTTGGTCATGATCACGATCTTCATGATGACATCAATGGCTTGACCCGGCTGGAACGCGGACAACCCCTTCGGCCCCCCCGACCGGAACCGGAGTCCGGCCGGGAAAGCGGATTTCGATGCGCGGCGCGGGCCCGGCAAATTCGGCATTCCAGGTTACAACGTTCTCTGCGTCGATCCGTTCCACCGCAAGCCGGATCGCCCCCCATTGAGTGGGAGCGCGCCCAAAGCGGAGCGTCTCCTGTCCAAACCATCTCTTGTCAAGACCGGAACAGAGGACCAGCACGCCATCCTCCTCCCGCACAAAACAGCTTCGCACAAAATTGACCCATTCCGCCGCGGCCCATGTGTGCTGGCCGTCTCCCATACAGCCGGTCTTCAGGAAGGGATGAATGGCCTCCGGCCACTGACCCGTCGATGAGGCATGCCGGGCCACGGCCTCGCCCACATCGAGGCCGCGCGGGTCGCCGGCGCGAAGCAGGACCTGGGCCAGATGCAGACTCAAATAGGGATTGATTCCCGAATGAATGATGTCGTGGTAGAAGGCGCCGTGCATTCGATGATGAAGGAATAGATAATCGGCGGTTTCCACGAGGCGCGCGTCCTTTTCGGGCCATAGCTGCAGGGGATAACCGGCAGCCAGGGAACCAATCGCCCCGCTATCCAGCCGCCGGTTGGGCGAGGCCGGCATTGCCTGTGACCCGTCGCCGGATGCCGCAAGGCTTTGCTCGGTACACTTCAAGAGATCGGCCGCTGCTTCGCGATAGGCCCCGGCCAGGGAAGATTCTCCGGCCTGGCCCAGGAGGTCTGCGGCCCCGCGAAGGCCCCCAACGGCCCAGAAATCATCCCAATAATAGTAGTCATTGGGGCCCAGGTGCTCGGCGCTGAACCCCGGCGGAAGCAGGCCGCCATGGCGCTGCCCGGAACCGGACGGCGTTCGCTTACGCACGATCCATTCCGCGCCTTTGCGGACCGCTTTGAGCCAGTCCGCGGAGGGATAGCCGCCGCTGACCGCGCAAAACCGGCGCAGGGCCCAAAGGACCTGGCCGTTGGAATCCCATTCGCCGTGCTGCGACAGAAAGTAGCCCGCGGTATTCTGGTGGCGAAGAATGGATACCAATACCTCCTGGGCCCGGCCAAGAAGCCCGGCGTTGATGAGGGCCGAGCAGACGAAAACCGCATCGCGAATCCAGAAACGCCGGTAGGTATAGGGACCGGCGTAGACGGTTCCCGGAGAAAACAGGACCAGCGTTCGAATGGCGGCATCGTAGAGGAATTGCGTATGGCTTTCCGCGCCCGCCAGGCTGCACGCAGCGCTGATGCTTTGACTCCAGGATTCCGGCTTGCAGCGGCCGCATTCCCGTCCCTTGAGGGGAACCCGCACTTCGACCACTGCCGGCTTCGATGCCCCAATCTCGTAAAGAGCGGCCGATGTAGCCATGCCCACATCGCATGTTACGGATACGGGGTCGGGGCCCGGTTCGAACAACCGGTCCGCTACATCGCCGTATTGGTACGTGGAGAAAGCCACGCGGTCCGCGCCCGGGGACAGGAAGATCCGGCAGTCCCTCTCGATGCACCATGCCTGGCGCCCTTCGTCAATGCGAATGTCGTGGATAAAGGAGATTCCCTCGGGGTTGCAGGGACGAAGCGCAATAACCAGCCAGGCGCGCTGTGCGCCGGAGGCTGTGTAAAGGATGCGGCAAACAGGCTTGCCGTCCGGGTCCAGGACCGCCTCGGTTTTGATTTCAAGCGACAACCCGTCGCGGCCGGCCTGGGTGCGCACGCAAAGTCCTGATTCCAGAAGCAGTTCCTGGCGTACATCGGCGCAGCGGGACGGGAACAGGCCGCCGCGGTCCTGCGTGACAATCCAACCGTCGATGGACCATCCGTCGTAAAGCGGAGTCACCAGCCCGCGGGGATCGACAATGGGATAACAGCCCAGATCCGGCAGGCCGACCGCGGTCCAGTTGCGGTGCGTAAGATTGACATGGGTCAGCGAGAACGCCCGGGGAATGAACGAGCGGGAGGCGGGATCGAACTGGCAGGTGATCCAATACGGCCAGATCCAGTCGAGGTTGTGCTGGATGGCCCGGCTGTTGATGAGCCCGCGGGCATGGAAGACCGAGGCCGCGCGCAGCAGCTCGGGCGGGGCCAGCACCTCCGAAGGCTGGGCAAACCGCTCCAGCCGCGTCATGACCAGCACAGGATCCATGAAGCCGTGCGCGCGCGCCAGCCTTTTTACAATGAACTTCCAGGGAAACCATTTAAGCCACATGAGAGTAGTTGTGAGTTGTGAGTTTCCAGTCGCCAGTTCTCCAGCCTTTCGTCTTTACGAAGAGAGAGGAAAGAGACCCCTCGCCGCTCGGTGGGAAAGGGCTGGCCCGTTCTCCGTAGTAGTCCTACTGCGGAGGATGGAGGTGAGAAGGTCGTTACTTGTCTTACCGTCCAACGTCAAACGTCTAACGTTTAAGGCCCCTAAGGCATATCAAATCTTGGGGCCACAGCTTCGGCCATGGACTCTTTGCGCAGCAACGGCAGCAAATCCCGGAGTCCGCGCGTGTTGAGTACGTCGTGGGGTTCGAGCCAGCCGCGGCGGGCCTGGCCCACGCCGAAGCGCATGAAATCCAGGTCCGCGACGCTGTGGGCGTCGGTGGAGATGACGATTTTCACGCCGATGTCCTTGGCCATTTTGCAATGAAAGTCATTGAGGTCCAGCCGGTCCGGATAGGAATTGAGTTCCAGAAAACAATTCCGCTCTTTTGCGGCCAGCATGATGCGCTCCAGGTCGATCTCATAGGGATCCCGCTCATTGATGAGACGGCCCGTGGGATGGGCCAGCACGGTGAAACACGGATGATCCAGGGCCCGCAGAATCCGTTCGGTCTGCTTCTGCCGGCTCAAGTTGAATTTGTAATGAACCGAACACACCACCAAATCCAGTTCCTGCAAAACCGAATCGGGCAGGTCCAGGCTCCCATCTTCCAGAATATCGGCTTCAATTCCTTTAAGGATCCTGAAGCTTTGCATGCGGCTGTTGAGTCTGTCGATCTCCTCCATTTGGCGCAACAGCAGTTGCGGGGTCAGTCCCCTGGCCACGGTCAGGCGCTGGGAATGATCCGTAATGGCCATGTATTCGTATCGTTTCGCCCTGGCCGCGCGCACCATGTCTTCAAGGGAATGGTGGCCGTCGGTGCTCTTGGTATGGACATGAAGGTCGCCCCGGATTTCGGATAAGGTGATCAGCGGAGGCAGGGAACGGGAAAGGGCGGCTTCAATTTCGCCCCGGTCTTCGCGCAGCTCCGGATCGATGTAAGGCAGGTTTACGGCCGCAAAGACGTCGTTCTCCTCTTGCCCGCCAATGCGTCGGTTGCGGCGATACACCCCATATTCATTGATCTTGAGCCCGCGGCGCACACCCATTTTTCGGATAGCGATATTGTGGTCCCTGGACCCGGTGAAGTAATGGAGTGCCGAGCCATAGCTCTCGAAGGGGACAGCGCGCAAATCAACATGAATTCCCGAGCGCAGGAGCACCGACGACCGGGTTTTCCCATTGGCAAGTACCTGAGCCACATCCTCATAGGCCAGAAAGCGCGCCATCATGGCGGCAGGATCGCTGCAGCAAACCAGAAGATCCAGATCGCGGATCGTCTCCCGGCGACGGCGATAGCTCCCAGCCACCGCCAGACGCTTGACCCCCGCTCCCCGCTCCAGGTAGCTGAGGAGGGGCAGCACGACCTGTTCGGCGGTCGCCAGCTTGATCCGGTCCTCTCCCCTGCGCACTTGCGCAATCCCCTGCAAGATGGTTTCTTCGATGCGCGGGCCAAACCCCGGCAACTGCCGGATCCTGCTCTCATTGGCCGCCGCTTCAAGTTCATCAAGCGTGGTGATACCCAGCTTGCGATACAGCACGCCGGCTCTGCGTCCTCCCAGGCCTGGAATGCGCATCAGATCACTGAGGCCGGGGGGCAGTTTGCGCTCGACCAGCTCCAAAGCCCGAAGTTTGCGCGTTTTTACAATCTCCTCGATTTTTCCGGCCAGGTCCTTGCCGATTCCTGGAATATCGGTCAAACTCCGGCCGTTGCGGATCATCTCCGCGGCGCTTGTCGTCATTTCGCCAATGGCCCGCGCTGCGCTTCGATAGGCCCGAATACGGAAAACATTTTCGCCCTGGATTTCCAGCAGGTCGGCCAACCGGAGGAACAAGGCCGCGATCTCTGAATTCGGAACGGGCATGGCCGCGACTCAGGTCTCGATTCCGGAGGCGGCCAGGACCTTATCGGCTTTGGCCAGGGCCTGTTCGGGCGAATCCGCCTTGGCTTCGGCAAAATCACCGCGCAGCGCCTTGAGCGCGCAGCGTTCCCTGTCAATTTCCGTTCGGGTTCTTACGCCAAAACGCCGCAGCAATTCGCCGGGGGGCGCCCAGCCGCGATAGGCTTTCTGAAGCAGAAATCCTGCCGCCGCCCACGACAGCAGCCGGTACTTGCGGGAGAAGAGCCCAAGGACTGTTCCGCCCAGGATCGCCCAGCCTGTCCCGGCCTCCAAAATCCGGTCCAGGTCCCATTCGCAATCCAGCTCATTGAGCCGCTGTGGAATCCGGTCCGGGTGCGATGCATAAAACAGAACATCGGCCGCAGACCGCTTTGCAATGTTGGCGCCGGCCTGCAAATCCGTATCGGGCTCCGACGCACAGCAATGATGATTTACCATTTGGTCTCCTTGTTGCCGCCGCGGCAATATCACGGATGAGCCGCAGCGCTGCATAGCCGCAACCAAACTTCTTTGATAGGATAACGGGATTTTTTCATGGAATTGCGGGAGAAAGAGTTTTTTGTCCTGTATTCCTGCCCAAAATCTTCTCTTGAAACAAGGTAACTGTTCACGACCCCCTCACCTCCACCCTCCGCAGTAGATCTGCTACGGAGGACGGGCTGGCCCTCTCCCACCGAGTGGCGAGGGAACTCTTTCCTCTCCCTTCGATGGGAGAGGATTAAGGTGAGGGTGTTTGCCATGCTGATATGGTTACAAAACAAAATTCTAAACCTAAGTACTACAGAGCTCCATGGGATTCGCGCGCAATCACCTTTGCTGCGCCGCAAGAAAACGCCGCCATGAGCCCCCACGATTTCATGGGGGCAGCCCGGGTCAGACGGGCCGGCCCGCGGGGATCGCCTTTTCCGCGGCCATAAATTCCACGCCGACTCGAAGCAGGTCCTCGTCATTGAGAGCTTCCCGGGCCTGGGCAAACAACTCGTTCTCTTCTTCGCGGATGTGGCGTTCGAGAAGATCATAAAGGACCTTGACTCTGGCTCGCCAGCGAGGGTCCGAAGCCGGAATATCCCGCGCGTCGGCCAGAAGACACCGGCCCGCCCTGTGTTCTTCCATGGCCTCAAACACCGGCTCGGGATCGTCGGCGTCTTCCGAAAGCAAAGGATAGAACACGGTCTCTTCCGCATTCATGTGGGCCAGCAAACGGCCGGCGATTTTCGAAAGCTCTTCTTCGCATTTCGACCGGTCCTCAATGGCAAACAGCCGCACCAGGCCCGATAAAATCAGCTGGTGATCGCTGCGAATCAAATCGAAAAGGTCCGTCATTCGTTGTCTATTCCTGTTCCCAGAACCCGAGCAGGTCCTTGGGGAGATTGTCACGAATATCCTGCAGTTCCCCGGCCGAGATCCGCTTCACCAGAATGTGAAATACGGTCCGCACCACTTTCTCCTCGTCAATTTCGGGATCAAAGCGAAACGCTTCCCGCACCCGGGCCAGAAACTCGTCATGATGCAAGGTCTTGTCGGGTTTTCCCGCCGGATTCCAACCCTCGTAGTAAAGGCCCCGGATCAGCATGGGCAGTTGAGCGCCGAACTCAACCGCTTCTTCGGCCGTGAGACGGTCGCGAAGGGTATGGAGGACAGCCCGAAGAGCCAGGTAGGCCCTGTGCCTGTCGTCCCAATTAAGGTCGTCCATGATCTCGTGCAGCCACACGTTTGTCTTCTGGACGGTCGTGTCAAATGAGTCCAGGCCGGTCGTGGTCATTCTTGGCCTCCTTGTTGGCTAGCAGCAAATGCAAAAACCATTCCATTATCCTAAATACCGCGGTTGCCCGCGGCGAATAGCGGCAACCTTTTGATCTTACCACTTCATCAACGGATCAACTGCGGTATTTGGGATTATCCGGAAGTGCGAAGGATATCCAACGTCAGGCACTGGGGACCGCCGCTTCCGGCCCGCAAGGCTTGTGATTGCAGCGAGAGAACCTCTATACCCCGGCGTTCCAGGTGCTCCAGGGTGGAGCCCTCGAATGCCCCTTCGAACTGGATAATTTTTCCGCTGTCAAGCAGAACAAAGGCGCAGGCAAGCCGCATCTGTTCATCGTCGGAAACACCCACCACTTCGGTGCCCCGGCGGCCCAGATAATCCCGGAAATTGAGTTTGCGAACATAGCCTTTTCGGAATAGAAAACAATCCTGCAGAACCGGAAGGTATGCCAGAGCCAGATCCGTCCGGATCCGGTTGAAGACCCGGTTGGCATGGGCGAATCGCAGGTTCTTTGGCAGATCAACATACACCACCTCGTCAAAGACCTGAAGGGCCAGATGAATGAACCGGTGTACGGAGGTGTATTTGCAGCGCTCGGTATTGAATACCAGCAGGCTCGCATTCGACAGAATAACCGCGCCTTCCATTGCGTCATCCGGGCCGTTCAATTCGATGAGGGGTGGGACACCCAGATTGTTCAGGGCTTCTTTGACGATCAGGGACTCGTGCTTTCGGCCGGGATCGCCCATGGCGGACAGGATTGAACCGCGATTGGTAATCACAGCCGTGTCATTCAGGTACATGAGATTCGGCAGCCTGGGCAGGAGAAGACGCCCGTGATGAACGTAATGCGAGAGCTCGTAAACCTCAACTCCGTTTCGCTTCAACATCTCGCGAAACAACTCATGCTCGGCAGCCATCCCGTCGCGGTCCGGCGCGGCATTAAACAGCCAGTCCCCGGCGTTTGCGGCATCGACCAGATCCAGCTCCGGGCCGGGTCGATGCATGAGCACAGCTCTCAATTTTCCCAGTGCCGCGCATCCATACGGCGGCGCGGCCAATTCTAGTTGAGTTTGCATGGGGATCCGTCGCGGGTGTTTTGAAGAGCGTCCTGGAAGCGGGCTATCCTGCCATGCGCATGCGCTTTTTGGCAAGCACCGGTTCCAGGCGCAACATTGAAAGGGGGCGTATCGATGAGGGCGAGCAGCGCGTCGGGGCGGCTACTCTTTTATTTCAGGCTGATGCTCCTCCAAATCCAGTTTCAGCGAGAGAAACTTTAGCAAGTCCTTAAGGGTGATGATTCCGACCAGATGATGCGCCTTGTCGATCACCATCAGGCGCGAGTTCCCGGTGCGCGACATCACCGAGAGCGCCCGCAATGCATCCGCCTGGGGTTGAATCGTGTTTTCGCCGTTGCAGGGAGTCGCGAATTCTCCCACCGTGTGGCGGGTCCATTCGTTGCGCG
>CAYVZU010000131.1:0-939 GCA_964455935.1 uncultured Fibrobacterota bacterium
AGATCGGGATCGGCACGGGGCGTGGGTTGGCGGTCAGCTACGGGATTGTAAAAATGCATTGCGGCGAGATTCGGGTGGAATCGAATGCGGACCCATCCAAAGGGTCCACCTATACGAAATTTTCGGTTGTTTTGCCCCGGTATGAAACCGCTATTATGAAACCGCTATGATGAAAGGATAATGAATGAATAGCAAAGGGAAGACGGTTTTGCTGGTGGACGATGATCCCGATTTTCTGGAGCAGCACAGGGTTCTTCTTGAATCCATGGGCTTTCAAGTGGTTTGCGCATCGGGCCGCAAAGAGGGAGAAGATCTCCTGGAAAAGACACGGCCGGATGTGGCCATTCTGGACTTAATGATGGAAGAGGGCGATGGGGGATTCGTTCTGGCGCACAAAATCAAGAATCGCAATTCCTCCATTCCGGTCATCATTGTTACCAGCGTGACCCATGACACCGGAATGGAGTTTGCCCTGGACAATCCGTTCGAACGCTCCTGGATCAAGGCCGATGCGTTGCTCGCAAAACCCGTGCGGTTCGAGCAGTTGAAAAAGGAACTGGAAAGGCTGGTCCGGTAAATGACCGCGCGGCAACTGCTCGTATACATTGTGGACGATGAACCGGGCATGTGCCTGGGCGCCAAACGCGCTATTGAAGGGTTCACATCCCGTTTCGATGACATTGATGTTGAAGCCCGTTTTACGACGGAGACATTCGACACAGGCGAAGCCGTTTTGGCTCAATTGGAGCAGAAACGGCCCGATATCCTGTTCCTGGATTGCCGGCTGCCGGGCATCGGCGGAATGGAGATCCTGGAAACGATTGCTCCCCGGGGAAAAAGCATCATTCCCATCATGATTACGGCTTATGGGACGCTGGAAACGGCGGTACGCGCGACCAAGCTGGGCGCCTATGATTTTCTGGCCAAGCCGTTTACGCC
>CAYVZU010000131.1:949-3207 GCA_964455935.1 uncultured Fibrobacterota bacterium
CGAATTGCGCCATACGCTGCGCAAGGCGGCCCGCGATTGCCTGCTGACCGAAGCCGCCAAAAACCTCGCCGAGGAAAAGAAAAAGGTCCGTTTTCATTTCCTTCGCGTGCTGGGTCACGAGTTGAAGGCGCCGCTCAACGCCGTGGAAGGGTACTTGAACATTCTCGAACACGGCACCCTGGGACAAAACGTTTCCGATTATCGGGCCATGATTGGGCAAAGCCTGGTTCGAATGGAAGGGATGCGCAAGCTGATCGCTGATTTGCTGGACCTAACCTGCATTGAATCCGGGGAAAAGAAAAGGGAAGCAAAAAAGCTGGATATGGGGGAAATTGCGGACAGGGTTGCCGGAAACTTCAAGGGCGAGGCAATGGCGAGGAATGTCGGGATTGCCGTGGAGGCAAAATCGGGGATCCAAATGACGGCCGACGAAGGCGAAATCGAGATGATTTTATCGAACCTGGTGTCGAATGCAATCAAATATAACCGCCCCGGCGGGCAGGTTCGCATCACATTCGGGCGTCAGGAAAATAGAATCCGTATCGTTGTGCAGGATACCGGAATCGGCCTTGCGACGGAGGAAAGGGAGAAGCTCTTTGGTGAGTTTGTCCGGATTAAAAACGAGAAAACCCGTGCGATTCCCGGGAGCGGGCTTGGCCTTTCCATTGTGCGGAAACTGGCCCAACTCTACCGCGGTGATGTGATGGTGGACAGCATTCCCAACCAGGGCAGCACGTTTCGCGTGGAACTGATTGACGAGGAATTCTGAACCTATACCGGTCTGCCTCGGGGAGCGCGGGCCGAAAATGGAGGTTTTCGAATGGCGATTCAGAAAACGGTTCTGCTTGTCGATGACGATGTCGATTTTCTAAAGGCAAACGAAATGGCGCTGGGGAAGACCTATCGATGCCAAACCGCACGCTCCGGAAAAGAATGCCTGGCGGCCCTTTTAAAAACAAAGCCGGACCTGATCGTGATGGACGTGATGATGGAAGACCTGTGCGACGGGTTGGAAACGGCTAAGAAGGTCAAATCCGGCAAGGAGACGGCGGGGATTCCGATTATCATGCTAACAAGCGTGAACAATTCGTTCGATTACCGTACCCAGGTGGGGGACGATTACTTTCCCCGCGACAAATGGCTCGATAAGCCGGTGAAACCCGAAGTGCTTTTGAGGGAAGTGAAGGCGCTTATTGGGGCATAGGCCGCAATAAGCAACGAAGGCGCCTTCGGGTGCCCTCGTTGTCCTGCTCAGCACAATTCAAAATGTGTTCCTTCGCGAGTTGGCTCATCTGCCGGCCAGCCGTACCCATTTTGTGGTCTGGGACCTTTGGGCGATCGCGTCTCCGGATTGGATGCAATAGGTTAGGATTCCGATAATTCGGGTTCAATGGCTATTTCAACTGACCGGCCATTGCTTTGCCAAGAGTCCGCAGTCGCGAAATATGGACGGTTACACCAATGCCAATTGCCAAAATCAATAGCCGCAGCCATGCGGTCGGTACGACAAATGCCGCAGAATAACCGATGGTTGTCCAGAGCAGGACAAGCGCGAGAATTTTGGTGGCTTTTGAAACAGCCCTATACTGATAATATTGTTTGATGTAATTTCCGAACAGTCTGTGATGCGTTATCCATTGGTAAAGAGGATCGGAACCGCGGAAGAAACATGCTGCTGCCAACAGTAGGAAAGGGGTTGTCGGAAGCAGAGGCACAAAAATACCAATGATTCCCAAAAAAAGCGAAATATGCCCGGCCGCAATAAATAGCAGCTTATTCAATGTGAATCTCTGATGTTGTCTTTGCGGAAGTCATTTTAAAAAAAAATAGCAAGCTGCGGCAAAATGATCCACCTTATTCTGATCTGAATGACCTCGGCGCCAAAACCTATCCGGAAATGTTTGGCTTCGCTCAGCGGAATTCAGGCGCGTCAGTATTGCTTCAGAGGCCAGTCAGCATTCCCAAAACGCGTAGCGCCAATTGATTGAGAGGGTACTTGAATAGAAGCAAAGGCAAAAACGGTACGCATGCCCAAGCCGCAAACCTTACGGCAAACGCCCTCCCCACAGGAATAGGGCGCATTGCGCGAATGACATCGATGCTGTTGGTTAAATCGGCCAGCGACTGAATATCCGGTGAGCCCAGCGGTGATTCATGGGAGGCGTTTTCACTCCTGAGCCATTTGCTATCAAACAGCGTGACATAGCGGTAGGCTAGACCCATGTAATCATTCAATCCAACCCTCCGGCACATTCGCA
>CAYVZU010000131.1:3217-5495 GCA_964455935.1 uncultured Fibrobacterota bacterium
CAAGAGAAATCATTCGATAAACGCTTTCAAATGCCATCGAACCGAGGTACACCTCTCCGGCAAATGTGGCGGAGAGAACGGCCGACAGCGCCAGAATCAGCGGATTGAATTGGGCATGCACAACCTCCAGGTAAGCGATTCCTCCGGCCCTATCCGGATGGATGGGGATCAAGCGCAGACGCAAGTTCTGCAGGCGCCAAAGGAAAAACCACCAAAGTCCCAGGTGCCATAGCCAGCGCAGCAGCAGAAATCGAAAGAATGGCAGGCAAAGCCACTGATACCAGTTGTATGTCAGATTGTGGAGTTCGGCTTGTTTGATCGCCACAGACAGATTCCTTCCGGCGAGGTTGCCAATTGGGTCCCAAAGAGGCAAAACGAAGGCCAGCAGCAGCAGAAAAGGCTCAATGGCCCATTTGCCATTAAGCCGATCCACACGATGGATCTCCCGGGCCAGAATCGGCAATTCTTCGTTGGGAACAATACCATTGCGTCTGCCATGGTCAATAAACTCAACCATCCGCGGTTCCAGTCGCGCTTCGGAAAAAAAGAAGAGCGGGATCGCCACGAGAAGACGAACATGGATCCCGATCAGGCCCAGCGAAAAGATGCGAAAGCTGAATCCCTGCAAAATCTCAAGCAGTAATAAAACGCTCCACAGAAATAATCCAAGAGCAAGTCCCAGTCTAACGACCTCACCCTTGCTACGGACCAAGCCAATCCGGTGCCCCAGCCAATGCAGAGGACCTTCAAATATGGAGAAATTCGGAATGCTCTTGTCGGTTTTCACGTGTAAACCACATCAAGTTAACCCAAATTCAGATATGGCGGCAAATGACATGCCGATCGAATACGCGATTCCTGGTTTGGGGATGACTCGGGCTCGGTGGGTTGTCAAGGCACGTGCCGCAGAAATCCGTGGTCCAAATCAGCAACTATCAACTACATTTGAGCCGACGCAGTATAATGCTTTCCAGATCGCGGAATTACAACCAGCAGCGGGCGGACTGCGAAAACATCTTTGATGAGCTCAGGAACCAGAACCAGTGGGGCCATGCCGGTTTTTGCTCGCAACATTCCAATGTGACAAAGCTGGCAGCCCGCCTGATGCCATTGAGCTACAATATCCGACTTATGGCTTGACTGCGGGCAACTGCGCTGCAGTTGAGCCTTAAAGGCCCTTTGCATAACTGGGAGTTTGCGATTTCCAATACGACCAACCCGCTTGAAACGAAATTATTACCCGCTAACTGCGGAATTTAGGATTATTTCAGGACACCGATTTTTAGGTATTTTCGGCGCCATCCGCCATCCCGATGGCGCGTCAGAATGCAGGCGGTATAGGTGCCATTTGCCGCATTCGAGGTATCCCAGACAAAGCGGCCCTTTGTGTTTGCAGGCAGGTTTCGTGCGGCAAATAGTTTCACAAGACGTTCGGCTGCATCGTAGATACGCGCCTCCACGTCTCCATCTTTCTCGATATAGTACTGAATGGTGGCTGTGATTTTGGCCGGATTCGGATAGCTATAACAGCCTTCGTTGAAAGACGTGGCAGGGGGGGTTGGGTCGGAAGCCTGGTAGCATACCACTTTTCCCGCGGTTGTCGCCACATAGACCCGTCCGTTGCTGCCCATGGGCGATGAAAGAATATCCCCAGCCAGACTGTCCTCCCATAACTTTGCGCCGCTGCGGACGGCCAGGGCATAGAACTTGCCTTCCCCCCAGCCCACGAAAACGGCCGAATCGCTCAAGAAAGGGCTCGAACAGAAACCCAGCTGCAAACACGACCGCAACTCCGAGAAACGCCATTGGACCGCTCCTGTGTGGCGGTCAAGAGCGACAAGAGTGAAGCGGGACTTGGGACGGCCATATTCCATTCGGACAACGAAGACGCTGGAGTCGTTGACCGCCACCGAAGAGGTGGCCGAGCCCCCCAGCGGGACAAAGGCATTGGCCCGATCTGTCGTGGTCAGCGGCTGCAACGCCGCCGCCTGGGATTTGCCGGCCATGCCTTGGCGTGATACGGCAGCCAGAATCCGTTGCCGAGCCCGCGGGCTATGGCGCGCAAGCAGATCGACCCGACGAAGAAATGCAACGTTGAGCGCCGCATCGGCAATTGCGTCCGCCTTCCAAAGCAACTTTCCATCCCAAAGGCGCAGCGCATACACATTTGGATCGTAGTCACCCGGGGAAAAGTAAACGACATCATTGCTGATCGCCGGCGTTGACAGATACACACCGCCGCCGGTCAGGAATTTCCACAGCGGCAATCCATCGCGGC
>CAYVZU010000131.1:5505-11059 GCA_964455935.1 uncultured Fibrobacterota bacterium
GGGGGGTGACCGCCGTAAGAGCGCCGCCATTCTCGCCAAAGCACAATACCGATCCGCCCGCGGCGGCCGACGAGTAGACTGGTTGCGAATTGGTATAGTACCAGGCCGGATCGCCGGTGTCAAGGTTTCGGGCGGTCATGTCCTGGGCCCATGCACCATTTCCATAAATGAGGAGACCGCCCACGATCAGCGGCGACGAGCACTGTTCGCTTCCGTTGAAGAGGGTTCCCAGTGAATCGCCGGTGGAGGCATCAAGGATATAAATGATCCCGTCTCGCGAACCCGCGTAGATTTTTCCTCTGTAATGGACCGGGGAGGCATCGACCCAATCTCCTGTCTTGAATCGCCATAGCATCCGTCCCCGCGCAAGCGCGTAGACGGCGCCATCGCGCGCGCCCAAGTACACGGTGTCGTTGGTTACCGTGGGGGAGGAAGTAATCGTGGCGCCAAGGCTCAATTCGAATTCGCGAACCAGGGGAGCCGCAAGCGGTTCATGCACCCATCCGGTTCGGCTTGTATCGGCTCGGAACATGGCGGCCGATGCGAGTTCCGCCACGAGAAGAACAAGCAATCCCGGTTTATTGCAGCGTATATCCATAGATTATACCGATCGTGCCATTGCTCGATCCAAAAATCACCATTCCATTGGCCTCATCTACGGCAGGGGCACCATTGAGCGTGTGACCGGTGGCAACGGTCTGCGGCCATCCGGTCAGAGTCGTGCCCAGCGAATCCAGCCCATAGGCCCGGTTGGTATTGCATCCGAAGAAAATGCGGCTGCCTCCGGTCACGGATACCGGAAGCGATTGAACCGCCGCAGCCGTAGCTGTCGAGGTCCAGTCGGTTGTGGTGCCCGTGCCAACATCGCTAAGACGTTTGAGCGACGAGCCGACTCCTACGTAGAGTTTGTTGGCGCCTGTCGTGGTCCAGCAGTAGACGGGACCGCACGTTGCGCCTTGGTTCGACGACCACTTGGTTCCCATGGTGGATGGATTCAAGGCATAAATGCTGCTGCTTGCCGCCGGGGTCACATAGAGGGTCCCTGCCCACTGTCCAAAGGGAGCGGTGATAGACCCGCCCAGATCGGCGCTGGCCGCCTGAGCGGTTCCGTCCAGGCTATAGCGATAAACAATCCCATTGGTGTTCCCGAAATACACGAAGCCATTGTCAACGACCGGAGCCGCTGTGCTTGCATTAATTCCGGTTTTTGACCAAACCGTTGAACCGTTGGCGGCTGACAGTTTGTAACCCGCTCCGTTGTAGCTCAAGTATAAGTAGGTTCCGTCGGGGTCCACCATCGGTTCGCCTATGGTCTTGTTCCCCAGGGAAATTGGATTCGTCGGCCATTTATTGGAATAGCCGGTTCCGTTATCCCACAAGGCATAAACGCTGGAGTTGCTGGTGGAAAAGTAAACCGCGTATTTTCCTTGGCTTTCGTCATACTGACAACTTACGCTGTTAATGCTGCCATCTGCCCTAAAGGCCCATTTGCGGGCGTGCGTCGATACGTCAATGCAAAGAAGGCTGTCATAGGTCCCCTGTGTGCCAACGTAGACCACCCCGTCACCTAGAGCTGGGGCCGAGCAGGGGCCGATATTGCCCGAAGCCGGGTATGACCATCCAGAGGCTGTCGTGAAACTGCTGGTGGCTGCATATCCGGCCGAATCACCATAGCTGTCTTTGGCTCTTACTCGCCAATAATAGGTTGTCGCTCCATTCAGCGTGGCAGGAGTCCAGCCTAGGCCCGTCTGCCACGACCTTTGCTGCAAGTTGCTGGTGAAAGCGGAGTTGGTGGCTATTTGGAAGGAATAGGAGATGGTCGATAAGTCGGAGCCGGGTGATGCCAACAAGGAAGTCGTTACCGAGACGCCGGTGGCGCCGTCCGAAGGAGAGGAGCATGCATAGGAAGAGGGGGCTTGGTTATCGACGGTGAATGCGGAACTGACCAAGTACTCGCCGCTGTACGCTCCGTCATCCGCGATTATCCGAACATAGACCGAAGCATCTTCACCGCCAAATGCGCCATGCTGATTGCTGGCGCTACGTGTGTCCCACACAAAGGTCTGAATCGAAATTGGCGTCGAGAGGCCGGTGATTTGGCCGGTCGAGGCGCCCGTCGACACACCGGTGTTGTCAAGCGTTCCGGCGCTCGCGCTCTTTATATATGCCTGATACCAGGCCGAGAAATCATAGGAGTATTCGATCTTGAGCCGGCAAAGGTCATTCTGAGGATCCGAAAGGTTGTAGTAGACCGTTACTTCGCCGTCTCCATTTGTGGAAGTCTGCCTTGCGCTGTCCAAAACGAAATTCGGAGCCCATCCCGAGACCGTAAAATCGAACTGCGCACCGTAGCTTGACTCGTTTCCACGATCATCTTTGGTCTTGACGCGCCAATAATATCGCTGTCCATAAATAAGGGCGAACGTGACCCACGTAGGCCCACTATTCCAGCCGCTGCTCTGCAGAGCGCCCGTCGCAAACGTGCTGTTTGAGTCGATTTGAAAGGAGTAGAAGACCGGGTGCATATCCGTGGCTGATGAGGAGGTTAAAGTCGGTGTTGGACCGGGCCAGGTGCTGCCGTTTGTTGGAGTGTAACAGCCGTGGCCGATGGGTGCTTGGTTATCCAGATTAAATGCGGAAGGTGTTTTTGTATCTCCAATTTGGCCGCCGTCATGGGGGGTTGCGCGGAGATAGACCAAGTTGTCCTCACCAGAGAATGCGCCGCCCTGATTGCCGGAGTTTCTGCTATCCCAGACCAAGAGTTGGTTGCTGACGTTCGTAGCGATTGATGAGATCTGGCCGGTTGAGGAACCTGTACTTACCCCTGCATTGCTGATAGCGCCCGTTGACGCGCTATCGATATAGGATTGCTGCCATGTCGAGCCGTCGAAGGAATGCTCGATCAATAGCTTGCAGAGGTCCAGGTTCAAATCCGTCAGATCATATTGAAATTTCACTCTTCCCGTTCCGTTTATTGAGAACTGGCAAGCGGTGTCAATGGACAGCATTGGTTTTGTAGGGGTGTATACAATCCGAAAGCCAAAGGAATTGAAATTGAGAGTGCCTGGATCGGCGCCTCCCAATTTGTAGTCTCTGGCATATAGCTCCAAACCGCTTCCAAGATCCGAAAAGGTCCAAGCCCGTGCGCCTGTGATGTCGAAATTCTCGTATCCGGCATTGGCCAATCCAATATGGTTGTTCCACATCGCCGTGGTAATAGTAACTGTTGTGACTCCGGTTCCGCCTATCTCGGGCGTCATTCGTGTGTAGTCGTTTCCCCGGGCCTGCGTGACATAGATATAGGTCATCAAGATCACCGAATCGATTCTGCCTGCTGTTCCGCCGCCCGAGTAACCGGCATAGGTCTGCCCCTGGTTGCTTGACGAGGTCGCATAGACCCCATCGGCGGCGTTGTATGCGTTGGCCGGATTCGTGAACTGGTTGGGGTGGTTGGTTCCCTGCGCCGTAGCCCACGTTGTGTAGACATCCGCCAGCGATGGCCGGAAGGAAAGAACAGCGCACATCAACAAGAGGGCGACCTTGGTGAAAGGTGTCTCCAGGAGCGGCGCGGATAACCTACTTGGGCGGGCCGGGGGCGCCTGCAATGGCGTATGAGAGTTGCGCATTCTTAGGGAGCTTCGCGATTGACGTCCTCTGTGGAATCGCAGAATAGGTCTATGTCCGCTCCGGCCATGTGAATAATATCGCAAATGTCGGCAGAGGCTTTTAGAAACACCAGCCTGCCTTGAAGGGAGGAAAGCCTTTTATAGGCATTAAATACAAGCCCCACGGCGCTCGAATCGAATTCACGGCATTTCGACAGGTCAAAAACAAGAATGCGATGCCCATCGGCCAGGGCCTGCTGGGCCAGCGCACGAATCTGCCACACGGTCTTTGCCGTGAAGCTTTCACCCACGGGAATCAGGCGGAAGATCTCGGTCTTGCGCATTGGATGCCCTTCGGGAGATTGACGCTCAATTCGGGATTCCTTTTTGGCCGCCGGCATCCGACAATGAGACTGCCCAACGACTTTGTCCCGACCCGGGTGCTCTATGTTGCTCGACGATGGCCAACCCGTTCATCCCTATCAAGATCCGAATTATGGGTGGGCTTCTCTCCAAAGGCCGAATTCAGATCGGGGAAGAAAGAGAGGGAATGGACATTAATCGTGAGTTGCTCGCGAATCAGCGGGATAGCATTGCATACGTCCATACGAACTCGCGATTCCACCGCAAACAGACTGAGTTTGGCAATTTCAGCGCAAGTTGATCCATCGAGCCGCTCTATACCGGAGAGATCCCACAGGATTCTCTCGCAACTGGGGAGGAGTGTGAGGACTTTGCGCCGGATTCCGCATTTGTCGGCGAAATTTCTGATTCCATCTCTCAATTTGGCAATCACGATATTTCCGGATACTCTAAACGCCACGGAATCGTCCGCCGTTTCGATTTCGGAAGCGAAAGAGAGAACGCCTGCGCTGTTGCTGGAATCGAACTTCAGAAGATCGGCCACACCCGTCAATTCAAGAAAATCGAATATCTCGCGGGAAACATTTGAGAGGCCAATGCTTCCACCTGCCTTCTCGACCTCGGCGGAGATCTGAATTAGCAGGCCGATCCCCGCCGAATCGATAAATTTCAGGGCTGAGGCGTCCAGAAGGAAGTTTCGCTTGCCGTTGGAGAGGTTTTCGCCAAGCGTCTTTCTAAGGCTACGAGAACACACGATGTCTCCACCGCACAGTCTGGCCGGAAGAGCAATGACCGGATCGAAACCAATAGCGCTCGCGCTCATCGTGACCAAATTATCATGGCAAATCGGCCAATCGCCAGTTTAGTGTCATTAGGTGCGAATTTTCCAGACCAGACGCGTGGAAAATAGATGCATAATCGAGTTCAATGCGCGTGAATCGTATACCAAATCCCACTCCGGGCTGGATCGGGTTGGGACCCTGGATTCCCGAACGCACACACAAGGCGCCGGCGACATTCCACTCGACGCCGGCATGCGCCTGCGGCGAATTTCCGCGCGTCCACTCGCCATCCAAAGCCAGAGCCAGCCGGTTCCAAAGCGAATCAGCCGCCAGACCGGCGCTGTAGGAAGGCACAATTTCGTCTTTCTGCCCCGTATTCCATTGGATTGCCGCACCTACATTGCGAACAAACAACGAAAAGGAAAAGACGCGCGAAGCCGAGAACCGCAGCCCCGCATCGCCGCTGATTCCCCAGGCATGTCCCGTATCCAGGGCGTGCGTATGATACTTGACCGCCGTGCCGGCCATCAGTTTCTCGGTGATTCCCCCGGCATAGCCCGCCCAGATCGTATTCTCCCAGTCGGCAAAACTTCCCGTGATATTCCCGTTCGCGTCGCGTCCTTCCATTTCCATGACGCCAAAACCGGTCCAGGCGAGTCCAAAAGCCGATATTCGTGATTCGAGAGGATAGAGGAAACCGCCGTAGAAATGCCTTCGATCCAGTGTCAACAGCTCCCCTGAGAGTGAGACGCTGGGGGCGCGGGCGGCCGCGGCGGTTGCCGGATTGATAAAGGCCGATGCGGC
>CAYVZU010000132.1:0-10900 GCA_964455935.1 uncultured Fibrobacterota bacterium
AAATTCCGTTTCGCGACCTGACTGGATTTGTCGTATTGAACGTAGATTGTGGCCGGTTGCACACTGACGTCCACCAGCACGGTTCCGCGCAAGGTCAGCGAAATCTGAGAGTTTTTGGGATCGTTGGATGTGACGGTAATGCTCTTTGATACCGCGCCCTCAAAACGTCCGGAGCTGAAGGTTGCCGAAACCTCGCCCTCTTCACCGGGAGCCAGCTTGTCTTTCGAGACCATCGTGGCCGTGCACCCGCAGGAGGCACGCACGTTTTCGATTTTCAGGGTATCTTTTCCGATATTTTTGAATTTGAAGTTGTATCCGGCTTTTTCGTTCTGGCGGATTTTGCCGAAATTGTATTCTGTGATGGGAAAGCTGATCTGCGAGGCGGACCAGGCAAGTCCAGTCACACCCAAAACAGCAGCGAGCACAAGGCGAGTTGTTGTCTTCACTTTCTTCCTCCTTAGTTCGTCGGTCGCGCCCCTTTGGCGTCCTTTGTCTTGGAATATCTTAAAATAATGCAACTATTCACGCCCTCCTCACCCTGGCCTTCTCCCACCGAGCGGCGAGGGGACTCATTCCTCTCCCTTCGATGGAAGAGGATTAAGATGAGGGTGTTTGCGATGCTGAATAGTTATAAAATAACAAAAACCCGCCGGGCCGTTACAAGTGCGAGGAAGGGGGCGCCGCCGGGCCGATTCTTGCCCTGGCGTCTCTTTTTTAGTAGCTTTTCGCATGGAAAGGCGTGCAACCATCCTTTATTGTATGGCAAAAACCATAACACCAACTCCAGAACTGCTCAATCTGGTTCCCTACGACGCGGCCCGTTCTACTGCTGTATTCCCCGCAAGACGGACAAGGACGGGCCGGAAGTGGCCATGGCCGACGCCACGGGTTTCGAAATCCTGCAAGCATTGCGGCTCTCACGGGCAAAGAGATCTACCCCGTTGCGGTGGACAGAACAGCGATTCTGGAATCCTTTGTGCGATTGATCTGGTCGGATATGGGTCCTCCTTGGTTTTGGTTTGGATCGGAAACTGATCTTGAATCCGATGTTGAGCTTTGTCCTACTTATCGGAGCGGGGCAGCCGAGCAATATTCGTAATAAACGTTAGCAGGCCATAACCAGACAATCCGGATTTCGCCATGCTGCATCTACACTTCGCACCTTCGCTGGACCTGCTGGTCCCGACGCTTCTGGCAAAATTGCGAGAGGTCTGGACGGACCCGTTTTTGCCTCCGGCCGTGATTGTGCCAAGCCCCGCGGTGGGCAAATGGCTTCGCATGCGGCTGGCCGATACGGGCGGCTTGGAATCGGGACCGGTTCCTCTGGGGTGTACGGCCAATCTCGCCATGCAGACCCTGGAGCGCTATTTGTTGGACGCCCTCAGGCCGGCGCCCGACATGGCGCTGCTGGACGTGGGGCGCCTTCGCCAGGTGATCTGCGCGCTTCTCGATGAAAGCCTTCTGGGCCTGGATGTCCATCGTCCCCTTCGCGAATACCTGCTGAATCCAAGCCAAGAGATCGATCCGCTCAAACGCGTTCAGCTTTCAGCAAGAATCGCCCACCAGTTTCTGGAATACGAATACAACCGGCCCAGCGTCTGGGATCCGAAAAACCGCCGCTGGCTTCACGACGGCATCGATGCGTCCTGGCTTTTGGGCAAACGGTATTTTGGGGCCAATGCCGAGCACGAAGACTGGCAGAAAGACCTCTATTGCAGGGCAACCCGGTGCCTTGATTCGACCTTGGACTCCTCCGCGATGGCCCGGACCCGCTATGTAACATTGCCCCGTCTTTACAGACTGCGGCGAGAAAAAGGCCTGGACGACAATGCGCCGTGGACTGTTCCGGGCGGCCCGGTCTTTCTCTTCGGCGTCTCCAAGGTCAGCCACTTTCATCGCAACGTGCTGGTCGAAATCTCGCAGGCCCCCGGTGTCGATATCCGGGTGTTTCTTACCAATCCGTGCGCCGAGTTCTGGGAAACGGTGGATACGCGGCGCAACCGTGCTGCGCCCATCCGGCGCGGCTGGCGCCACGACTCGAAGCCCGCCGATGCGGGAATCGCGCCGCGCAACCCCGCGGATTACGCCAAGGAGACGCTGGGTGATTTCGCGGACCTGCCGCGCGATCATGCGCTGCTTGAACTCTGGGGCGCCTCGGGCAAGGAAAACATCTTTCTCTGGTGCCCGCGGGCCGCATGGGATTTCGAATATTACAGCCCCGGCCTGGCCGAATTCGACCCGGGGCCGGCCACGCTTCTTCAGGCCGTTCAGGTCTCGCTTCTACGGGGCCAGCATGAATTGCCACAAAGGCCGGAGGGCTGGGCCAAAGACGGTTCGCTGACCGTGCTGGCCTGCCCCGATCGGGGGCGCGAAATCGAAGAACTGCGGGAACAGATTCTGGACCTGGTCCATGAGGGCGAAATCGACCGGCTAAATGAGATCGCCGTGTACCTCCCGGACCCCGGCCCCTATATGCCGCACATCCAGCGCGTGTTCGGCGCGCGCAGGCCGGGCAGCGACGATTACATTCCTTTCACGATCCTGGGCGGACCCGGCAGCGACAGCGTTTTTGGCCAGGGCCTGCGGACGCTTCTGGAATTGATCGGAGGACAGTTCGACAAGCCGCATGTCTTCGCCTTTTTGCGCAACCCCATTGTGCAGGCAACCCGGGAAATCACCACGGACGACGTGGCCGTCTGGGAGCGCTGGGCCGGGGACCTTGGCATCTTCCGCGGATTCAACCGTGCCCATCGCGGGCAGATGGGCGACAGCGGACAGACCGTGACCGACGTCCACACCTTCGAGCTGGGCATGGCGCGCATGCTCATCGGCAATCTGGCCGCGGGGCCAATCGCGCTGGACTGTGTTCTGCCGGGCGGAGGCGAGAACGGGCCGGCGCGGACGCCGATTCCGCCCTTCCGGGATTTCGATACCTCCGATCATGACCGGCTTGAAAAATTCTGCGCCGTTATGGAAGAACTCCATTGTGATATCCAGGAGATTCGCGGCGGCCAACAGGAACTCGGAATTCCTGCTGCGGTTGAACAGCTCACGAATCTTGCCTGGAAGTGGTTTGGCCGGCTTGCCGAAGACCGGGCCTTCAACAGCGCCGCCGAAGCGAGGGTGCGCCGGGAATTTCTCGATGCCCTGCAATCCATTCTGCTGCAGGCAAGCCTGGCCAATCGGCCGGCCGTGGCCATCCGGGAATTCCTGATGCTGGCCGAAAGCTGTCTGCCATCCGAACTTCCGGCCGGTTCCGCCGCGTGGACCGGCGGAGTTACCTTCGCCCCTCTGCGGCCGGCCATGATCGTTCCACACCGGGTTATCTTCGCGGCCGGGCTTGATGCCGCGGCCTTTCCCGGCACGGCCGACCGGCCGGCCTGGAACCTGCTGACGCGCAAACGCATCGTGGGCGATTCCGATGTGGTGCGCGACAACCGTTTCGCCTTTCTGGAGCTGTTGCATGCCGCGCGCGAGCGCCTGGTCTTGTCGTTCCGCGCCAACGACATGCAAAAGGAAGAGGAATTGCAGCCGGCCAGCGTGGTGCTTGAACTGGAAGCCTATCTGCAGGGGCAGGCAGGCATTGCCGCCCCGGAGAGCGGCGTCGAACGCGGCGCCATACGCCGCACTGTTCCATGGATCGTTCACGAGTCCCTCGACAGCTTTCGCAAGGCGGGTCGCCGTCATGGGACATGGAGCCAGGCCGAGATTGAGCTGGCCCGCCTCGCCGGCGGGACCTGCCGGCTGACCCATCGCCACGACCTTGCGCATCGCAAAGCCCCTGCCGCGGCGCCAGGAACCGGCCCCGCGCTCTTTCAAACGAATCTCTTTCACATCCGGAAGTTCTTTTCCAATCCCATCGAGTACCACCTTTCGAAAACGCTGGGCATTGAGCTGGACGAAAGCCAAGCCTCCGCGCAAACCGCGGACGAACCGCTGGCCTCGACGGCCCTGGTCCTGTCTTCCCTGCAAAAAGAAATCTGGAAGGCGCTGCTCGCGCGCCTGTTCCCGGCCGGCGGCCAAACCGGGGTTCCGGACGAAGAAATGCTGGCAAACGAAGCCCAGGCCATTGCCCAAAGCCTGTATGGGGAACTTGTCGCGGCCGGACAGTCGCCCGAAGCCCAGTTCTGCCGCATGGAAGAGCGGAAGCTGCTGCAATGGGCGCGCCAATGCGCGGCGGCAACGCGGGCCCTGGGTAAGGAATTTCCCAAACACGCATTGATGGAAAACACGGACCTGTCGCTTGGCCGCGAAGGGATCGCGGCCGATTTAATGATTCCCCTTTCGGGCGCGGCCAACTGCGTGGTCGAGTGCAGGCATCCCCTGGTGCTGGTTCCGCGTGAAGGAGGCGGGGCCGTCGGCATCATCGGCTTTGAGAAGGAAGGCGATGCGGCCGACAACCCCGGCCTGTGGCTGGCCGGCGCGCTCCAATGGATGACGGAGAGACAATGCGCAACAGGTTGGGAGATCCGCCTCGTGCAACTCAACCGGGGCCACGAGGGCAAAAAGAAAACCGGTTACGATTGTTCGACTCTAAGGGAACCAAGCGGCGAGGGCAAGGACATCGGCTTGTGGCTGGGTGGTCTGCTGCAACGGATGCTGGCGGAGAAGTGCTGCGACCACCTGCCGTTTGCGGTGATCGAGAAATTGACCAGGCAGAACAAAGAGGGCAGCCTGAGCTGGCCCCAGCGGTGGGCTCGGGTAACGGCCGCCGCGATTGAGGAAGAGCTTTCCAGCGATTACGGCTACACATGCTGGCTCGAATCCTTCCATCTCGCCGATGTGCGCATCCCGCCGGTGTGCGATCGCGAATTGCGCCAGAGCGCCAAAGACCGCTTTGCGCCCATGCTGGAACGGTGGTTCCATGAATAGCGTTATCCTTGTCAACCCTTCGGACATCGACCTGGACCGGCATGGCCTGATCGAGGCCCACGCCGGGACCGGCAAGACCTGGACCATCGTGCAAATGGTGCTGCGCATCCTGGAGCGGACCGCGCCGGACAGCCGGGGCCGGGAGCGGCGCATTCACATCCGGGAAATTCTTCTGGTCACATACACCGAAAAGGCGGCCGGCGAACTAAAGCGACGCATCCGCGCGGGAATTGCGGATCGCCTTGCCGGACTGACAGAGCAGGATAGCGTCGCGCTGAAGCAGCACCTGGAAGACTGCCTCAACAACCTGCACGAGGCCCTGATCGGCACCATCCACGCCATCTGCCTTCGGCTATTGCAGACGTGGCCGTTTGAAACCGGGGTGCACTTCAACACCCGCATCATCGATGACGCGGAGGGCCTGGAAAGCGCATTGCGGGAGTCAATGCGCACCGACTGGCAGACCGCCGAAACGCTCATTCCCTGGGCCCTGGAACAACTGGTTGCGCAGAACAGATCAATCGAGGAAAAGCATTTCAAGCTGATCCGCGATACGGCATTGCAATTGCTGGACGCGGAGCACGCCTGCCTGGACAGAACCATTGTGGGCGGACGCAGACTAAAGGACCTGCGCGCGGAATACGAGAGAAACGATGCGCGGGGTTTCAGGACGGCGGCGGCAAACCTGACGGACCATCTTGAGGCTTTCAACCCACCCTTGGGATTTCACGACAACGCCGTCCAGGCAATCGCTTCGATCAAGCAATGGGCCCGGCAGGTCGTTGCGAATCGCATCTCGGTGGATCCGGAATACGCGGAAAAGATTTCGAAATACAAGAAACCCAGAAAGGACGGGGTGCCGGTCAGTACGAACATCGTCGATGCCAACCTCAAACGGACCGATGCCGGCAAGGGTCTAAGCGAAGCATTGGATGCAGTTGCCAATCACGAGTATGTTGCCGCATTGCGGACCAGTAACGAACATCTTTTGCTCACATTGATCTGCGACGCCGCCGAAATCCTGGCCGCGGCCTGGAACCGCGCCAAACGCGAAAAGGGCTTTGTATCCTATGAAGACATGCTTCGCCTCATGCGCCGCGCCGTATATGGCAGCCCGGCGTTTCGCGCGGCCCTGGCCGGACGGCTGCAATACGGCATCATCGACGAGTTCCAGGACACCAGCATTCTGCAATGGGAGGTTTTCCAGCGGATCTTTCTTGATCCCGACCAGGAAGACGGACCGCGGATCTTTATCGTGGGCGACCCGAAGCAGTCGATCTTTTCATTCCAGGGCGCCGATGTTCGCAGTTACCTCCGGGCCAGGGAGGCGATTGAGCGCAAGGGCGGCCGGGTTTACTCGCTCGAAATCAACTACCGTTCGCTGGCCGAAACAATCGACGGGTTCAATACCATTCTGGGCCGGCAAGACCGCGCCGGTGAGCGCGGGGAGGACTGGTTTCGCTTCGAGGGCGACAACGCCGTCTGTTATCCTTCGCCGGAAACCGGTGGAGGCCTGGCCCGCCCGCCGCAGCGGCCGGCGGCAGCGCACCGCTTGCAGAGCGCGCCCGTGCGGGTCATGGCCCTCGAAGGGAACGCGTCTTTACGGCGGCGCACCATGGCACGATGGGCCGCTGCCGCCATCAAGGCTTTGAGGGGAACCCTGATTTCGGTCCCAAACGGGACCGGCTGGAAAAACGTTCAACTCGACTACAGCGACTTTGCCGTCATTGTCGAGGCGCACAAGCTGGCCAAACCCTTTCTCGACGAGTTTCTCCGGCAGGGCATCCCCGCGGTCAAATACAAGATGGAAGGCGTTTTTCAGTCCGACATGGCGCGCGACCTGCACGCGCTTCTGCGCGCCATCCTGCTTCGCGAGAGCGGCCCGGCCCCGCGGCTTGCGGCCCTGCTCACCCATTTCTTCAACCGCCATCCCGCCTGCATCGATCCGGAACAGGACCTCGAGCCCTGCTTGAATGGTCCCGCATGCGGGCCCGACGATTTGTGCATGGCCCATGCCATGCAGGAATGGTCCTACCTCGCCGACACAAGGCAATGGTCGCGGCTCTTTGAAAGCATCGCGGAGCGCACAGGAATCCGCCCGCGGCTGATTCGGCTTTGCGACGGCGAACGCCACCTGGCGGACCTGGGCCAGGTCACTGATTACTGCATGGAACGGCTCTACCGCGACAACCTGGGTCTGGAGCAGCTTGTGGAACACCTGGGCGGACTTTTCAAGGAAGAAGAGCGCGCCGGCCAGGACCGCAATCTGCATGTGCTCGCCACGCAAAAATCAAGCGTCCGGGTGCTGACCATGCATGCGGCCAAGGGGCTAGAATTCCCGGTGGTGTTCGCGGCGACCGGAGGAACAAAGGGGCCGCCGAAAGGGCCGGGGACTTTTGCCTGGATCACCTCGGAGAATAAAAAACTTGTCGTACCGTTCATCAACAACAGCAGCGCCGATCGGCCCGCGGGTTCGGCGCTTGGCCATGCCAACGACGAGATCGCCAGGCAGGGCATTGAGGAACGCCGCCGTCTTCTGTATGTCGCTTTGACCCGGGCGCAAGCACTGCTGTTTGTGCCCATGCATTTCGAGGAGATGGTCAGGGATGGCAATGGCGAAATTCTCTGGCAAGAATGCCGTTTGCCAAGAAACCCCGATACCGATCTGACTCCCCGCCTGGCAAGCCTGTTTGCGCAAGACGGCGGCGCATCGCGCCTAAGCCTGTTCGACTCCGGGGCCAAAGAGTGGAGCCCAAAAGATCCGGCCCTGGGCAACGAGGCGCCCGGCAAGAAGACCCCGGCCCTGGATGCGATTCCCGATGTCCGCGCGCTCGATCTGCCCTCCCGCATCTGCCTGCAAACCAGCTACACGCAGTTGAGCCGCCGCGCCGCACCCGACCGCGAGGTTGACCGCAGCGACGAAGAAGACCCGGCCGAAGCCGCGGTACGACGTCCGGTGCTGCCGGGCGGTAAGCACACCGGAGACGCCCTTCACCTGGTTATGGAGGAAATACTGCGGACCGACGATGCGGGCCGCACCATCGGGAACGATGTCTTATTGACGGACCTTGTCCGAACGTGCTTGAGGCAAAATGGGGTTTTAAACGGCATCGAAAACGACGCCGGACGGGCCATCGCCGCGGCCGTTACGCTTGTTCAAGGCGCATTAAGGACCCCGCTGGCGCTTCCCGGCGGAGGAACAATCACAATAGGAGGCTTGAGCAGACCTGATCGTATTCCCGAAATGGAGTTCATGCTCGGGGTCTCGCCCCATTGGGTCCATGGCTTCATGGATCTTGTGTTCCGGGTTCGCAGCGCCAACGGGGCACAGCATCCCTGGCGCTATTTCGTGCTCGACTGGAAAAGCGACCAGGTTGAGAACTTCGGCCAAGAAGCGATCGCGGCCTGCATTGTCGAGCGGCACTATGAACTCCAGGCCAAGATCTACTGCCATGCGCTCGACACGTATTTGAGAGGAATTCTGGGCAGCGGCTACGACCCGGAGCGCAACCTGGGCGGCGCGGTGTATGTGTTCTTGAGAAGCTTTGGGCATTCGGGAATTGGGCCCGTTGAGAATACCTGGGCGCGAAAGGCCCAGCCGACAGACGATCGGGAATTCGTGAAAGAATGTCTGAGGAGGAGCTGATTGGAGAGAAATTGTTCCCTCGCCCCTCTGCGGGAGAGGGTTAGGGTGAGGGGGTCGAGAATCATGAAAGGGATTTACGAATGCTACTTTCCAGGTTTCGCTTCATCCCTGAACGTTGTACGCTTCTTCAGGCTGGCTACTATTCGCTTTCTTCTCTTCAGGCCTTCACACTATAACTAAGCATGGAACTTGTTGAAGCATTGGAAGCCTACCTTCTGGATACGAAGCAGATCCATCCTCTGGCCAGGCGCCAGGCGATTCTGCTGAGCCGGT
Source organism: uncultured Fibrobacterota bacterium (assembly GCA_964455935.1). Classification (GTDB taxonomy): domain Bacteria; phylum Fibrobacterota; class CAYVZU01; order CAYVZU01; family CAYVZU01; genus CAYVZU01. The sequence goes on from CAYVZU010000132.1 coordinate 8,792, forward strand.
CCCTGGAGAACAAGGACCTGGAGAGTGAAGCCCGGATCGTGCTCCTGCTCAACCTTGCGGCCCTGCACCGCGGGGCACCGCGGCCGCCAAAAAGCTTTCTTTTGGCGATGCTGGAGCCGTCCATGCTGGAGCGATATATCCAAGCCTGTGTCGAGGATGGTGACGGCAGCAGGCCGGCCTGGGCCACCACGCTCATGAACCCGGAATCAATTCAGCGGATTAACACAATACTGGAGAACGTGATCGATGCACCTGTACGCCTATTTCCGCTGACTGGAACACCGCCCCTGGAAGGCGTCGAGTACCCAGTTCTTGTCACTGGCAAAAACCCGGAAAGCCGGACAGGTTTTTCCCGATACTGGGTTGCGGCCGCGCAACTGGAAAAGGGCCTGAAGGCTCTGCTTGGTGAAAACCCAGGCACGCAGACACAGACAATCGCGGACAGCAAGGCGCGAGAGATCATATCCAGGATATTTGGCACGGACTCCCTCTTGGAGGAAGGCAAGCGGTTTCACTATCGCCAGATTGCGGCGGCCGTCCTTGCCCTTCGCCAACGCCTCCTCATTGTCTCCGGCGGCCCCGGGACCGGCAAGACCAGTGTAGTCATACAAATTCTACGTACGCTCGCGGCGGCGTTCGATCACATCACGGCCGACCGAATCGTTTTGTGCGCCCCAACCGGACGAGCCAAAACCCGCCTGGGCGAGGCCGTTGACCAGGGAATCGAAAAGTTGGAGCAAAAGCCCGCGGTCGGCGAGCCGACCTCGCGAACCCGCGACCTGGCATTAAAGAAACTACAGCGAAGGACGGTCCACGGCCTTCTGGGCATTGGGCCCAACGGCAAGCCCCGCTACAACAGCCGCAACCCCCTCCCCTATCAAATGATCGTGGTGGATGAAGCCAGCATGGTCGACCTGGTTCTCTTCGCAGCGCTCATCGAAGCGGCGCCGCCGGACTGCCGGATCATCCTGCTGGGCGACATGCATCAGCTCCCATCCGTGGAAGCCGGCGCCGTGCTGGGCGATCTCACCGCGCGCTTCAGCGGGCTGGGGACCGGCCGCTATCCTTCCCTCTCTGCCGAAACAGCGGACTGGATACAAACCATCACAAGAGATGTCCAGGCCGACGGAGCAGATGAAACCGGAAAGGCCGATCTGGTGCTGTCCACCGCGGAAATGCGCTCGCAGGCCGGGCTTCTGGCCGACCACGCAATCATCCTGTCGCACACCTACCGGTCATCGCGCGAGATCGCGGAATTGAGCGAATCGGTCAATCGCGGCGACTGGAAGCGCACCCAAGAACAGGTCGGATTGGCGGGCCGTGCCGGCGGCGCTTCGCTGGATATCCGTAAAGGGCTTGGATCTGTTACGGAGTGGCTGAAGCACTGGTATTGCGAGGACGCCCAAAGCGCACTGCAACGTCTGGAAACGGAGAAGGCGGACATAACATCGCTGATGGAAGCGTTCGCGATTCTCGACTCGTCGCGCATCCTGACGCTGGCTCATGAAGGGCTGCGGGGCCGCATTGCGATCAACAATCTGGCCGGGAAACTGCTGAAGCCAAAGCTGGGCCGCGGCAGCGACAAACGGTTCTTTCACGGCCAGCCTGTGATGCTGGAACAAAACCACTATGAGCTTGATTTGTACAATGGCGACACGGGCCTTGTGCTGCAAACAAGGACCGGCGGATTAAGAGCCGTCTTCCGCAGGGGAAATCGCTTTATGATGCACGCGCTCGAACGCCTCGCCGGGCTTGAGCCGGCCTTTGCCATGACCGTGCACAAGGCCCAGGGCTCGGAATTCGACAGCGTCCTGCTGGTCCTGCCCGAACACCCCACACCTCTTATGACCCGGCGGATCATCTACACCGGCCTCACGCGTGCCAGAAAAAGAATAAGCATTCTGGGGAGCGAAGATCTGCTGCAACTCGCCATCAACACGTCGCCGCAACGGCCGGGCGGCATTCAACTCGGGTAAGATTTTGGCATTGGAGCAACGCTTCAGATAAAACGCGAGATCTCCAAGGGTTGTCGGCCGGCCCCTTACGGAACCTATCCCATCTTCCGCAGTAGCAATTTATTTTGCGGTGATCTGACCGACAAAAGTCCAA
>CAYVZU010000133.1:0-98 GCA_964455935.1 uncultured Fibrobacterota bacterium
GCCGATGCCGAGGGGCCACGATCCCTCATCTCCTGCAAAGCTTCGTGACACACGGACGGAGGGATGATTCCTCTGTCCCTAAATGCAAACGTGTTATC
>CAYVZU010000133.1:108-10868 GCA_964455935.1 uncultured Fibrobacterota bacterium
AACGGCCAGCCCGCCTGTTTCGCCCGGCAGAGGCGCTTGACGAAACAGGCTACCGCTTCAGCTTCTTCTTGGCTTCTTCCACTTCTTCCTGTTCGCAGAGCAGCTGAAGATACTTCTCGGCGAGCGAGCCGCCGATCTTAAGCTGGGCCTTGATGACGTTTTCACGGACAAGCTTGTTCTCGTCCTGCGAGCGGCTGGCCACCAAGTCGATCATGTCTTTGTTGTCCTTGCCAATTTCACCGATGACCCAGGCCCCCGTGGCGCGCATGAGATAATCCTCACTGGCCATCATCTCCTTGAGCTCGTCGAGTACGTTTCTGTGCCCTAAATTCCACAAGGCCTTCAGCGCGTTGCCGCGGAGCCGGTTGCAGGAGTCCTTGCGAAAGCGTAGGAGAAGGCCGACGGCAGCCGGGTTGCCAATCTCCTCCAGAGCCTCGACCGTGTTGGCGCGCACCCGCGCATCAGGATCATTGAGCAGCGCGACAGCCAGACTCATATCCTTGCCCACCGAATGTTTTCCCAGCAGGTGAACCGCCGTGGCGCGAACTTTCCGGTCCTTGTCCTTGACCATCTCGGAGACAACCTGCGTTACTTTAGCGCTCTTGCCCAAAAGGCCCAGGACCTGCACGGCCCGCAGCCTCTTCTCCTCTTCGTCGGCGTACAGACTCTCGCTGATGCGATTGATCACGGCCGGGTCCAGGCGTTCCAGGAGCTTGGCCAGGCTTTCGCGCACGCTCGCTTGAATCTGGCCGAAATACTGAATGAGGTTTCGCAAAATCAGGTCTGCCGCGGTTTCCACGGCCTTCTGGCGCACCTGCGCCAGCTCCGACTTCATCAACTCCATCAACGCGCTGAGGTCCGCCAGCGAACCTTCGGCCCGCAGAAGTTCGATTCCTCTAATGACGTTTTGGACCTCGCGGCTGCGCAGGAGGGTTTTGACAAGCTGGTCGTTCATGGCTTAGAAGAGAATATAGAATTCGAGATGCGAAGAAGGAGCATTGTCATTTCAATCCCAGCGGCCGGTCGGGACGAGAGTGATCTGTATTCCGGAGTAACTGGTCAGGCTCCAGTGTCATTTTGAGCAAAGCGAGAAATCTTATTTCGTTAAGATTTCTCCTCGAAGACTCGTCGAAATGACAACACCTGCACCATTGAGATCAAAGTAATCACATTCCGGAAAGATTTCTTGCCCGATCTTCGAACTGATTTTGATGCCGGATGCCGGTTCCTCTGGATCTGGAATCCACCCAGACTTCCTTCCTCAGAACCCTTTCATTAGATCAATATCGAGCCGTTCGCAGTCAAAGGCCTGCACAACACGAATGTCTTTTTGCCGGCTTAGATCGACCTGGCGAATTTCGCTATCGGGCAGGGGGCGTCCCGTTGGATCGGCCAGAACACTGACCATTGGCCGGGTGTGGTGCTTTCCATTGGCTTTGACCACTTTGGCAATTTCATTGGTATTGAGGCGGACCAGGCTGCCCACCGGAAACAGCGACGTGTAATCGATGAAGGACCGGACCAATTCGGCCTTGAACAGGCCCTTCTGCACACAGGCCAGCAGAATCTCCATGGCCTTGTACGGATTGTAGGCAAGCCGGTACGAGCGGGGAGATGAGAGCGCTTCGAACACGTCGGCGATCATCACGATACGCGCGTAATAATGCAGGCAGCGGCCCGATCGGCCTTTGGGGTACCCGCGGCCATCCTCCCGTTCGTGGGCTTGGTAGCCCACGTACGATACGGAGTCCGGCATGCCGCCCACCTTCTCTATGAGATGAAGGCCAAGGATCGGGTGTTTGTGCACTTCATAGAGCTCGCTTTGCGTCAGATCGCTTCTCTTCGTCCGGATACCCTGGGGGATGAACATCATTCCAATATCATGGAGTAGCGCCCCCATTCCGATTTCGACCACCTGGCGACGGCTATAACCGGCCGCGGCGGCGATGTTGATGGCCAGCAGGCAGACGTTGAGGCTGTGATGAACGATGTAGTCCTCGGAGGATGACTTAATGCCGGAAATGTTGAGCAGGATGTTCTTGTCGGTCACGTAGGTTTTAACGAATTCCTCGACAATGCGGGCAATGGCGTTTCCATCGAAGCTGCTTCCATCGCGCAGCCCGTTCAGAATGGTCCGCGTCAAATCCAGCGCCACCTGGTATGAGCTGGCCACCGATGTCTTATACTCCGGTGTTCGCTCGCGCGCAGTGGCTTCGGTGGTGGAGGCGATGAGGGCCTCGCCAATGGGCCGATCCGGAAACTGGGCGGTGTTCTCGATCCGGGTTTCCATTTCCCGGACCTTTTTCGTCTGGAGAATCTGGTTGAATCCCTCTTTGCCGCGGCTGACATTGCGAAGTTCTTCATAGTCCTGCAGGGCCTTGGCTGGCTGTTCGCGAAGGATCTGTGAATCGATCTCCTCTTCCTCCTCGGCGGGGGCATCCAGTTCAATCTCGTCGAGCGTCACGATTTTGGTCGAGAGGATCCGCTTGATCTCTTCGTCGGCTTCCTGAGTATAGACCTCGGAAATCCCGCGGCGAACCAACGCGCCAAGAACGCTTTCCGTGAGTTTCACGTTGCGGTGGACGAGAACTTCGCCTGCGCGCCCCAGAAGTTCGGTGTGCGTGGTACTACCGGGTTTCAACTGATTGACTTGAATAACACCCATACGGATCCAGCAAAAATATGCGGCGGAGGCTCAGATCGCCTTCAGCTCGCCTTTGACATACATGATCGATTTGGGACCGACGATCTCTTTGTTGACGACCATATGGCGGTCCCGGATTTTAATGACCGTCCCCGGGTAGATCGCGTGTTCGAAGACAATGCGCGCTTTGCCGACTTCAAGCAGTTTTTGCGCGATGACCTGCTTGCGCGTCTCGAGCGAAGACAACTGCACGTTGATCTTCTCCTCCATAGCCTCGAGCTTCTTGAGAAGAAATTCTTCCTTGGGCTGGAGGACCTTGCGCAGCTGCTTGATGTGGCGCAGTTTCTGCAGGTTCTCGATCACCTTCTGCCGGCTTGCGTTGAGCTCTTTGATCTTATCATCGGTCTTGAGCTGTTCTTCCACCAACGTGAAGTCGATGCCTACCTCCACCTCGGTGCGCGTCCCGTTTTCGTTTCCGATGGCGTAGGCCCGGATCTCATGGCGGGCCGAGATGTGGCCGCCGGCGATGCTGAACGGCTTGCCGTTGACCTCGATGTCGTTCTTGGCCGAGAGCCTTGCGCCGATCGCCTCTTTGGCGACGAAAATGTCCTGGCGCGAGCGAACGGACTGATTGCGCACAAAGGCGATATTCACATTTCCTTTGGCGTTGATCAGGCCCTTGCCCGAACCGATGAAGCCGCACTTGACCAGCACGTTGCCCCCGCACTCAACCTGGGCGTCTTCAAGCGTCCCATCGATCTCAAGATCTCCGCCGATCTCCGCGGCAAAGCCGCTTTTAATATCGCCACACACGCGCACCGACTTGGGGTATTTGACATTGCCGGTCGAGAAATCCACATCGCCTTTGATCGAAAACCCCTCGGTCACCTCAATCAGCGTGCCCGTGTAACGGACATTGCCGGTTGCCGTGGCGATCAATACGGACGCATCGCCGGGCTTAAGGGCCGTGTTGGCTCCGGCCGGCATTTGGATGGGGCCTCCGGTCGAGCAGGGGATCTCCTGGCCGAAAATGTTGTGGCCCGGCGTTCCCGGGGTGGGCGGAAGAAGCCGGGCCAGTTCCTGGCCCTCGACGGCGCTTTCGATCAACTTGATGTTCTTGAAATCGACCGTTCCATCTTCCTTGGCCTTGGGCTTGGCCTTGCCCGACACATCGAAGAGAAATTCAACACGGCCGTCGCGGCCGTTAACCGGCGGTTCGCCCTTGGCCAGTACAATGTCCTTGACCGCGTTACCCACGGCCGCTTCCTTTATAATCCCGTGAAGTTCGTCAGCCCGGATTCCAAACGTAATCTTGCTCTCCTCCAGAAGCTTCTCCAGCGCAGCCTGTTCCATATGGGCCCCGCGTTCCATGGGCGGCACAAGCGTGAGGCGGGCCTCCATTTTATCGTCGCTGATCATGAGTTCGGCCTTGGCGTCGAAGCAGAGGGGTACAACCGCAAGCGTCTTGTCGACGTAGCAAACCACTCCGGTGGTCGTTGCGGCGAATTGGGTGTCGTCTTTTTTGGCCTCGACATTGGGGCCCAAGCTGATGGGAACCGGGGTGACCTCTTCAATCTCAATCACCTCTCCGCAAACATCAGTGCCGGGCTGCGCCGGCTGCGGGTCCATGCGGCGGCCAATCAGGGTGCCCGGATCGACCCGAAATCCCTCTCGCACAACGCCTTTGGCGTCGCACGCGTACGTCACCGAGGTGACCCGCGCGTTATCTTCGTGGCTGCTGATGTAGGGCACAACCAGGGTTAGTTCGCCTTGTTTGCCTGGGACGGCCAGCTTCCCTTTGGCCAGTTGGAAATTTTCGATCCGGTCGCGCGTGGAACTAAACCGGCGCGCCAGGGCTTGGATCTCGTTTTCCAGGTACCCATACGCAACCCCCGCATCGACCAGGGCTTTCTTGATCTGGCCCACGGTGATCGGACCATCATGGCCCGGTCTTGGCTCGATGGTCGCGGAGGCCGCCATCTGGTCATGGCTGATGTAGATCCGGATTTCCGCGGGTTCCTTGGTCTCGGTTCCCGCCTTGTCCTGGGCGGTTTCAATTTCGTTCTCCCGAACACCCGAAGCGGCCGGCATATCGATGAGGACCTCCGCAATCCCCCGCTGGCGCAGCATTTGAATCAGCCGGTTGTCAATCGTCTGGCCGGCGTTGAGCAGGACATTGCGGCCGTCCGTGACATCTTCGCCCAAAATCATGCCGGGTTTCACATCGTCAATTTTCGTTCGGGGCATGGCACTTCCTGAGAGAAGGTCTATCGTCCGTTCCCGGCCGGTTTTCCCGGTTCGCAGCCCTCAGCCATGTTGGGAGATCTCCCCAATCCAGGGGAGAAAGGGAAAGATTGAGCTACGTACACGCAAAACTAATATTCTAGGATTATTGAGTCAATTTAGCCGGCAGGCTGCTTTTGCAGGAATTCGATCCCCGGTTCGTCTCTTCTTCACCGTCCCGTGAACACACCGGGAAGCAAAGGGACATAGGCCAGGGATGAGCAGCTTGGCAAATGTTGGCTGGTCCCCGAATCCCTGCCCCTGAATCCTCTATGTTTGTTGACGTCATTTTTCCAACGGCCAGACCCCTGGTGCTGACATACCGGGTTCCGCCGGAACTGGACGCGGCGGTCCGCGTGGGCCAGAGCGTCCGCGCTCTCATCGGCCGCATGGAGCGGACCGGCATCGTGCTTTCAATGTCCCCCCACAGCGATTTTGATGAAGACAAGGTCCGGCCCCTGCAAGGGATTGAATCCGGCGAGCCGCTGATCACGGCCGAACTGCTGGCGTTGTGTCATTGGGCGGCCGAATACTACTGCTGTTCGCTAGGACAGGTGGTCCGTTTGTTTCTAAACCAGTCCATGCGCCGGCGGCGCCGCAAAAAGGGCGGCGTCACAGCTCCGGCATTGGCGTCTCCGCTGCCTTTTGGTCTCACACCGGCCCAGGACAGGGCCTTCAAAGCCATTCTCCCGGATCTGGAATCCGGGCGCCACAAAGTGGTCCTTCTTCACGGTGTGACCGGCAGCGGCAAGACCCTGATCTACATAGCCTTGATCCGCGCAGCCCTGCAGGCCGGCAAAACAGTTCTGGTGCTGGTGCCCGAAATCGGCCTTACGGGCCCGCTGTTTCGGAATCTGGAGTCGTATCTGGGCGAACCGGTTTCGGTGTTGCACAGCAACATGTCGGCGGGCGATCGCTTCGCAAACTGGATGACGGCCCGCTCCGGCGGCGCCCGTATCGTGGTGGGCGCCCGTTCGGCCGTATGGGCTCCGCTGACCGATCTGGGCCTGATCATCGTGGACGAGGAACACGATCATTCGTACAAACAAAACGAGAACAGCCCGCGCTACCAGGCGCGCGACGTCGCGGTCTACCGGGGATTTCTCAACAACGCCCTTGTGGTGCTGGGCAGCGCCAGTCCGTCGATCGAGACCTACACGCACGCCCTGGCCGGAAAATACGGCCTGATCCGGCTGGAGGAACGCTACGGTCCCGCGCTGCTGCCGGGGGTCGATGTGGTTGACATGCGCCAGGAGCACGCCGCGGGAAACTGGGGCGCTCTTTCCCGGTCCCTAACCGAAAAAATCCGGCAGCGGCTCGACAACAAGGAGCAAATTATTCTGCTGCTGAACCGGCGGGGCTTTGCGCCGGTTCTTTTGTGCAAGGCCTGCGGCGAAGCGGTCCGCTGTCCGCACTGCAATGTGTCAACACCGTTTCACGCGGACGGACGCGTTCGCTGCCACTACTGCGGCTACCAAGCCAAGGCGCCCGACCGCTGTCCAAAGTGCGGAGGCACGGACATCAAATTCAAAGGCAAGGGCGTGCAGCGCATCGAGCAGGACCTGGGCGAGGCGTTTCCGGGGGCGCGCGTGCTTCGCCTGGACACCGACACCACGCGCCGGCGCACGGCCTATGCGCAGATTCTTCGCCGCTTCGAAACGGGACAGGCCGACATTCTGCTGGGAACACAGATGGTTTCCAAGGGGCTTGACGTCGCCAACGTAACACTGGTGGGAATCATCTCGGCCGACACCGGACTAAACCGGCCCGATTTTCGCGCCGCCGAAACCACCTTCGATCTGCTGCTGCAAGTGGCGGGCCGCTGCGGCCGTGGCAACAAGCCCGGCGAAGTGATTTTGCAGACGTATGCGCCGGACCAGACCAGCATTGCGTGCGCGCAACAGCACGACTATGCCTCGTTTTATAACGCGGAAATCCGGGGCCGCAAGGAGCTTGGTTATCCGCCGTTTCAACGCCTGGTTCAGATCACGCTGGCGCATGCCGACCCCAAAATCCTGTTGCAATCCGGCCAAGAATTGGTTAGACTACTAAAACAACAGGGGCCGGCTTCGGTTCGCGTCCTAGGGCCCGCGCCGGCGCCGCTGTCACGGCACAAAGATCGCCATCGGATGCTGGTACTGCTTAAAGGCGCATCGGCCAAGGCGCTGCACAGCGCAGTCCACGAGGCGCTTGTCAAGCGCAAAAGCCGGACGCCGGTTGTTGTGGATGTGGACCCGTACTTCATGATGTGAGAGATTGGGAAGTTGGGAGTTGGGAGTGAATGCAAAGAAACAAGCCGGAGCGACTGAGGTCAACATAGCAAGCAAGACGATCATCTCCGATTTCCTTTTCCTTTCACTTATTTCCTGTTCCGCGACCACAACTCACCGTTCCGTATTCGCGACTCCCAACTCCCGATTCCCAACTCCCGCCTTTTCTTGCCATCGGTGCGCTTTATGACCGTGCGCAGTCCCGTTGCCTACCTGTTTATTCTGCTATTCTGCGTTTTTTCCGCGGCCATTCTAGGCGACACGGCCTCGGAATCGTTGTTCCTGGCCAATTTCTCGGCCAACGTGCTTCCCAACATGTACCTGGCCAATTCGCTGTTTCTGTTTCTGATGTCCATGGTTCTCATCTCCCTCATCGACCGTCTGGACCGGGGCCGCTTCTTTCTGGTCCTGCTGGCGATCCATGTTGTCTGCATCCTGGCCATTCGGATCGTGGGCGGCACGGGTTTTTCGCTGCTCTATCCGCTCCTGTTTTCCTATTCATACGTAATGAAGATCCTCACCTTCATGCTCTTCTGGACCATTGCCAACGACATCTGCGATGCCCGCACGGCCAAGGAGACCTTCCCCAAAATTGCCGCCGGCGGCGTCCTGGGCGGGCTGAGCATTTCGTTTTGCATCGGGTTTCTGGTGCATCGGATTGGACCCTTGAACCTTCTGCTGCTGTGGGCCGCGCTCATTGCGGTCTCGATTGTGTTGTTCCTTCCCATTTACCGGAGATTTCGCAAGGAACTCCGCGGCAAGCCCGCCACCGAGATCCAGAAGAAAGGCCTGGCCTTGCGCGCGGACGTGCGGCTTGTTCTCGATGAACCGCTTCTGCGCAACATGTCCCTGCTTTATTTTTTAATGTTCTTTTTGCTGCTGAACCAGGATTTTCAGTTTTATGCGATTCTGCGCGAGACGTTTCTCAAAGTCCCCAGCCCCGAATTGCTGGCCACGAGGCTGTCTTCCTTTCTTGGATTGTTCCGCGGCATCAGCACGACAATCACGTTCTTTCTGCAAATGACCGTGGCCGGCTTCTTTCTGACCCGGCTGGGCACCGCCAAGTCCATGTATCTAATGCCGGCAACCTTTGCAGTGGTTTTTGGCGCTTTACTGCTGCAAACCGTGTTTAACTGGATTCCGCTGGGGGGCATGGGCCCGCTGGGGTCCGCTTTCTTCTACCCGCTTTTTGGGATGATTATGGCCGGCGTGGGTTTGCGGATCGCCATGTTCGATTCCATCTTCTCTCCAAATTTCCAAATCTTCTTCAGTTCGCTTCCCAAAGAAATCCGCGGCCGCGGCAAGATTTTTATTGAGGGCGCCGTCAAGCCCCTGGCGATTTCCTGCGCCGGCCTGTTCATGATGCTGGTCGCTTCGCGCCTGCCGCGGCCCGTGGTCTTCGCCTTTCTGGTGGCCGTGGCCGTGCTTCTGCTCATCCTTACCGCCCGGCTCAAGTCCTGCTACACCGACAGCATCGCCCGGTATTTGGGCGGACTGAAGTCGAAACGCCTCTCGTCCATTCTCAAGATCGATGCGCACTCCGCGGGCGAATCGCTGCTGGCCGTGCTTTCGCGCGCCCTGCGCAACCCCGAGCGCGACGTGCGCTTCTTTGCCCTTGAAACGCTGCGCCGCCTTAACACCGCCGAATCCGTCGCGGTCCTGCGCGAGGAATTCGAAAAGGCGACCGGACCCGAACGGGCGGCCGTGGCCGCCTCTCTCTCCGGGCTGACCCGGCCCGAACTGGCGCCCCTCTTTGAGAAAGCGCTCCTGGATCCGGACCCCCAGGTGGTGGGCCACGCGGTTCTGTCCCTGGCCCGGCTGGGCACCCCCAACGCGGTCCAGCTGATTCAACCCTATCTTTATTTTGATCACAATCGCGTCCGGGCCAATGCCATTATCGGGCTGTGGCCGCGCTCGGCCCCGCCGGTTCGCGAAAAGCTTCTCCGCGCCCTGCAGAAATTGGCGGCGAGCGACAATCCCCTCGACCTGGAATGCGCGCTCGACGCCATGGGCGAGATCGGCGAGATAAATCTGATCCCCCTGTTCCGGCAGATCCAGGACCGGCTGCGGTCAGCCGGCCGTTCGGTGTTTCTTCATTGGCTTTCGGGCCTGGGCAAGATTCCGCACCCCGATGCCATGGACATGCTGATCTCCGGCCTGCGGTTGGCCGGCCGGCGCGACCTGTTCGCGGTCCGGCGGGCACTCACCGATCTGGCCCTTTGCTTCCCCGAGCGCTTTTTGACATACCTGGGCAACAACGACTGGCGGGTGCGCCAGAACACATTGGAAATCATCCAGAACACCAGGCTCAAAGCCCTGCCCTCCGTGCTCGAAGCGGTGCGCCGCGCAGGATGGGAGCTGATCTCGGATACCCACCGTATGAACGAAGCCGCAACGGCGCTCTTGACCCGGCAGACCGAGCCGGAAGGCGAATTTCTGATCGAGGTCCTGCACGAGGAATGGATCGAGCCGGCCAAGGATTGCCTGATTCTGGTCGCGGCCATTCTGGATCCGACCGACAAGATCTACCTGGTCGGCCGCCGATTGCGCCACCGCGATTCGCACATCCGCGCCAACGCCATCGAGGCCCTCGAAAACCTGGGCGACCCGGCCCTCAACCGCTTTCTTATTCCGTTGTTCGAGCGAAAAAAAACGCGAGTGGGGACGCTGCCTCCCGGAAAGCTCTGGTCGCAGCAACCCCCGGACCTGGTGTCGTTTCTTCGGCATCTTCTCGTCCTGCCGCACGAGTGGCTGCGGATCTGCTGTACTTACGCCAGCTATAGATTTTATTTACAAAAGAACGACCCCGCTTTTCTCGACGCAATCGGGCTGAAGGCGCCCCTATCGATGGAGACCTTGCGCGCAAGCATGGCCATGCGACAGTAGAACTTGGCTCATAGTGGAAATTACGAGCGAAGCGAGTTAACGTGATTCTGACCGGCCGCCCATGAGAGAAACCCAGCTCGATCCGGTTCTCCTGATGGAGAACGTCATCTTCCTGAAGCGGAACCCGCTTTTTGCCGAGGTGCGCAGCGAGGAACTGCGGGCCATTGCCGCCATCAGCCGCGAACGGGAATTCCGCAAAAACGAATGCATTGTCAAGGAAAACGATCCCGGCGACTCTCTGTTCATCGTCAAAAGCGGCAGCATCCGCGTAACCAAATCAAGCGGCGCCGAAGAGGTGCTGCTGGCGGTACTGCCCGTGGACAGTTGCTTCGGCGAGATGGTGATCTTCGAAGACGCCGCGCGCTCGGCCTCGGGCTATGCCAATGAGGATTGCGCCCTGCTGATCATTCAGCGCGACGATCTCCTGGATGTGGTGCTGGAGTTTCCGGGCATCGCGCTGGAATTGTTCCGCATTTTCGGCAAGCGGTTGCGCGAGGCCAACGAAAAGATCCGTCGCCTGAGCCAGCAAATCGAAGAAGTGAAGCGGCAAAAACAAGATTCACGAACTTAGAAATCGCTCATCCACAGAAAGGCACTGATCTCCCCATTGAGATACAGTCCCCTAACCCAAGTTCGACAGTTCGAGTGAAAAAAGGCTGATATTGGCAAGATTTCGC
>CAYVZU010000134.1:0-10797 GCA_964455935.1 uncultured Fibrobacterota bacterium
TGCTCGGCGTTGTTCTGGCTGCGCCCAGCGGTATCGATCAGGATCAGGTCCGCGGAGGCCGACATGCGGGCTACCGCCCGGCGCATTTCTTCGGGCGAGAAGACCACCTCCATGGGAATGTCGGAGATCTCGGCGAACACTTTGAGCTGTTCCACTGCTGCGATGCGGTATGTGTCGGCCGTAATCACGCGGACCCGGCGGCGCTGCAGAATGCCGTATTGGGCCGCCAGCTTGGCCAGCGTGGTGGTCTTGCCCGCGCCCGTGGGGCCCACGAACATAATGCGCGCGGCACGGCGGTCCTTGAGGCCGAACGGGCCGGCGGCCTGGATGCCCGCGGCCAGAAGCTCCCGCCCCTTGGCATCGATCTTCTTGTCGTTGTCGAGGACCTTCTCGTCGAGAACGCCTTGCAGCCGCAAGCCGATGCGGATCGCGATTTCCTGGCTCACTTCCTGGTCCAGCAGACGGGAGCAGAACCGGCCCACCGCCTCGGGCAGGGGCGGCATTTGGTGATGACGCAGTTGATCGGCCAAATTGCGCAGCACCGCCTTGACCTCTTCGACATCCTCATGGATCTCGGCGATCCGAAATTTTTCGTCGGTGAAGCCCGTCTCGCGCCGGGCCGCCGGCTCGGGGCTTTGCGGCTCGCCTTTGCGGTTGTAGAGTTTCAGGTCGGAAAGGCCCGACTCGGAGACCGGCTCGGGCTTCGCGTAAAGGTTTTCATCGAGAGCGGCCGTGACTTCCACTTTGCCTTTGCCCCAGATACCCAGCATGGATTTGGAGGGCGCCCGCTGCGTCTTGAGGATCACGGCACGGGGGCCCATTTCCTCACGGACCTGCAACAGGGCTTCTTTGGCCGTTTCGGCGGTGAATTTTTTGATGCGCATGGGTTACCTCTGTGAGGAAGCGCCGGAATGGGCCGAACCGTCGTCCGAAATGGAAACGAGGCCGGCTGATTTAATCTCGATCCCTTTGGCCACTTCATTATATGAAATCACCGCGATCTGCGGATAGGAGTTTTCAAGCAGGCGGCGAAGGTGATGGCGAACCGTGGGCGAGCAAAGAATCACGGGCTGCTCGCTTTGGGCCACAACACGCTCGGCTTCTTTGCCCACGCGCTCCAGGAGCCGGCCCGCGACTTGCGGCGGCAACGCCAGGCGCGAGCCCTTGTCGCTTTGGGCGATCGCGTTTTCCAGGGCTTGCTCCAGCCGCGGATCGAGCGTGAGTACGAACAGAGTGTTGTCGCGGCCGGCCAACTGGCGGCAGATGGACCGGGCCAGGGCATTGCGCACGAATTCGGTGAGAATGACCGGGTCCTTGGTCTGGCGGGCCTGGTCCGAAAGAGTTTCGAGAATCGTGGGCAGATCGCGGATGGAAATGCGCTCGCGCAGAAGGTTCTGAAGCACCTTGTGCAGTTCGCCCAGCGAAAGCTGGCCGGGAATAACGTCTTCCACCAGCGCGGGCTGGTTCTCTTTGATGTTGTCGACAAGCGTACGCACATCCTGGCGCGAAAGGATATCGTGGCCGTGGTTTTTGATGATCTCGGTGAGATGCGTGGCCAGCACGGCCGGCAGTTCCACCACCGTGTAGCCGGCCATCTCGGCCTGTTCTTTCTGCGATTCGGTGATCCACAAGGCGGGCAGCCCGAATGTGGGCTCGCGCGTGGCAATGCCCCGGATTTTGCGCGTCACGTTTCCGGGGTCCATGGCCAAATACGAACCCGGCATCAGTTCGCCGGTGCCCACGGGGTTGCCCTTGATTTTGACATGATATTCGTTTGGCTTGAGCTGGATGTTGTCGCGGATGCGAATGGGCGGGACCACGATTCCGACGTCGGCGGCAATCTGGCGCCGAATCATGGTGATGCGGTCCAGCAGGTCTCCGCCCTGGGCCGCGTCGACCAGGGGAATCAGACCATAGCCGATCTCGAGCTCCATGGGGTCCAGGACCAGATAGCTTTCCACGCGCTCGGGCTCGGCCGGGGTGTCGCGTTTGGTCTCGACCTCGGATGCTTTGCGTTGGCGGCCCACCTTGTCCATGACATAGCCCGAGGCCCCGGCGGCCAGACCCAGTCCCAGAAACGGCAAAAACGGCAGGCCCGGGACAATGGCGAACACGCCCAAAATACCGGCGGTCACAAACAGGGCCTTGGGGCTCTGAAACAACTGGGCCGTTAATTCCGTGCCCAGATTTGACGAGCTGGCCGCGCGGGTCACGATGAGACCCGATGCCGTGGAGACGATCAGAGCGGGGATCTGGGAAACCAGACCGTCGCCAATGGAGAGCAGCGTATAGGTCGAGATCGCGGTGGTAAAATTCATTCCCCTCTGGGCCATGCCGATCACGAAGCCGCCCAGAATATTAATCAATGTGATGATGATGCCGGCCACCGCGTCGCCACGAACGAATTTGCTGGCACCGTCCATGGCTCCGTAGAAGTCGGCCTCGCGCGAGACGTTGGAGCGCCGTTCGCGGGCCTGGGCTTCGTTGATGAGGCCCGAATTGAGGTCCGCGTCAATGGCCATCTGCTTGCCCGGCATGGCGTCGAGAGTGAACCGGGCCGCCACTTCCGAAATGCGGCCGGCGCCCTTGGTGATGACCACGAATTGAATGACGACGATGATGATGAAAATGACAAAGCCAACAACGGCATTGCCTTTGGTCACGAAGGTTCCAAAGGCATTGATGACCTCGCCGGCATAGGCGTCGCCCAGAATGAGGCGGGTGCTGGCCACATTCAGCGCAAGCCGGAACAGCGTAATCACAAGAAGAAGGCCGGGAAAAACCGAGAACTCCAACGCATTGGCCGTATACATGGATACAATCAGAATCACCAGCGAAACGGAGATGCTCAAGGCCAGCATCAGGTCCATGAAGATCGTGGGCATGGGAATGACCATGACCACGATGATGCCCACAACGCCCAACGCAACCGCCAGGTCTTTGTGGCGGAATAAACCGCGGAGCCAGGAGGTTTGGGCCAGAGCCAGATTCATTTAGAGGTCCCCGCGTTGACGGCAATGGCACTGGGCGTTTCCATGCCAAAGCCCTGAATGGAAAGGAGCTCGCGCGAATCGGCCGCCGCAAATTTCACGATGCGATTGTTCTGGCTGTCCACAACCCAGACGACGCCGGCCGCGCCTTCGTTGGGGTTCACGGCCAGGGCTTGCGGCTGCTTGAGGCCGATGCCCGAAAAGCTCGTAACGGAACGATCATACGTCGTGCCCTGGTTGATATCATATCCGTTGCTCACCCCATGAGCGAGGCGAACGACCCGGTTGTTGTCCGTATCGACCACCCAGCACGAAGAATCGCGCAGATTGACCGAGACCATCTGCGGGTGCAGAAAGCCCGCAATGCGCGCGATCGAATCGTTGCGTGTATTGACGCGAAACACCTGGTTTCCGCTGAAGTCCGCGATCCAGGCGTGTCCCGTGGTGGTATTGATGTCAATGGAAACCGGTTTGGTCCCGGAGGAGAGAATGGATTTGAGAGTCCACCACGATGAGTAGTGGACGGCCTTATCGGTCGAATCGGAGCCTGAGGGAATTTGCCATAGCAGCCAGAGGTCGTTCACCTCGCGCTGGTCGATTCGCAGTGCGGAGACAATGCCCGTCAGCTTAAGCACGCTCACCGTGTCAATGCGTCCGCTGCCGTCTTTGTTCACAACGCGCACCCGCGAGCCCAGGGCCACGGTACTGTCCTTGTCGGCCACAATGCAATATCCGCTCTGGTTGTGCACGTCAATGGCATTGGGGTTTATGAAACCCGAAATGGTCCGCAAAACATTGCCGTCGTCGTCCATGCAATAGACCTTCCCGGCCACATAGTCCGTAAACCAGACCGATTCCTGGAACGGACGAACGGCCAAGCTGGAGATCTGCTTGAATCCCGGAATCCGAAACAGCTCCTGTCCGTTGGTGGCGTACTTGACAAGCGTGGATGTATTCTCCTGGGTGCTGGCCACCCAGATCGAGCCGGTTTCCCGGTAGATTGTAAGGCGGATGGGAAGGCCATCCGACCCGCCGTTTTGGTCATGAACGATCAGGGCGGCGGTGCTGGCGGCCGTGGAGTCTCCCACGGATTCGACCGTAGGCGCCTGCCATTTGATGTTCCATCGCCAGACCATGGTGCGCTGCAAGCCGGTGAGCGAAGAACTATCAACGAGATTTACAAGGCTTCCAAAGCGCGGATCGCATGTCCATTCGGCCGTCAATCGGCTGCCCGTATCAGGATCCGTGGCATACAGCGTCATGTAGACCATGGTGCTGTGATTTCCCGTGATGTGCAGCGAATCCTGCTGCAGGGGTGTTTTGCGGCCATTGACATAAATGCTGTCGATATGCGGCGAGCGGTTGAGAACGGCCACGCGCAGTTTGTTCGAGGCCACATCCCGGTATGTGGCCCAGATCGTGTCGATGGGCAGTCGCCGCGGGGCAGAGGTATCGGATGGAGCGGAATACGGAACGGCCGGAAGTTGTTGCCAGGTCAGCAGAATCGTATCCGCTGCCGTAAGGTCGCCGGGCCGCAAGTTACCCGCGCGGACATATTCGCCGCGGCCCGTAATCCACGAAATTTCGCTTACATCCACGGCGCTGTCCAGGACGGCGTAGATTTTGATTGGAACTCCGGTGTAAGCCATGGAATCGCCCTGGCTCAAAAGCCGGATGGATAAAAACGGCGTGGGCTCGGTGGGCTTGCTGCATAGGGCCGGCATCAGCGACAAGGCCGCAAGGGTCAGAAGAAAAATGAATTTCGAACCGTGTCGAATCATGGATCACCTCGTTTGGCCTCAGACAGTTTGCGCTCGCCCATCAGGCTACCTTTCTGTTCTGCAATCGAAAGACGTACGCCAGCACCTCGGCGACCGCCGCAAAGAACTGCGATGGAACTTCGTCGCCCGGCTCGACCACATCATACATTGCGCGCGCCAAAGGTTTGTCCTCGACAATGGGAATTCCATTGACGCGGGCTATTTCCCGGATGCGCTCGGCCAGCAGCCGCTTGCCTTTGGCTACCACCTTGGGCGCGTTCATCTCGGGGTCGTATCGCAAGGCAATCGCAATAAATGTGGGGTTGGTCACAACCACGGTGGCCTTGGGCACCTCTTCCATCATCCGCCGCCGCGCCATCTCGCGCTGCAGGCTGCGGATGCGCGCCTTGACCATGGGGTCACCCTCCATCTGCTTGCGCTCTTCTTTCACCTCTTGTTTGCTCATCTTCATCGTCCGGGTGTAGTTCCATTTCTGATAGGCGTAATCGAGAACCGCCAGAAATAGAAGGACAAGACAAAGAATCATGATCAGTTTATACATTTCTTTTCCCATGAATACGGCAACCTGTGCCACCGAGAAATCGGCCGTACCAAGCACCGGACGCAGATCGCCTTTGATCACGATGTATGCCACAAAACCCACTATACAGACTTTGAAAATGCCTTTCACCGCCTCGACAATCCCGTGAAGAGAAACGAGGTTCTTAATGCCCCGCAGGGGGCTGAGCTTGCCCAGGTCCGGCTCAAGGGGTTTCATCGTGAAGAGCAAACCGATTTGCGCCAGATTGATTCCAACCCCCAGGACCGTAATGAACAGCAGAAACGGGCCAATGGCTTTCCACATGAAATGCATGGTGGCAAGACAAACGACATTGATTTCCAGGGTTGAACTGCGCACCGTTGCGATCTGGAAAAACGCCGAGCGGATCAGTTCCAGAAGATTCTGGAACAGGGCGGGGCCTGTGACATAAAGAAAAGAGGCACCGGCCAGCAACAGAACGGCCGAGTTGAGCTCCATGCTCTTGGCCACGGAACCGCGTTGCCGCGCTTCATTCAGCCGCTTGGGGGTCGGCGCTTCTGTTTTTTCTTCGAACGATTCGTCGGCCATAACCGTCCTTAGGCGATCAGCAGCAAAAGCCGCAGAACGTCGTCCTCAAACCGGTTGTACGCTTTTTCAAACACCGTAAACATAATCGGCAGCATAAGCCCCAGCCCCAGCAGGGCCACGCCGATGCGCAACGGCAGATCAACAACGAACAGGTTCATTTGCGGAACGGTTCGCGCCAGCACGCCGGCCGCCACGTTGATCAGCATGGTCAAAACGATAATGGGGGCGGCCATCCGCAAACTCACGTCGAACAGGTTGGCGACAAGGACTGTCATGAATTCCGCAATTTTCCCGGCCGGCAGCGAGGCCTGAACCAGTGGAATCTTGTCGAAGCTTCGCGCCAGGGCCAAGATCAGAAACTGGTGGCCCTGCAGGGCAAGAAAAATGATCATGAACAAGGATAGTTTGAAGTTGCCAAGCACGGTGCTTCCGGCGCCGGTGAGAGGGTCCATGGAGGATGCAAAGGCAAAGCCCACTTCCATATCGATGATCGAGCCTGCCATGGAAACGGCCGTTAGAATAAGCGAGGCCGCATAGCCAATGGTCAGACCCACCAGGGCCTCCTTGATGACAAGAACCGCATACGCCAGGAGCCGCGTGGGCATGGCAACCGTGGCCGGCGGCAGCAGCGGGAACAAAATCAACGACAGAAGGAAGGAAAGGCCAATCTTCACCTGGGGCGGCACATTGCGGCTGCCTAGAATGGGAAATACCGCGATCATGCACCCGATGCGCACAAGCATGAGGAACAGAAATTGAAGCTGCTCGACGCTGTATTCCGCCGGGTTCATCATGCGTTGCCTCGACACATCAAGTGTTCTCCGTCCGCGCTCCAGCGCTATCGAATAAACTCCGGAATCCGGCTCAGCAAATCCGTGACGTAATCGATATAGGTGCTGGTCATCCAGGGCAGAAGGACCACCAGCGTGATTCCAATGGCCATGATTTTGGGAATGAAGGTCAACGTCATTTCATGGATCTGCGTTACGGCCTGAAAAATACCCACCAGCAATCCCACCACCAGACTAAAGAGCAGCAGCGGGCCCGAGATAAGAGCGGTTACATAGAGGGCCTGGCGTCCGATATCGATCACGGTCATGGGTGACATGGCATCCTCAATTCAGTGTGAAACGCGATCCGGGCAATCCGGTTTTCCGTCCTGCGTTCAACGTCGTACGTTTCACGTTTGCATTTTTATCGAAAACTCGCAATCAATTGCTGCACCATCAGATTCCAGCCGTCGGCCAGCACAAACAGAATCAGCTTGAACGGCAGCGAAACCATAACCGGCGGAAGCATCATCATTCCCATGGAGAGCAGCACGCTGGCCACAACCATATCGATGATGAGAAACGGGATGTAAATCACAAAACCAATCATGAAGGCCGTCTTGAGTTCCGAGATGACAAAAGCCGGCACAATCACTTCGTTGGGCAGGTCGTCCACATTGCGCGGCTGCGGCGCGTGCGAAGCCCGCACAAACAGAGCCACATCTTTTTCGTTGCACTGGCGCAGCATAAATTCGCGCAATGGCTTCATGGCGGCCTTAAAGCCCGTTTTGTAGTCGATTCGCTCTTCCATATACGGTTGCAGAGCCTGGTCGTTGATGGTTTTGAATGTGGGCATCATGATAAACAGCGTCAAAAACAGGGCCATGCCCACGATCACCTGGTTGGGCGGCATGGTTTGAGTGCCCATGGCATGACGCAGAAATGAGAAGACCACAACGATGCGGGTAAACGACGTCATGAGAATGAGAATGGAGGGCGCCAGGGTAAGAATCGTCATGAGAAAAACGATTTCCAGGGCTACCGCGACATCGCCCGGCTTGGCGGCTCTCTCCACGCCCATGGTAATCTTGGGCAGGACTTGGGCGAATGCCTCGCTGGCCAGAAGGAACACAAACAGTCCGGCCGCAATGGCAACCATGGCGCGCCGTGATCCAAGTCGGCGGAAATTCGTGTTGGCCGGTGCTGGTTCCACCTATTCTCCTTTTCCCTTGAAGCGGTCGAGAAACGAATTGAGATGGTCCGAGAACTGGGTCATCAGCCGGGGCATGTTTCCCTTGTCGGTGGCCTGAATGATCTCAAGCGCCTTGGGGCCCTCGAACTCGCAAAGGCAGCGCACCGAATCCTGCGAAAGACCCAGCAAAAGCACCCGGTCGGAAACGCGCACCAATGCCAAGGTTTTGCCGGGCATGACCCCGGCTGTCTCCAGCACATCCATCATGCCGCTGCCCCGTCCCGCGTTTCGGTTGCGGAACGCAACGCGGCGAAGCGCGTAAAAAACCGCGGCCACCAGAAACAGAATCACCGCAAGCGAAATGACCATGCGCACCAGCGCCGCCGTCACGCTGGGGGTCTTGGGCAGCTGGGCTTTGCTCGTCTCCAGCGCCGGCCTGCCTTCGGCCGCTTCACGGACCTTGGCGATATCGAACCCGGCGGTTTGTGCTTGCGCCGGAGTGCTTAAGGCCGGCACAAGGACGGCCGATAAAGCGAACAGGAGAGTCCACGCGAGCATCCGTGCACAGAGGAGGTTGCGGGCATGCCAGGGAGAATGTGTAGGGCCACGGCATGCCGTGGCCGCGCCAGCCTTGCCGCGAATTGACCTTTTCTTCACCCGGAGATCCCTCCCTTATTTCTATACGGACGCCCCCATTTCGGAAAAGTCCCCCGGCGGGGGATTTAGGGGGCGTCCTGAGCAATGAGATGCCGAATTATGGCATCTCTGCTGGAATTCCTATTTCAAACTCTTGAGCCGTTCTTCCGGCGACACCAGCGAAACAACGCGGATGCCGAAATTTTCGTCCACCACCACGACTTCGCCCTTGGCCACAACTTTGCCGTTGACCAGAAGATCGACGGGTTCGCCGGCCATGCGGTCGAGCTCGATAATGGCGCCCGGCCCCAGTTCCAGGATGCGCTTGATCGACATTTCGGTGCGGCCCAGCTCAATGGCGACCTGCAACTGAATGTCAAGCAGCATATTGATATTGCCTGGCGTCGCGGAAGAATGCGACGACATGGCCATGGGCTGGCTGAAGTTGGCGAATTGCGCCGTATTGGCGGATGCGGCGGCTTGGCCGGCCGGCTGGGGTCCGGTCTCGGCGGCTGGTGCCGGTTCGGGTTGGGCCGCGGACGAGGCTTTTTCGGAAATGGCCTTGGCCAGGTCGGCGGGAACCAGGAACAGCATGCTCGAGTCGGCCACGCCCTGCATTTTAAGGCCCATTTTAACGGCGGTGCACTCGGCCAGGTTCATGGGAGCGGCTTCGGGATCGAACGTGGCTACCGTTGCCGGGGTCACGCCGCATTCCATGGAGTACTGCACGCCGAAGGCCGTGGACGCGGCGCCCATGATCTGGTTAAAGAGTTCGCCAATGGCGTCTTTGTGGTCTTCCTCGTATTCCGCGTTTCCATCGCCCATCATCATCAGGTCTGCCAGCACTGCCGTATCCTTTTTGCTCACAAGAAAAAATAGCGCGCCGGCGAATCCCTTGTTGAATTGAAGGCCAAGCAGCAGGTGGTTTTTTCCCTGTTGCGACCGGACCGCGTCGACCGAGGCCGGCGCACAGTCGTCGCAGCTGAGGCGAACTTCCTTTCCAACCACGGTCGTCAGGACCGTTGTGGCCTGCTCCGCGAGCAGTTCGAATGCCTTTGCGATCCAGGTGACATCGGCCGCTGCGCCTTGCCCGGCGTCGGCCGCGGGTCCGCCCAGATCTCCAAGCTCGGCCCCATTGGACAGTGCGTCAATTTGGTCTTGGGACAGCATTTCTTCGTTCATGATGCTCCTGGTACCTCCTTCTCGATCACGCGGGTGACCTGGACGGCTTTTTTGCGGCCCACCAAGCCGGGCCGGCATGCCATTTTGGTTTTGCCTCCAACCTGGAGGAACAAATCGCTTTTCTCAGGGCGATCCAGACAAATGATATCGCCCTCCTGGAGCTGAAGCAGGTCGCGAACCGTGATCTGGGTTTCTCCAATTACGGCTTGGACGGGAATATTGAGCCCCTGCAATTCATTGCGAATGACCTTGCGGGTTTCGTTGGTCGAGGTCCGCTGGGCCGACATCCAGGTTTCGCCCGAGAGCTTGTCGAGCACATTCTCAAGAAGCATGTAGGGGAAGCAGAGGCTCATGAGGCCCGATGCGTTCTGCATCCGCACTTCCAACGAAATGAGAATGACCGTCTCGCCCGGCGGCGCAACCGACACAAATTGCGGGTTGGTTTCGTATTGGTCGATTTTGGGATTGAAGATGCCAATGCGCTCCCAGACGTCTTTCAGGTCGAGAAGGCCGCGATCGGCGATGCGCCGCATCACCTTCTCTTCGATTTCGGTCAACTCGCGGTTCTGTTCGGTGGGACGGCCCTGGCCGCCGAACAGGCGGTCCACGATGAAGAAAACGAGCGTGGGGTTGATCTCGAAAATGGCCTGCCCCTCGAGCGGTTCCATCTGGAAAACGTAAATGCAGGAGGGATTGGAAATCGACATGATGAATTCGCTGTAGGTCAACTGGTCCACGCTGACAAGCTCGATCTCGACCAGGGTGCGCAGATAGGATGTGAGCGATGTCGAGAAGGCGCGCGCGTAACCCTCGTGCAAATTCTGCAGGGTCCGCATCTGGTCTTTGCTGATGCGGTCGGGCCGGCGGAAATCGTAGAGCTGAATGCTGCGTTCGCCGTCGCTGGCGGCCACGGTGGTTCCTGCCGCGGCCATGGCCGGCGCTGCACTGGACTCGGTCTGCAGTTCGCCCGAGGAAACCGCGGACAACAGCGCGTCAACTTCTTCTTGCGAAAGGATATCGCTCATTGCATCCCGCCTTGAAACCACAGAGAGCACAGAGACGGGCGGAAAGAGAGCACAGAGAGAAGTGTTCTGGCGCAGCTTCTTGCGCAGGAACCGGTTTTGCTCTGTGTTTTCAT
>CAYVZU010000135.1:0-1636 GCA_964455935.1 uncultured Fibrobacterota bacterium
AAAAATGATGTTGCTGTGCGTGGGCCGCATCTTGATCGCTTTGATCACCTTGATCAGGTCCACGCCGTTGCGTTCGGCAAATATGCTCCACTCATGCAAGTAGGCCAGGATTGTGGCACGATACGAGTTCTCCACAATCTTTGTGGTTTCCGATTCGATGGGCCGGTCCATGACCGTGAGCGGAAATTTTTTGGTATTGAGCACCTCGTGAAGAAATATTTCCACGCGCTTGCGGGCCTCGGCGTCGCAGCCGGCGCAGACCCGCCAGAAGTCGCGGATGCTGGCCACGTATTCCTTGCCCGGCATCACACGCTCGAAGCTGTGGGCCAGAAGCGGCTCGCCTTTAAGGCCGCGCTCGGCAAAAGCCTTCTTCAGAATGGGCCAGGCCACAAACTCGGTGGTCCCCGGGGCCACTGTGGTTTCGATCAGCACCAGGCATTTCTGGGGGATTTTATCGCCAATGGTGCGCATGGTCGCCTCAAGGGCAGCCATGTCGGCTTCACCGGTCTTCATGTTGCCAAGATGCTGTTTTGCATAGTCGCACTGTACGTCAACCACCACACAGTCCGCCAGTTTCAAGCAGTCGGGGTTGTAGGTCGCAACCAGTGTTTTTGATTCCGTCACGGTGCGCTTGATGAGAATGTCCACTTCCGGGTCCTCGGCCTTGACCGGTGAGATGCCCTGGTTGAGGAGCGGCGTTTTCCAATAACTGCGGGTGCTGGGACGTTGACATCCAATGACGAGCTTCGAGTTGCGGCCTTTTGCGTTTTTGGTGTCGGCCACAATTGCGGCCATGACGGCGCCCACAAATCCAAGTCCCATGACGACCACAACTTCTTTACCCTCTTTGCGGGCCTGGGCCGCGAGTTTCTCGATGCGTTTGTATTCATCCGCGTATTCTTCCTTCCGCGGCAGCGGGAATTTCTTCCCCTCAGGGCTGGTTGAATACACGATTTTGGCTTCGGCCTGGTTTGGCTGCTCGGGTCGTGCCATGGAATCTCCTTAGGACAAATGATAATTGTGACTTTCGACAGGAAAACAGGTTGAAAATAGCGGCGGTGCGGCTTTAAACACAAGGCTTTTAAGCCGGTGCCGGCGCATGCACCTGTTTAACCGGCTTATCTACAGACGAACGCTCTTGAATTGCGGCAAATGCTTCTGATTCTTGAAAAGCATCTCCCGAACCATTTTCCGAATCTCCGCCAGCGAAAGCTTCGAGGCGCTCAATGGGTCATAGCAGCAGGCGTGATACACCATTTCCGGATTTCCGGTCAGAGCCGCTTCCACGGCCATTTCCTCGAGGTGAACCGTAAGGACATTGAGCGGCGCAACGGAGTCCGGCAAGGCGCCCACGTGCACGGGATACAATCGGTGGTCCTTCACCCAAACCGGGACCTCGACACAACAGCGTTCGGGCAGATTGGTGATCAGTCCGGTGTTGGGGATGTTGCCGTTGAACCGGTACGGTTCAGCGCCCATCCAGGCATTAACGATCGGCGCGGCGTATTCGTGACCTCGTTTGAGGTCAACCGGGTTTTTGAACCAATCTTTGGCCCATTTCTTCCAGGTTTTAGCGGTCCGGGTGTATTCGCGAAGAATGAAAGCGTGTTCGCCGGGATTCCAGTATGAGTCTTTG
>CAYVZU010000135.1:1736-10396 GCA_964455935.1 uncultured Fibrobacterota bacterium
TTGCCGGACCAGATCCGGTCGTTTGCGAAACCACCAGTTGTATTCGGAATTATGGCCGCTGGATTCCGTGATGTAATAGCCAAGCTGCAAGAACATCTCGTTGCGCACTCTTTCGACCCGATAGATCTCGGGCTTCTCGACGGCCTTGCGAATGAGCGGATAGGCATCCTTGCCGTCCTTTTTGAATTCCAGAAACCAGGACATATGATTGATTCCGGCGCATAGGTATTCGGTCTGTTCGGGCCTGGCATTGATCCATTTGGCCAGCATGCCCGCGGTGGCCTGAACGCTGTGGCAAAGGCCCGTCACTTGAATCGGTGTGGCTTTCTGCATGGCGCGGCAGAGCATGGCCATGGGATTGGTGTAGTTAAGGAGAAGAGCGTTGGGACAGAGTTTCTGCATGTCCCGGCAGATATCGACCATCACGGGAATTGTGCGCAGAGCCCGGAAGATGCCCGCCACGCCACGGGTGTCACCCACGTTGAAGTCGACGCCGTATTTGGCCGGAATCTCAATGTCATGGCGCCAGACGTCGACCTCGCCCGCCAGAATCGTCACGACCACGGCGTCGGCGCCCTTCAGGGCCTCTTTGCGGTTCGTTGTGGCGATCACCCGGTTGTTCCCATGGTTGAGGTCCACAAGCCTGCGCACGGCCTTGTCGATGAAGCCGAGCCGCTCTTTGTTGATATCCATGAGAGCGAATGTGCAGTCCTTCAGGTGCGGAAAGGTAAGAATGTCGCGAATGAGGCTGCGGGCGAAACCCAGGCTGCCGGCGCCGATAAAAGCAATTTTAGCCATTGTCTTTTCTCCTATTCCTGTTGCGAATCGCGTTGCTGGTTGTAGGCCACCCAGCCGTCGCGGCCGTCGATTTTTGAATCGAACTTGGATTTCTCGTATGAACCATCCTTGCGAACCGAAATTTGTTGCCCGGCTATTATGGAAACCCAATCTTCCAGGCTGATCTCCGTCGGTCCTTCCACTTCCGTGGGGCCGTCCACTTCCCGGCGCTCGTCCTTGGCCGCTTCCTGCTGCTTGAGTGCCTGACCCGGGCCCACATCCACCTTTCCCTGATAGACGAGGACATCAGTTGTCGAATCGGACCCGGAATTAACGCGAAAGATTGTACCCCGGATGGCCGCGGCCGCGGTTGGAGTGTATACCTCGAATTTCCTCTTGGATCCCACAATCTTGCGCATATTCGCCCATACCTTGCCGCCAGCCATTTCCAGCCTCTGTTCGTTGTCATTAACCGAGGCAATAAGGATCAGGGACTTTTCGTCAATACGGACGATTCCGCCGTTTGCGGATTTCAGCTCCAACCGGCTTTCCACTCCGGTCCGCACCGTGTCGCTGACGTATAGTGGCTGTCCCATTGCTGCCGGTTTCCATGCCTTGCGCCTGGCCGAAAAAACCTGAGCCGTTCCAATCAGGTTACTGATGTTGCCGAACTGATCCGCGGCAAGGCAGGGCACGACAATTAAAAGCACAAGAAAATGACTGAGTCGCATAGAACCTCCGCGAAGGGTCCGAATTGAAACCATGAATATGGCTACTGAATATATCCCGTTCGGCACCCCGGCTTCAATGGGAAGAGCGGGGCGAGGGGTTTGGAAGAAGTTTGGCCAAGAATAGAATCAAAGAATTGGAGCTGCGGATTGGGGAAAGGCCCTGTCGCCTTTCATTCTTCGCCAATCACCCGCCCTATTCGCCCATCCACTCGATTAGATGCTTGGGGGATTTCATCAGGTTTCGGAATCCGTCCTGGGTGATGGCAATGAGGTCTTCAATGCGCACACCACCCCAATTGGGAATGTAGATGCCGGGTTCGATGGAGATTACCGTGCCTGGAATAAGAACATCGGTGGACGTTGAGGATACCCGGGGCGATTCATGCACCTCAATGCCAATCCCGTGGCCCAATCCATGACCGAAGCAGTCGCCATAGCCGGCTTGGCGAATTACGCTCCGCGCGGCTTCGTCCACCTCGGCGCAGGTCTTTCCCGGGCCAACAACAGCCAGGGCCTGCTCCTGGGCTTTTCGAACAAGCGCGTAGATCTCTGTGAGTTTCGAATCCGCCTTGCCAAGACTGATCGTCCGTGTCATGTCGGAGCAGTATCCTGCCCATCGCTGACCGTAGTCGAACAATAGCATTTCGCCTGTCCGCGGTTTCCGAGCTCCGGTGGGAGCATGTGGTTTGGCCGCATTGGAGCCTGCGGCGATAATGGAGGGGAAAGAGGCTCCCTCGCTTTCCAGCAACCGGCCTTCGTAATCAAGCCGGGCTGCGATATCTTGCTCCCTCAGTTCGGTAAGCGGCCACTTCAGCATGCGCTCGAATAGCTGGTCGGCTATATCCGAGGCCCGGGAGATACGATCAATTTCCCATTCGTCTTTTCTGCGAAGGAGGCCGTCGCAGGCATTGTCCACGGGATCAAGCTTGATCTCCGCATTGGAGCGTTTGATCTTTGCGAAGAGATCGCAGGTCAGGTATTTCGGGTCAAAGGCCAATGCGCGGATTTTCAGGTCGGCGATCACCGAAGCCAAGGTGGCAAGATACTCTTTTTCCACAATGGTAACGGTTGCAGCTTGTGTGAGCGTGATTTCTTCATGGGCCTGTTCGCGGTAGCGAAAATCCGTGATCAGAACAGGTTCGGATTGCCTGTGAAGAATCAAATAGGCGGTGGAGCCGCTGAACCCGGTGAGGTAGCGTATGTGGGGCAGGTGCGTGACAAGGAACGCGTCGGCCTTTTCCGCGGCCAGTAGTTCCCGGGTCGCCGCTTTGCGGCGGGCATAGGTTTGGGCCCAATCCCTGGGATGCTCCGGGTGCATATCAGCCTCGTGAAGCGCGGTCACAGACCCGAGAGAGGGTCGGCTGTATTCTTGTCGGGCCGCGGCCGGCGCCGTTTTCGCGTGAAATCACGGCGTGACTGCGGCTGTCTGGGCTGTTGCGGTTCCGGTTCGGACTGGGCCAGTCCCATCTCGATTTCGCGAAGCCGGCTGGCCAGTCTATAGCTGGACGGATCGCGTCGCAACAGGAAACGGTAGACTTCAAGGGCCTGATCTTTCTGCCCCTGGCGCAGAAAAAGCTCGGCCAGCGTGGCCGAGGCAACCCCCTCGGGTATTTCAATCCGCAGCCGTTCGGGTTTGGCCTCTTCGGCCGCTTGCGATGCGGACACCGGTGCATCCGCCTTGGGTTCATCGCCTGAGCCGGAAGCCTCCGCCTCCAGCGGCTCATCCAAAGTGATCCGATCCATGCCTTCGAGCTCTTTGCCGTCAGCACTCCCAGACTCGGCGCTTCCCCCTGCGACATTATAGACCTCCGGGACCGGTGCATTGTCCTTCTCCTGGGTTTCTTCTCCGGCCGGCGTCTCGGCAATCAAATCGTGCGCCCCGGAAACCGGTGATTTGCCGGGAGCCGTGAAGGCCTCCGTCGCTGCCTCCGGTGTGGGCGGCTCGGACTCCTCCAGGGAACCGGCAACGGCAAGGTCCGCCTGCGGCTCCTCTTCCGCTTCGTCTTTCAGCGATTCGTCCAAATCGATTTTGTCGATGTTTTCCATGGAAGTGGAGTCGATCTCTTCGGCTTCGGCCGAACCGCCCGTCACATTGTAAAACTCCGAAACAGGCCCGTCATCTTTCCACGCCTCGCCGTCCTGGATGGGGTTGTCTTCGGCAATCAGGTCTGCGTTGACGGAGCTTGCTTCCCCGGAGTCGATAACCGGCTGCTCCGGCAGGGCGGAATCGGCTGCCGCCCGGCCGGGTTCAAGGCGCGCCGGCTCGTTTGCCGCCCGCATGGTCTGGGCCGGTGTTTCCGCACCCGCCTGCGCCAAAGATTCCTTGTCACCCGTTTCCGGCCTGATCTCCGAATCCTCTTGCTTCTCGTCATTTTCCAGCGATTCTTCAAGCGCGACTTTGTCCATACCTTCCAGCGCCGCGGAATCGATTTCTTCGGTTTCGGCCGAGCCACCCGCGACGTTGTAGAAATCCGTGAGCTGATCCTGGTCTGTATTCAGGGCCGTGTCGTCCAAAGACTCGGCATCGACCAGATCGTTCTGCTCGGAGGCAACCTTATCTCCAGGCAGGTCCCCCTCCTTGGTCGAGGTCGCCGGTACGGGATCGGGCTCACCGGCTCCGGTCTGCGTTTCGGGAGGGATTTCGTTTTGTCCCGCTGACAAGTCCGCCGGCGCTGCCGTGTCAGGCGGCTTGGCTTCGGCTGTTTGCTCTGCAATCTGGTCGTCGGTCAGGGCCCATTCCGGAATGTGAGCGGTTTCGGATTCATGGGCTGCGTCCTGTTCGGCGGCCGCCGGATCCGGCTCCTGAAAAGCATCCGGTTCTTTCCATTCTTTTTCAGGCGGATCTTGAGCCGGGTCCTCATTGGACTGTTCCGGTTGCGCCTCCGGTGCCGGAGGAAAATCCGGGGTCTCGGAAGCGGGATCGGGAACCGGAGCTTCGGGCGCAATCGGCTCTTCGGCGGCCAGGGAAACAGGTACGGACTCGATTCCCATGTCTGTGACGGGTAAATCCTCCGACTCTGTTTTGGGCGGCACCGGAGCCGGGACTTCATTGGACTGTTCCGGTTGCGCAGCCGGCACCGGAGAAAAATCCGGGATCTCGGAAGCGGGATCGGGAACCGGAATTTTGGCCGCTGCCGGTTCCGCGGCGGCCATGGGACCAGGCGCGGCGTCACTTTCGGCAAATGTGTTCAGCAGCAATTCTTCAACATCCCTATCGAGCGGAGCTGCCGGGGCTGCTGGTGCGCGGTGTGAGGCCAGATCCAGGATCACCTCATCCAGAGAGCCTTCCGTTGGCACAGTATCCGGAACAATTAGTTCTTCTTCGCCCAGCTCATTGAGCTGCAAGGCCGGCGTCTCCTCCATGGCCTTGGGTTTCGACTCCTCCATGACCGCTGCTCCTTGAACGGTCTGGGCGGTCAAATCGTCAAGGGATCCCAAACCGGAATCGGCCTTTTCGGCGGGTTCGTCCACGGCAACGGGCTCAATCTCGGGTGCGGGCTCGGCCCCAGTCCCGGCCATGGCCGCTTCCACCTGTTGCGACAGGCTGACAACGTCATCCGGTTCGCCCAGCAGCTCATAGCCGTTGTATCGCTCGTATAACTCATGGATCGACGAATCGAGCGGATCCAGGGCCAGAATTTGGGCATAGCGCTGCACGCCCTCCTTCTTGCGACCTTGCGAGATCAGAATGTCGCCCAGCATTTTAAGGGACAGCAGGTTGCGCGGATCAAGCCGGAGCGCCTGTTCGAAACTTTCCTGCGCTTTATCGGTGACGCCGCGTTCGAGATAGCAGCGGCCCAGAATCAAATGCCCCGTGATATAGGAAGGATTGCGCTCGAGCCCCTGCTGACAGATTTCGATGGCCTTGGTAACCTCGCCGCTTTGGCGGTACATGTCGGCCAGCCGGGCATACACCGTGGAGGCGGGATTTTGTTCCAGCGATTTGGTGAACTCGGTAATCCGGGAGTCGGCCATCGATCTGCTCCGTCAGGACCCGCAGAGGCGCTGGAGAATTCCCGTCGTAGACCGGCCCTCGACCCAGCTTAGGAGAACCACGCGGCCCCCGCCCGCTTCGACGGCCGGCCGCTCGACAATTCTGTCCATGGTGTAGTCGCCGCCCTTGGCGTGAACATCGGGTTTGAGTTGTTCCACAAAACGAATGGGATTGTCCTCGCGAAAAACGAACGAGTAATCGACACAGCGCAGAGCGGCAACCACCTCGGCCCTGTCGGCCTCCGGGTTCAGCGGCCGGTTGGGCCCTTTGAGCCGGTGCACCGAATCGTCGCTGTTGATTCCGACAATCAGCAGGTCACCCAGCTTGCGGGCTTCTTCCAGATACCGGATGTGACCCAGGTGCAACACATCGAAACACCCGTTTGTGGTCACAATCCGCTTGCCTTGCCTGCGCTCGCGGTCAACGGTTCTCTCGAGTTCTTCGAATGAATGTACAAATGGCATGCAACGATCTCTATGGCGTGATGTTTCCGCGCAGCCGGAGGTCGGCTTTCATCAGAACGATTCCGCCTCGTCAATCAGCATGATGGGGATGTCGTCCTTGATGGCGTACTTCAGCCGGCAGGATTGGCAAATCAGCTTGTGCTCGTTGGGATCTTTGCTCTGCGTGGTGTATTCCAAGTCCCCTTTGCATTTGGGGCAGACAAGAATTTCCAGTAACTCCTTATCGAGCATATAATTTCTCCTCTTGGCTGTGTGCGCTTGAAAATATAGGCTTTTCCTGACTTTGAATCAATGAAGCCATGATCCCAAATACCGCGATTGATCGAAGATTTTGGGCGGCTGCCGCTCCTATTTTGATATTTTCAATTGGCATGAAGACCTACTTTATTCGCACGTTCGGCTGCCAGATGAATGCCTATGACAGCGAGTTGCTCGAGGGTCATTTTTCGAAGGCCGGCCTGAGGCGGGCCGAGTCGTTCGAGGAAGCCGATGTCATCCTTGTCAATACATGCAGTGTTCGCCAGCACGCCGAAGACCGGGCTCTGGCCTGGATTCGCGAAGCGGGCGCGCGAAAAAAACCGGGCGCCCTTCTGGTGCTGGCCGGCTGCATGGCCGAGCGAATTGGGGAGGAATTGCTCGAAAAAATTCCCAGTCTCGACCGGATCATCGGCCCCAACCAGTATGGCCGGCTTCTGGAGCTCCTTGCACCGGACTGTGCCGTCTTCACGGGCAATGAATCGAAGGATCTAAGCCGATTGGGCGGATCAAAAACTTCGCGGCACGGCGTGTCTGCTTCGATTGCCATTATGCGCGGATGCAACAATTATTGCAGTTATTGCATTGTGCCTTACGTGCGCGGGCCCGAGCGCTCGCGGTCTTCCGTGGAAATCGTTGAAGAGACCCGGTTGCTGATTGCGTCCGGCGTCCGAGAAGTCGTTCTCCTGGGTCAGAACGTCAATTCGTATCACGACGGCGGCTGCGACTTCGCCGGCCTGATCCAAGGCATCGACGCCCTGCCCGGAGAATTCCGAATTGGGTTCATGACCTCTCACCCCAAGGATCTCTCGGACCGGCTCATCTCAACTCTGGCGGGTTGTGCGAAGGTGAACCGGCACCTGCATCTTCCGGCCCAATCCGGCTCCGATGCCGTGCTGGCCCGGATGGGACGGGGCTACACCTCCGGTCACTACCGGGATCTGGTCCGCAAAGTCCGGTGCGCTGTGCCGGGAATTTCCATTACCACGGACCTGATGGTGGGGTTTCCCGGGGAGATGCCGGAGGATTTCCAACAGACGCTGCAATTGGCGCGCGAGATTGGCTTTGACGAGGCGTTTACCTATCAATACTCGGTGCGGCCGGGCACCAGGGCCGCGGAATTTCCGGACGATGTTCCCTTGTCCGAGAAGAAACGCCGCTTGACCGGGCTGATTAGGCTGCAGCGAGATATGACCCGCGAGAAATATCGAGCTATGATCGGGAAAACGTTTTATGTTCTTTTCGAAAAACCGTCCGGCCGGAATCGGAACCAGTGGTGGGGGCGCACGGAATTCGGGCGTCCCTTCGTGGCCACGGACAACCGAATTGTCCCCGGAGTCACGGCGCGGGTCCGTGCCGTATCGACCACCGGGGCTACGTTAATCGGCGAGCTTGTCGCGAAAGAGGAGGTTTTATGTGGTTTCTGAAATGGATCGGTCTTGGCTTGCTGATTGTATTTGTTCTCGTGTTTTCGCTGGAAAACGTGGGAAGCCCTGCCCTGAAGGCAGCGGTTTCGCTCAAGCTCTTTGGAGCCCACACGGCTGAATTGCCGGTATTTCTCTGGCTGGGGCTGTTTTTTCTTTTCGGCATGCTGCTGATCCTGGTTTTCGCGCTGATCCGGGAATTGCGATTTCGCTCGGAAATCGGCCTGTTGAACCGGGAAATCGATCAGTTGCAGCAGAGCGTGCCGTCAGTGGAACGCGGCGAGGTCGGCGGGGTCGAGAAACTTCTTTAGATCGTCATGCATGCTTCACAGTATCTTAAAAACCGCAGCTGCATGTGGCGCAAAACGCGCAATCTCTTGCGCAT
Source organism: uncultured Fibrobacterota bacterium (assembly GCA_964455935.1). GTDB lineage: Bacteria > Fibrobacterota > CAYVZU01 > CAYVZU01 > CAYVZU01 > CAYVZU01. The sequence goes on from CAYVZU010000135.1 coordinate 9,767, forward strand.
CAAGGGTTTCAGCCTTCTTGCTCATATCACCTTGTCGATATGCACTGCGAACCGTACATGCCCACCATCCGGGCGGGCGCCCTGCGGGCTCGCCTGCGACGAGTGTTCTACGGCCGTCCTGGCCTTCGAATCAGCCCTTGCTGCATCAAGATCTTGCGGTTCTGCATCCACAGCCAACTTCGGCTTTTAGGATCAAAACGGTTCTCCTCTGTATTACCGCCGCGACCGTGTCCGCCTCGGCCGCCGCCGACACATGCGAGGCGCTGGTTCGGCGCGCGTGCGGCCTTTTTGATGCTGGCAACCGTTATTCCGCGGCCGTGCTTTTCGAGCAGGCCTACGCCAAGTGCCCTGACCCTTCCATTGCCGCGTATTATCTTGGAATGATGTCGGCCAGTGCCGAGTCCTCCGCCTTTTTCCTGGAGAAGGCCCTTTCTTCAACGGACAAAAACGTGCTTGGCGAAGCCCAATACAGGCTGGGCCAATACTTTACTAGCCGAAACGATTTTTCCCGGAGCGAAAAGCACTTCAAGGCGTGCTTCGAACTTGGCGGCTCGCGCTCGCTGGAGGCTCTGGCCGGATGGGCTGCGGCATGTGAAGAGGGTCAGGATCTTGAGCAGGCCGCCGTCTTGT
>CAYVZU010000136.1:0-10249 GCA_964455935.1 uncultured Fibrobacterota bacterium
GGCCTGCGGTGACCACATCGGATAGGCACTTGCGGCCCTTGCGCGCGAAAATTAATGAATAGGTCGGATTGGGAAGAGCGCGGGTTGGCTAAGGAGCCATCCATTCCGGGAGCACGGGATTTCTGAGATACTGCCGGGCCAGGGCATTGCCCGGATCGAGATCCTGGGCTCGCTGCCAGAATTTCTGCGCGGCGGACCGCATTCCAAGGCAATTCAGCACCAGTCCCAAATTGACGGCATACACCGGGTTCTCGGTGTTCATTTCGACCGCGCGCTCGAACGAGGCCCGTGCCTCGCGGAGGTAACCGGCCCCGGCCGATTTCAGCATGCCCGCATCGCGGGACGATGCGGTGGCGGGCAGGCGGCGCCAGGACTGGTAGCGATCCTTGGCCAGCAGGCACAGTAACTCGCCCTCGACATTGAAAAGCTCCGCGCCGGCGAAGCCCTGTTGCAGGGCCTCATCCAATGTCCGGCGGCAATTGTTGAAGTCACCCAAACCCAGATAGATGGAAGCCAGACGGGCATAAACTAGCGGCTGGTCCGGCGCCAGCGATAAGAGAAAGCGATATCCCTCAAGGCATTCCAGAAGCAGGCGGCGTCGCTCCACGGCCCCGGCGGTTCGCCGGCTGCGCAGAAACGTTTTGCCGACTTGTTCGCCCCACAGGCGGACAAGGCCGGCAACGATATCCGGGTCCTGCCGCCATTGCTGCTCATGCTCCTGAAAAAACGAGGCAGTGGGCCAGTTGCGTTTTGCGGAGGAAAGGAAAGCCATGAACGCGCGTCTGTTATGATGAAACAAGGCAAGCCGGCTTGTTATACTGTCTTCGCGAAGGTCTTTGGATGTCAGCAGGGGATCCGGTGGATAGGAGAGCGAAGCCATTTCGCTGTGGATTTGCGGCATCATGTCCGTATAGAGGTCTTTGGGGCCGGCATAATCAAGAAGGCTATTTTCATCGGTGACTACAGGGGCGGCTGCGGCGTACCGCCTCAAAAGATCGTCACCGGCGACGAAGCGGCGAAGGAAGGTGAACGGCGTTAGCGTTCGTGTTACGCCTACGTACTGCGTCACGCCGAAACGGTCAATGCCGGCCGACAGTTCCGCCAAAGAGAATTTCTGTTCATTTCTCGTCCCCAGAAGCAGATAATCACCTTCCGTGATGTTGATCCACCATAGCGAGACATGGGGAAACACGGAGGCAAAGGTGTTGATAATCGCTTTGAAGGTTTCGGGTCTGAAGCGATAGGCCTGAACCCATTGGCATGCAACGCCCCCTTCGTTTAGCCTGTCAAGCATGGCCCGGAAGTATTCGGCCGTGAAGAGATTGCCGCAGCCCGCGGTCCACGGATTCGAGGGCTCGGCAATGATTGCGTCGAATTTCCTGGGCGTAAAGAAGAGGTAACTGCGGCCGTCGCCGATGATCAGGCGCGCCCGTGGATCGGACAGAGGATTCCCGCCATAGAAGCGATGAAAAAATGCGCTGCCCTCGACCACCTGGGGCGAGATTTCCACGCAGGTGGCTTCGGCAACAGGGTGCTTTAGAACGGTGGCGAAGGTTGTGCCCGTACCCAATCCAATCACCAGCGCCTGCCGGGCGTCCCGGTTGAGGCACAGGGGTAGATGCGCCAGAAATGTTTGCGTGGACATATCGGCATCTGCGTTGCTGCCGTCTGTTTTCCCGTTTACCGCGAAAAGAGTCTCGTCGTGGCCCTGCACCTTCAACACCGTGACCGTTCCGCCGGGGCCGTCCTTGTGATAGAGCAGGGATTGGTTTCCGCGGGGCTTGGGCCGAAGGTATTGCTGAAAATAGAGGTAACTTCCGCCAAACAACACTTTGGGATTGGCCCCGGGCAGAAGGAACAGCAGAACAGCTGCCGCCGCGGGCACCGGCAGCCACCAGATCGCCTTTCGCCGCGCCGGTCCGCGAACAAGAAGGGAAAACCCCAATATAAACTGCAGGGCAATGATCGGGTGCGATGCCCGGGCCGCGCCCAGCCACGGCAGAATCAAAAAACCGGCAGCCAGAGAACCCGCAATGGAGCCGATACTGTTTCCGGCGTAAAGACGCCCTATGCGTTGGGCCAGATCCTTGGGCTCGACCACATAGGCCGCGGCGCAAGCCGGGAACAATGCGCCGGAGAATACGGTCAACGGCAGGATCACGATGCCGGCCAGCAGGTATTTTACGGCCGAGAGCGTGGCGAAGCTGTCTTGGGCAGGTCCGATCAGCCGGGCCGCCGCGAACGGCAGGTAAGGCAGGAGCAATTCCACGGCCGTTGCCGCGGCCGCCCCCAGCATCAGCAGCACACCGCAAGAAAAAACCTTGTTCTTGATACGGCCCGCGATCGCGCCATAGGCGCCGCCGCCCAGGGCCAATCCAAGAATGAAGCAGCAGAGAATTGTGGCAAAACTGAAAGAGGCCGGTCCCAAATTCGCGGCCAGGAGGCGCGTCCAGATAATCTCGTAACATAATGCGCAAAAGCCGGACAGAGCGAAAATCGGCAGAATAAAACGGTTCGTTTCCGGTTCATGGGATTTGGCCGCCTTGACGGGCTCCGGGGGCTGGACCTTTGGCCTGCGGGACAATTCTTCTTTGGGCGCCCAACCAATAGCCAGCCACCCCGCAAGCGCAACAACCAGGTTGATTCCCACTCCCACCAAGATTGTTTTCAGTGTTCCAAAGCTGGGAAGAAGCAGAAAACCGGCTGCAAAGGTTCCTGCGGCGCTGCCGGCGCAATTGAGTCCGTACAGAAGACCCGATTTGCGGCCCACGGGTGAATTTTGCCGCGTCAATGCCTCGATCAGAAGCGGAAGCGTCAATCCCATTAATGCCGTGACCGGCAACAGAATGGCCGCTGATAAAAAAATACGGCCCATATGATAAAGGAATGGAAGATGAAAGAAGCCGGCGTATAACAAACCAAAGAACGGCCGTGCTGCGCGAAAAACAAACGGTACGGCCAGCGCAAAAACTCCGACCAGGAACTCCAACCCGAAATACAGTGTGACCAGATTGCGGAATCGGCGGGTCAAAGTTCCTGCCAGAAAACTCCCCAGGGCAAGCCCGGCCATGAAAATCGCGACGACCGTGGCGGTTGCGTAGGCCGTGCCTTCAAAATAGAGGCCGGCCAGCCGCAGCCAGCAGACTTCATAGATCAGGGCCGCCGCGCCGGAGAAGAAAAAACTGCAAAGAACCAGAGTTTCGGTGGATTGCGTTCTTTGTTCGGCGGCGATGGGCGAAGCGCGTTTCATTGTGCTGCTCAATTGGTCGGCACTGGAAGAATCGGATTCCGCGTCTGTATCAAAATAGCTTTCGAGCGCAACCCATGCAGCGCTCCCGTTTTATTGGTGGGCAATCCTTGCGGCTGAACCGGCCGTCCGGGCTTGAATGCCCCGTCCGGACAACAGTGTGGCGGACTATCGGGAGTTCTTCAGCTTGGGATCGAGAATGTCGCGCAGTCCGTCTCCGAAGAGATTGAATCCCAGTACGGTCACGAAGATCGCCACACCGGGGAAAAAGCAGATCCATGGCTTTGTTTGAAGGTAGGCCTGGCCCTCGGTGATCATCGAACCCCAGCTTGGCGTGGGCGGCTGCGCGCCCAGTCCCAGAAACGAGAGCCACGCTTCTGTCAGGATATTGCCGGGGATCATCAGCGTCGCCATCACCAAAATTCCAGCGAGCACGTTGGGCAGCACATGGCGGCCCAGGATCCGCCTTTCACGCATGCCCAATGCCCGGGCCGCCTGCACGAAATCCGCTTCCCGCAATGCCAGCACCTGGCCGCGCACAAGGCGCGCGGTGCCGGGCCACCCAATAAGGCCCAGGATCACAAACACCTTCTCCACCGATGGATTTTCAAATACGGCCAGCACGGCAATGGCAAACAAGGCGGTGGGGAAGGCCAGCACAATATCCGTTGTCCGCATCAGCGCGGTATCGAGCCACCCGCCGTAATAACCCGCGGCCAAACCGATCAGAGTACCGATTGCAATCGAGATCAGGGTGGCCACAAGGCCCACCATCAGCGAGATCCGCGCTCCATACACGATCCGGCTGAAGAGATCGCGGCCCAGATCGTCCGTGCCGAAAAAATGCGAAGGCCCCGGCGGCGCGGTAATGTCGCGGATGTTGATCGCGTAGGGCGAGTTGCGGCAAAGAAGCGGAGCAAAGATTGCGGCCACGCACAGGCCCAGAATCAGCACCAGGCCGAGAGCGATGGGGAAGGTGATTGTACGGCGAATCCGTTTGGTTGCGGTCAACATCGTGAATATAAAAATAATGATTGCATCAGGAAGCATTTTCCGGAATCCATTATTCGGCCGCAAAGCTCCAAATCCCGCACGAAATTTTAAAAGGAAAAAATGTAACTACTCACCTCTTTTTCCAAAGAGCTATGAAACCACGGAGCAACACAGAGATTGGAGAAGAGAACACAGAGAGGAGCAAAGATTTTCCAGCACGGCGCGCCGGAAAAGGTTTTTCTCTGTGGTTGGTCTTTTTCATTGGAACCTGAGCAGTTACGAAAGAATTTCAAATCAAACGAGAATCGGACCAATTCGATTTTTGCTCTGGAGCTGAGCACTGAAAGACCCATTTTCAAACCATGTTCAACACTCAAAACATCAGCGAGTTTCTCCTTTCCCAGTTTGGAATCAGAAGTATTTGGCCACGGGATTTTCCTATTCTTGACGGCTTTGGGGAACTAATCTATATTACTTCTAATTCTACTCTGGATCGGTAAGTGGTTTAAGCCTTTTAAGTTTTAAGGGCGCCATGAGCGAGAAAAAAATCAATTTCGGTGTTTTGCTGGTAAGCGGGCTCGTATGGGCGAGCAGCGCCATGGCCGGTCTTGTCGAAGTTCCCACACATCAGAAAGAAATCTTCAAAGCTCTTCGGCTGGCTCAATACGGCGATACGGTTTTTGTTCGCAACGGCACCTACCACGAGAACCTAGTGCTGCCCGATGGCGTCATTCTTCGGGGCGAGGATATGGTAAAGACCATCATCAACGGTGGGCGGCGCGGTCCGGTGATCATTGCCGGAAACAGCTCGGTCATTGAAAACCTAACGATTTATAACGGCTTGGTCGGTATTCTTTGCAAAAACGCCGCGGCGACCATTCAGCGTAATCTTATTTTGGATAATAAGGGCACCGGCATTCATGCCCTTATCGCCCTTCCGCAGATCAAAAACAATATCATCATGCGAAACAAGTGGACGGGAATCTTCTGTGAAGCCGCCAAATCACTGAATACAGCAATCGAGAACAATGTAATTTTGCAGAATGGGTATGCGGGAATCCAGTGCGCCAACAATACCCAGGTTTTAATCCGCAATAATATCCTTTATGATAATGGCGAATACGGCATCTTCGTCGACAAGCAGGCAAAGCCCTCGCGCATCGTTTACAATAATATTCATAAGAACTGGTTTGCCTTCAACCGCTACTGCGTCGTGGACAAATCAAACATCTCGAAGGATCCCATTTTTCTCAATGCCGGATACCCGCATTTCAATTATTATGTGAAATCCATTTCTCCCTGCAAAAATCGCGGTGAAAACGGGGTCGATATTGGTTTGATGACTGAGGAAGCCAGTATGGCGGTCTCGCGCGATCAGGATAATGATGGCATCCCCAACGAGCGCGACGGTTGTCCCACGGTGCCGGAAGATGTTGACGGATTCGAAGATAGCGACGGTTGTCCCGACTACGATAACGATCGCGACGGTATTTTCGACACGCAGGACAAGTGTCCCATGGATCCCGAAGATCGCGATGGTTTCGAGGACCAGGACGGTTGTCCGGACAATGACAACGACAAAGACGGCATTCCCGATATGCGTGACAAATGTCCGACCTTTGCCGAGAATTTCAATGGGTACAAGGACGAGGATGGATGTCCCGACGAGAAACCGCAGATTATCGAGAAGAAAATGACCCTGCGCGGCGTCAATTTCAAGACCGCCTCGGCCGAGTTGACCGAAGAATCCTTTGCGATCCTCGACAAGGTGTTCGAATCGCTCGATGCCTTCCAGCAGGTTCGTATCGAGATCGCCGGCCACACGGATTTTGTGGGTGATGCCGAATACAACCGGCAACTTTCGCATGATCGCGCCAATTCGGTGCGCAATTATCTCATCAGTCGCGGGATTTCGCCCAGCCGGCTGGTGGCCGCTGGCTATGGCGAAGATCGGCCGATTGCCTCGAACCGCACGGCCGAGGGTAGAGCGCAAAACCGGCGGGTGGAAATCACCCCCCTTAAATAAGTAATCTATGACAAAGATGAACCGCATATTCCCTGTTCTGATGTCGGCTCTGTTGTTGGCGACAGCCGGTGGCGCTTTCGCGACTCTCATTGGGTCCGAAGACGGCGGCTATCCTTCGCCGCATCTCATGAACGATGCGGTGGCCAATTTTTCCGACTGGACGTCGCATGTCGCCAATCCGGCCCTTCTCACCGAAGTCGATCTCAAGGAAATTTCGGTGGGCGGGCTTATGCTGCTGGAAGGTGCCGGCTACAGCTATATTTCCGTTGCGCTTCCATTCCGGCTTCGCCAGACAGCCGCCGTTTCTTTCTACCGTGCCGGCTTGGACGATATTCAGCCCTATGACGATGCCGGCAACATGGTCGCGGGTACATTTGATGTGGGAGAATGGGATCTGGTGCTGTCCTATGCCTATCATGTGCTCCCTTCGCTTTCGGTGGGCGCCAACGCCAACATCATGGGCCGGAATGTAAAAGAGCAGAAATTTGGCACCGGTTTCGATGTGGGTTTGGTCTGGAACCCGCTCAATCACTACCGATTCGGCAATTTCAACCTGGGGTTGGACATGCAGAACGTGTTCAACACCGACGTCAAAGAGGGTATTGCGGGAACGCCCACGCGCTACCCCATGAACTTGCGAACAGGGCTTTCGTACGGGGTTATGCGGAACAGGCTGGTCTTTGCGATCGAGGGGCTGGTCCTTGATCTCGACGGCATACAAGATGAATTCGGCATCGATTCCACCACGGGCGTCCAACTGCCGGTCGTGCGTCCAATTAAGGTAGGCGCCCATTCGAGGTTCTTTTTCACGCGAGGGCTTGCCCTGAAGCTGGGCTACTACAATAACGATCTTCCCTATGTGGGCGCGATTCTCTATATGAAAAGAATCAGCCTCTTTCGAACGCTGCGGATCGATTACGACTTCTGGCCCGAGCCTAAGGGCGTAGGTTATTCCAATATGTTAAAGCTGGCGGCGGGGGTGGGTAAGACTCGCGAGGAGTTGGAGTCGCGTCGCCTGTACCGCAAGCTGATTATCGCACCCATGAACGATTTTAATGAGGCCATGCGCTTGTACTTGGCCGGCTTGTATTGGGAAGCCTCCTTTGCATTTGGAAAAGTAATCGCCCTGTATCCGGGCTTCCACAAGAACGACATGGCCGCCCTTTATATGGGAAAAAGCTACGAGTATCTGTCAATGAACCAGGCCGCACGGGCCATCTACAGCGATGCGCTCAGGAAGTATACGACCAGCGATATGCGGCCCCGCTACATCTTCCAGTTGCAGAATCTGGATTACAAAGAGTCCAAATACGAAGATGCGCTCAAAAACTACGGCTTTATCATGAATCTGTACGGGTCTAGCAGCATCAAGCCCAACGCGGACTACGTGGCCGGCCAGGTTTTTTATCAGCAGGGCAATTTTGGACAGGCTCGCGATGTACTCTCGCAAGTCCCGGCCGGCGACGAAAACTACGGCTATGCCCAATACACGCTGGCCATGATTTTTCTGCAGGAGAAGAACAAGTCCGGGGCCGTCGAACACCTGAAGAATGTTATTGCTCTCCAATCCCAGGCCAGTTCCGACAAGGTCTTGATCGAAGCCGCGCGCACCAAGCTGGGTCATATATATCTGGAAGACGTTAAGCTGGTCGAGGCCCTCAACGAATACAAGCAGGTGCCGGTATCGAGCCGTTATGCCGACGAATCCCTGCTGGGGGCCGCCTGGTGCTGCATTAAAACCAACCGTCGTGAAATGTTTATGCTGGCAATGCAGTACTGCGATCAGTTGATCTCGAACCAGCCCAAAAGTCCGCTGGTGCCAGAAGCCTATCTGGCCAAAGGTTACTGCCTTACCATGATGGCCGAATATCCGGTCGCCAAAGAGAATTATCAGAAGTGCATCGATCTTCTGCGCCAACCCGCCATGAGCGAAGAACAGATCACGCAAAAGCAACAGCAATTTTCCGTGGCGGCCCGTGACTTCGCGCCGTCCGAGAACGAGATCATGCTGAACGCCCTGCGCAAGCCGGACGACCGGGTGCTGGCCGCGCGGCCCGGCATGCGTGAAAACTTTCAGGTATTCCAGAAATCAGAACGAGATCGTTTGCTCTTCCTGGACCGGTTGGACCAGGTGCGCACTTTCCGTGCATCGCGTGACAAATTGCTCCGGGATGCCGAGTTTGCCCTGGCCACAGCGGAGAATCTCACGCGCACCATGAAAAAGGAGCAGGTGATCCGCGATTACGAAAAGAAACAGCAGGACATCAACAAGGAGATGGAGCAACTGGAGAAAGAGCTTAAGTCACTTGGCAAATAGCTCGTTTAATTACCAGGACCGTCTCTCCTTCCGCCGATCCAATTTCGGGAGACCTATGAATCGCACAATCCTCCTTATATCCCTTTTCGCGTTTGGCTTGGTCGGTATAACGCCGGCAACGGCCAAAAGCACGGAAAAGAAACGGCAGGAGATTCTTCGCAAAATGGAGGAACTCCGCAAAAAGCAGGATGAGCAGCGTGCCAAGCTGGATAAATCCATGGAGCGGGTGGACGAAAAAACCGCTGGGAATCTCCCCGAACAGATCCAGCGCTGGGAATCCATCATGGCCCGGTGCGGCGAGGTCAAAGACGAGCGGTGCGGCATGGCCCTCTACTCGCTTGCCGATCTCTACAATCAGGAAGCGCGCGACCGGTTTGTGGCGGCCCAGAAGCAGTTCGAGAAGATGATGGAGCGCTGGCAGGCCAACAAGATAGGCCCGGTCCCGGTGTCGCCCGTCCCGCATTACGAAAAGTCGATCAATTCATACCGCAAGCTTCTGGACGAGTATCCAGAGTTTACGGAACGCGATAACGCCCTGTACAGGCTTGGCGGCATCTATCTGCTATCGGGTAAGCTTGACGAGTCTTTCCGTACCTTCAAGGAATTGGTTGACAAATATCCCAAAACCCCGCTAGCCGGCCAGGCTCGTCTTCGCGTGGGCGATCACTTGTATATGCGTAACCAGCCCTTCGAGGCGATCGAATATTTTCGCAGCGTGGGCATGGATGTGGGCATCAAGAATTATTCGATGGCTCAATTTCGCGTTGCCAGCTGCCTTTTTGCCATGAATCAGTACAAGGAAGCCATCGATCAGTATTTCAGCTATATCGACCGATGCGACAAAGGCGAGTTTCCCACGGCGGATTTCCGCGATGAATCGGTTCTGTATATCGCGCGCGCTTTTGCCGAAGTTCGCGATCCGATTGGCGATGCCCGGACATTTTTCAAGCGCAATGGCGGTCGTTCTTATGAGCGCGATGTCTATTATCAGATTGGAAAGACCTGCCGCGAAAACGATAAAAATAAGGAGGCCGTGGCGGCCTTGGAATTCATGCTCGAAAGCTATCCCGACTACTGGCGCGCGCCCGACATCCAGCGCATGATAATCGAGACCCAGGTCGTCATGCGCGATTTCCGCAAGGCCAACGAGAGCCGCGAGCAGTTGATTGACAAGTATGGTCCGGGCAGTAAATGGTTGGCCAAGCACCAGTCCGATCCTAAGGCTATTGAGGAAGCGCGGAAGGTTACCGAAGGCGAGCTTGCCTTGATCCCGCTTTACTACCATGAGGCAGCCCAGAAGGAAAAAAACCCAGCGCTGTTTGAGAAGGCCGCCCGGCGGTATAGGCAATATATCGAAATGTATCCCGATGAAAAGTGGACGGTTTACGAGTACTCCTTTTTTCTGGCAGGCTGTCTCACCGAACTGAAGCGGTTCGAAGAGGCGGCAACTTATTACGACCGGGTGGCCAATGCTCCTGTCGAGACCTTCGGCCCTCGCAAGGAGCGTGCGCTTGACGATTCCACAAAAAAAGCCAAGCCGCTTGAGATCAAACCCGAAGATGCGGGCAACAACGCCATTATCGCCTACCAGATGGCTTGGGAAGAAGGGAAGAAATCCAAGGGCATGTCCAACAAGGACGCCTACAATTTGCCGGCCGCTCAGAAG
>CAYVZU010000137.1:0-10160 GCA_964455935.1 uncultured Fibrobacterota bacterium
AAGTGTCACCCACTTATGAGACCGTTTTGTGCTCATGAATTAGCTGGCGGAACAGATGTTGAATTCCTCAAGGTGCGACGAGCTCGGAGAATAATCTATGTGGTAGGTCTGCACCGGCGCGTAAGGCCCGGCTTGGGTTTCCAGGGAAGTAACGACGGGGTAGGTTGTGCTCTGGGTCATTCCGTAGTCAACACCATCAAAAGTGAACAATTGGAGTTTGCAGACCCCGGACACCACCTTGCCGCCGATGAGGAGTTTTGTGCCCTCTGTGTAAGTGCTGAAAATGTTGTACGTTGAAACATTTGGAATCAAGGAGTTATCCGGCTCTGGGCTAGGCAAAGGTTCAGGTATGTTGACAGGAGTGACCCAACTGCCAATCTCCCAACTGGCCCCGTTCCGGTAGACATAGCTGCTGTAGTCACCATGTTTGAGCCAAAATTTGTCCTTTCCTGTGACGGCATAGCCATAGAGCTCTTGCGGATTTCCGGTGCATGACGGGACATAGCATCCATCCCCCCAGCAAAGCCCAAGCGGGATGTTAGGCCTATGGTACGGTGTTATCATTTCGCAGAAATACTCACCTTGAGGCTCAACAAAATCACCCCATGTATTCCCCGGCCGCGGAAAACCCCACCACCAGGACTGGGGGACGTTGTCGTACCATACGATTCCGGGCTGGTTGAGTGTGGGAATAATGTTCTCCTTCGAGAAGGTCCCACTCCCGCGCTTGTCATATACGATGAACACATCCTGGTACACAGAATCATTCACCCCAGTGCTAGTATTGAAGCCTTTGTTATTAACTGCAAATCCAGCGCCGCACCACCCTGAGTCCTGCCATTGTGGCGCTTGACAGTCTGGGTACTCCACAATCTGAAATTCGTAGTTGTAGCGATGCAGTATGAAGAAATCCGGCCCCGGATAGAACCCTAGCGGGTGCGGTATGTACCCTTGCGCTCCTATAGAATATCTGTCTGAAGAACTGAGTTCAGGAGCATTGTTTATATCGGCATCAGGCACAACGGAATGATCCCCGCTATTGTAGTTGTAGATGGTGACCGAATGGGTGTGGCCACCATCTGTTTCTGATACCACGCCGAAGTAGGAAGGCATTGCAATGATCATCCCGGCCGGCAGGTTATTTATGTTTTGCGTTGTGATCCCGCCTTCATCATTGATATAGGATAGTTTCGCCGCGCCATCATCCTTTATCTGAAGGAAGTAGTCCCTGCTTGCGCTGACTTGTGTGACCCCTGTTGAGCTGTCGATTGTTGATTGATCCCAACTGCGACCATTCCAGTGCTGTGCCATGAGTCCAGCAGCGCCCCAGAGCACAAAGTAGTCGGGACCAACAACTAGATCCGTATAGTCAAGTGAAAGTCCTGTGACTTCAAGGATTTTGCGGAAGGCCGTACCGGTATGAAGGTAAGCCTTCAACACCTTGTGACCAGGGTCGGCTGCATCGAACTTGCCAAGACAGTAGGCGATCTTGGCACTCGTAACCAGCTTGGCATCATCAAAGGTGTTTACCACGATTTCGGGCGACACTTTGGCGGAATTCGCGAGTTCCTTATCCTCATAACCAAATGTCTTGACGTAGCCCATTGGATCCCGGTAATAATCAAGGACATAATACCTATTCTCGTCGTAGTCGAATGTGTAACCCGGCTTTTCGGCATCATTTGCATTATAGAGATGCACCGCTTTCAGAATCCGTTTTTGAAATCCCCCCCCGTTGACCACTGGTGGATTAAGATACTCAAAGCTGAATTTCTTAACGAGGGTCCCACTGCCCGTATTGATTTCCAAGCCGTTTAAGAAGTACTTCTCGACATTGGGGTTATCGGGTCCCAGTTCGTTGGCATTCTTAGTTCCAACCGTCACAGCAATCTCAGAGCGATAGGTTGTCCCGGTCTTTGCTCTTATCCTCTCAAGGCAATGGTTCGTGGCATTGTACGTGAACTCGATTCGCCGATACTCCGTCACATCCTGAATCGTACTCAGATACCAGCGATTAACAATGCCACCATTCTCAACGCTGCGAACGTTTGCAGCATTCTGGCTGGCCTCGCCGAATTTGTAGGTAGTCCCGTCCCGAAGTCTTACAGTCCAAAGGTCGCCATTCCTTGCGATTGCGGTGTACGGTTGCCCATTGATGTAGTAGTTGCCTCCGCTCATGATGATCGGTCGTGTATCCATGCCGTCGAGGGACAGGATGTATAAATCATCATACGATTGCCCAGAGCTCTGCCCCTCATATTCCATTATGTATCCTGCGGCACTAAGCTCCCAGCCCAGACCAAGCCAGTGTGTTGGTGCCTTATTATTGTCGTCGCGGAATGCATTTTTCACATTGCCTTTATATTCAATTGTTGCGGTTAGATCTATTCCGCCGCCGGCTGATATTTTTGCAAGGGGAATTGATAGCTGGGCAACACCCTCAAAGAGATTCACATCGCTCACATCCTGGGCCTGTATACCAGTGCAAAATGCAAAGAAAAAGGGCAGGCACAGATCTAAAACTATTTTTCTTTTCATGGCCGGCTTTCTCCTAACGTCCATATTTGTTCAGCATCAGGTTCTTGCCAAGGGGACCACTTGTTGTAGAATCGGCAACAAGCTTCAACTGCGCCGGTATCGATAACGGCGTTAGTGTGTCGGCCAGATTATGCACAAAGAGCGTAAAGCCATAGGTGAGCGTATCCGGCACGTTGGCACAGGAATCACAATACATGCGAAGCGTCGTATCGAGGAGTGCATATGTGCCACCGCAAGTGCCCACGGTGTCGAGTTGCTCGGACTTGAGTTGCTGGATGTTGTAGTTGCTCGTCCTCTTCACCTGAAAAATGAATGTGCTGTCGGCATTCAGCTTAAGGATGCTCACCTTGCCTATTCTGCCCTGGTAGGCGTCATAGCCGCGGTGTTGGTATTGCTTCCAGACGCCCATGAGGGTATCATTGGCATATGCCGCTGTTGCAGGCCAAAGCAATATGCCGCAGAGTAAGGTAAGAATCGCCGCTGAAAAAGGTTTATAGTTCATTCCGGCCTCTTGGTTTCGTGTTATGCATCGGCTTTATCCGCCCCAGACCTAAAGCCGGGCGGCTATCCGTTTTATTTCGCGTCCGCCTTTAGTTGCTCCATTTCCTTTTTCAGGCTTATCACGTTCAGCGTCAATTCTTCGATTGTACGAAGCAGGTCCATATTGAGTTTTGCCAGATCAACGCCATCTTTTCTCATTTGTTCTGCGCTGGGCACGTGCGGGAGGTGTCGGTTTTTGGCAATGAACTGCTCAACCTCCAAAAGGGACATGCGCTTAAATCCGGGATCGAAGACGAAGTCAGGAGCGGATAGGGTCCAGTCGCCGACTTTAAATGAACTCGCAAATACAGGTCCGGATGAGACAACACCATCCGCGGACACTGTCAACGTCTTGCCGCCCGATGCAAGTTCAAGATCGACTTCATTGTTGAAAACGACTCGCGTTGGATAGCTTCCCTGCGTTATTGTGCCAAGGCCATTGGCAAGCGTAAGACCGGTTGTGGCCACAAGGCTGGACCCCTTTATTGTCCCGGCCACGTCAAGTTTCGCCTGAGGAGTTTGCGTGCCCACGCCAATATTGCCGCTGTTGGTATTGATTATGTCGTTGCCGTTCCCCACCCAGAAGTCGCCGGACGCAAACGGGTTCTCGTCGGCACCAACGTCCCAAAGACCGCTGCGCGTGGCGCCGTCGATTTCATTAGGGCATGCGCTGCCCAAGTTGACGCCCTGGTCCCTAAGGGCGGAGTTAACCCGGATGTGGGCGTCTTCGGATCCCATTGTAACATTGACAAAGTAGGTTGGCAGGCCTGTTGACGGCCCCTTGTTGGTGATGGTGCCGGTGCCGTCTTCGGAGACGCAGGCGGTAAGCGTAACACGGCCCCCGGTGCCAGGACGGAAGCAGGGAGAGCCGTCTTTGGTGTGGCCGTAGCAGTTGGCAATTTTGACCAAGCCGGTTGTTACCGCATCCGCGACCGCAAAGGCATCAAACCCGCTGTTAAGGACCGTGTTGTTGTAGATGTTGACATAGCCGGATGTCCCGGTGACTAAGAGCGCCTGGTGGGTCGTATTATAGATAAGGGTGTTTGTGACAAAGCAGGTATCCGAGGCTGCACCGGCACCGCCGCAATTGTTTAACGTGATGCTTTGCCGATTGCAGCTCATGATGAGACATTTATCGATGCGAATCCCTTTTTCGCCGTTGGCGTAGAGACCATAGTGGTTGAGACTGCCCGTATTCTGAAAAGAAATGCCTTCCAAACGCACGTAGTCGTCATCAATAAGCAAAAGGCTGCCCCAGTCATTCGGGTCGGCAACAATCCGGTAGCCCGTGTTGGCAACACCGGTATGGCGCTGGCTTACGCCGACTTCACCGGCTAGCGAGGGAGCGAAGATTCGCATATAGCAGGAGGCGTTTGTGGTATAGCCGTTAACCGTGACTGGGGTAGCATCAATCCCGTCGGCATAGCAGGCCAGGTTCACGATATGGCCCGCGGTTGCCAGATCGTACGTATTAAGGTGGGCTGCATTTCCGGCGTTGGATTCGGCTGCTAACAGAGAATTGAACGCGCGGTATATCGCAATTTGTTGACTGCTGAAACTGATTTCTGTGTTTCCCGGCGTACCACCATTAGCCGCGGAGTTCTGGACCGTGAAACCCGTGGAAGACGTCCGCAATGTGATATAGTAACGATTGCTGCCGACGCGCACCTCATCACCTACGCCGATATTATTGGCAGCCGCGGCACCAAGGCTTAGCACGCCACCTGTCGCGGATCCTGTGCCAGCGTATAATGCACCGGCATTGGTGCCCACCGAGTAAAAAATATTCGCCGCAAAAGTGTTGATGGCAATGAGGAGAACGAAAGAGACAAGAAGGGCGGACACTCGAATCTTATACATGCGGCGTCCTTTGGTATTTGGGTTATATTTGGAATACCTATTTATAATCCTAGAGTATAGGAAACTTCATCTATTTCCAAGCAACAAATAATTTAAAGCATACGTAAAATTATCGTAGCCTGGTAGGTGGAAATCCAATCCTTTTTACCTGTGAAAAGACGCCATCCGTTGGCAGAGAGACAATAATGCATTTGAAGAATTAAATCAAGGAAATTATGAGCCTAAACTCAGATTGAAACTGTTTCCTGAACTGCAAATGGCTGGCGAATGAGTTACAAACTTGCGGTTTCCCGAAGAACTTCTTCCAACGTAGTCAACCCTGCCCTGGCTTTGATCAAACCCTGTTTGCGCAGGCTGGACATGCCGTCGGCAATGGCGCGGGCGCGGATTTCCGTTGCCGGCCTTTTTGCCGCGACCAGCTCGCGCAGCGTATCGCTCACATTCATGATCTCGTAAATTCCCACCCGGCCCTGGTATCCAGTATTCATGCAATGCGCGCACCCCCGGCCCCGGTAAAACACGGTATCGTGCTCTTCGGCCCGAAGCAACTCCTTTTCCCTCTCGGCCGGCACATACGCTTCCTTGCACTGCGGACAGATTCGCCTTACAAGTCTCTGCGCAACAATCAGAACAAGCGTGGAACTGACCAGGTACGGCTCGATACCCATATCCAGCAATCGCGTAATGGCTGCCGGAGCATCGTTGGTGTGCAGCGTGGTCAGTACCAAGTGACCGGTGAGGCTGGCCCGGATCGCGATCTCGGCGGTTTCGCCGTCACGAACCTCCCCCAGCATAATTACGTTGGGGTCCTGGCGCAAGAGCGTGCGCAGCGCAGCCGCAAACGTCAGCCCGATGTCTGCGTTCACCGTGGTCTGGTTGATCCCGGCCAGATTGTATTCGATAGGGTCTTCAACCGTGCTGATGTTGAGGCCCGGATGCTTGATGTGGTTGAGCGCAGCGTATAGAGTCGTGGTCTTGCCCGATCCCGTTGGCCCGGTAATGAGGATTATCCCATGGGGAAGCTCTATGGCTTTGCGGAACAACTCCAGTTGGTCTTCCTCCATCCCAAGCGCTTCCAGGTCCAATGCCATCCCGCCCTTATCAAGAATACGGAGCACCAACTTCTCGCCGTGCTCCACCGGCAGGCTGCTGACCCTTATGTCCATTGCGCGGTCTTTGGCCTCGACCTGAATGCGGCCGTCTTGCGGCAGCCGTTTTTCCGCTATATCCATCCCGGCCATGATCTTGACTCGTGAGATAAATTCGTTCTTGTGATCCGCCGCAACCGTATGCACCGGCTGCAGCACTCCGTCAATACGGAACCGGATGCGAACGCCATCTTCCAGCGGCTCGCAATGGATATCGCTGGCCCTGCGGTGAATGGCCTCGCTGATCAGCCTGTTGGCGAGCTCCACCGCAGGGGTGGCTTCCGTGCCGATGGCGCTTCGCAATTCGTGCTTGGAGGTAAAGGCATGTGCTTTGGACCGGAGGTGCTCAGGATAAGCCCGCTCGATGGATTCAAGAATCTCTGTCCCGTCCGCCGCGACAGGGTAGATCTCTTTGCCCGTCAAAAACCGCAAGGCTTGCAGCGTTTCGAAATCCGTCGCGTCGGCCATGGCGACTTCCAGCCCATCCTCATCCGTCTTACGAGGAATACAGCAGTAGAACCGGGCCGCATCGTAAGGCACGAGGTTCAGCAGTTCAAGTGCCGGTGATATACTCTTCATGATTTAACCATGGGTACGGAGATCGATGGACCTTAGGGAAACTAACCCTCCTTGCCGGCCGATTTCAATTGCGGTCATCCGCGCGCAGAAAAGGCCTTACAAGCGCGGAAGCTATTTTATCTTTATGTCGTGGACTCATCGACTCCGTGAAAAAGCCGGACTTCTCGAACAGGAACTGAGGGCGCTTATTCTTGCGGTGCGCGACCCGGCAACGCCGTGGTACGCCAAACTCCTGGCTCTCGCAATTCTTGGCTACGCGGCCAGCCCAATCGATCTGATCCCGGATTTCATCCCGGTGCTGGGCTATCTGGACGATCTGATTTTGCTTCCCTTGGGAATCTGGCTTGTTCTGCGAATGATTCCGGCCGAGGTCATGACCCGCTGCCGCGAACAGGCCGGCAAAGACGAAGGACGGACGGCTTTGCGCTGGGCATTTGCTGGAGCGGCGATTCTCCTGTGGAGCGGCGTGGCGGTTTGGGCAGTCTACCAAATATGGCCTTTCCTAAGCCAGATGCAGGGCCGCGGATTTTAGCCGATTGGTTCCTCACAACACGCTAGTGAATCGCTCTCCCAATCTCGCCCCAGCGAGGGGACGGGATCAAGCTATCCCATGAGATGCAGGTAACCTCCGCCCTGCCCAGAATGCTTCGACGGCCCACGAAACCGAAATTGCGCGAATCCTCGGACCCGTATGCGCACCGGTTATCTCTCATCACAAAGTAATAGTCGTCCCTGACCACGTATTGGTCAATAGCTTTGCCGTTCAAATAAAGATATTTCTCGATTTCAAAGGTCAGCTGCGGGTTGCGCTTCTCAATTTCTTCGGCCATGTTCTCCAACTCGTACCACGGACGATCCTGAATGCTGAACGGGGGTGGCCTTTTAAAAATCGGCTCGTAAATTTCCATATCCGCAGCGGACGGTTCAGGTTTCCGGTTGGTCCCCAGGCGCTTGCCTTCGAGAAACAGCTGCAGGTTCGTTTCGACCTTCTCATCCGGGCTTTCCTGCGCAACGAGGCTCCAGGCAAAGGCAAATTCGCGAAGCCCCATGGAGGGAATGCGCAAGGTGTCGCCTTTTCGCGGAACCCTGATGGGCGCAAAATCGAGGATCTGGTCTCCCATGCACGGATTGGTATCCGCGGCATTCTTCTGCAAAGAACTGGGCGGCGGCGGAACGAATCTCCCATTCACGAACAAATCGCCATTTCTGAATTCCACCGTCTGGCCGGGAAGGGCAACGCATCGTTTGAGGGTTTTCCGGTTCTTGTAGGCGACCGAAAGCGGCGGTCCCGGAATGCTGACGATATCCTTTAACCCCGGATCCTGCGCCCGATAGAGGCATCGGTTGACCAGAACGATTCCGTTATGGAGCGTGTTCTGCATGCAGGGATCCTTGACTCGCAAGGTCTCATAATCCAAGGGAACCATGGACGTGATGGCAAAGCTTGCCAAAATCAACGGAAGGTGGAAATACCATTTATCGTGCAACCAGGCCCGGCCGGCGGACCTGCTTTGGATTACCAGGTCTCGCAAAACCGCAACAAGAAAGAGCGCGGCCAATGCGATCGGCAGGATGATATTCCAGGGCGCAATTGAGGTTGCCGGAAGGATCTTGTCCGTGGGCGCCGATACAATAAGGCTAATCCCGAAGACCAGAAGCGCTCTGCGCGGCTTGCCAATGTAATAATGGCCCAGCCCGGGCAGAATGATGGTAAGGATGGCTCCGTAGCAGATGTTTCGCCGGCTTCCCATTGGAGAATTGAGGACTTGCCCTTCCATAATAGTGAATCTAATCAGAACGAGAATCCAGAGCAATGCCGCGGTTTCCCTCAAAGACCAATCAGCCCAATTTGGCTGAAATCGAGCCTATATTCTGCACTCATTCCGGGACTCCATTGGCCGTTTTAGGAGCGGGCCCTCCGCATATGGAAAAGGCCGGAATGCCCGGCCTTTTCCATTAAGAATATTACAAGGCCCTTTTTACTTCGCCGGCCTCACGAAATCGGTGAATGCGCTGAAGGCACTGGTCAGCTTGCGGTTAAGCCCGACCAGCACGTCTTTGATCTCCCTAATCTCATTCTTGGCGGCATTGACATCATTACGCAGGCCATCGATTTCTTTCAATTGATCCGTCACAGCCCCGGGGTCCATAATCGAAAGCTTCTGCTCCAGATTCCCCACGCGGCCCAGCAACTGGGCGTATTCGGCGCCCAGCAGAATCTCACGGATCTTTTCGAGGCCTGGTTCTTTATCCATGGGCATATGTCCTCCTTGATCCTGTCAAAATGCTTTAGAGCCGCGACTTAGTCAAAATACACGTATAGGGCCATTCCCAGCGTGCTGCCGCCAAACGGATTCTGTGGCCCGAAGAAACGGAAGTTGACGACGCCATCGTCGACCTCCACAATCCCGGCACCCGTGCGGTCGTGTGTCCCGCTCATACTGGCGAGCTCTACTCCAAAACGGAGACCTAACCCAAGGTGTTGCCCAATGAAGATCTCCGGAGCACCCGCAACGCGCAGAAAAATCCATTCGCGTCCATCCACATCGTCCGGATCACGAACGCCATCATGGAAGTAGACGAGCTGAGCCAGACCATCCAAGTTGACGTGCTCACTTTTAAAGAAATTATAGAGAAAACCCATGCCAAGGCTGAAATTGTCCTCGGATTCCAGATTCCCAGCGGATGTATTGTCGTAACCGCCCAAGTGTTCGAACCCAAGACTCGCCTGAACTCCGGTCTTATATCCAAAGAAATAGCGCGCGGCGAGCCCTTCGTCGTAGCCAATGCCAATACGGCCGCGTTCCTGCGCCCACAGGCCAGCCGAGCAAGCCAAAACCAGCAGAACGGATATGATGGCTTTTTGCATAATTCCTCCCTCCCTTTCAGGGTCCGCAAACGTTTATTGTCGTATCAACATCAAAATTTGGCGTGGACAGATCAATGTCGAGACTGCATTGCCCCCGAAGCTTCACCTTCAGGCTGTTTCCGGTTTGGGTATCCGCGAGTTCGATCTGGCTGCACGTTTGGGACACCACATTCGCATTCGGAACCATTGCGTAGTAGAGGGCATAAAGGCTCCGGTAATAGCTCACACAGACGCCGGCATTTGAGGTGCGGCCTGCGTCTCCCAGCACAGGACCGATGTTTTCGCCGACCAGAACAGCATCGGACGCTTGCGGAAATCCGCTCGCTTGCTCGTCTGGTAAGATGGAGCCGTTCTGGCTTACAATGTCCGGTGAATCCGGCTTTGTGACAACAGGGAGATTAACCTGGTCATCCCCGCAGGAAAGGCAAAGAACACAGGCCGCAAGGCCAAACCCGTAAAAACGTTTTAAAAAAACCATCGTACCCCCAATCCGCCCTGGGCGCCAATGCCCGGGTCCGTTATGTCAATGGTTGGTGCGATCTCGAAAAAGATGCTCACGGGCGCGGGAGCGAACATGTAATCGGCCAGGCCCTTCACGCGCACGCCAACACCCAAATCATGGCCCA
>CAYVZU010000138.1:0-9959 GCA_964455935.1 uncultured Fibrobacterota bacterium
TGCTTTATGTTCGTGATTGTTTTTAGCGGCCAATTCGTCGGCTATCCCCGCTCGATCTATCTCCTGAATTTTCTCTTTTTTGTAATTCTCAACGGCGGGACCCGGTTTGCCATCCGCATCTTTCGCGAATCCTTTGCGCCGCAAAGCGACACGGCGCGCAACGTCCTTATCGTGGGCGCAGGGTCCGTGGGTAATGAAATTGCTAAGACCCTTAAGACAGGCAAAAGCAAACAGTATATCCCTGTAGGATTCATTGATTCCGATCCTTCCACGCATGGGCACCGGCTGCAGGGCCTTAAGGTCTTTGGCGGACTACCTGCGCTGCGCCATGCAGTGAAAAAGCACCGTGTGCATGAAATCTTCATCGCGATTCCGGAAGCGACCAACCGGGCCGTGACGGAGATTATGGATGCTGCGAAGATCCCGGACTGGGAATTGCGCTTTAAAATCGTGCCCTCGCTGCTCGATATCATGAGCGGCAAACTTCAGACAACCCAGATCCGCGATGTGTCCATCGAAGATTTGCTAAGCCGGCCCAACATCAAGCTCGATGACACCCACGTCCGCGAATCGTTGCGGGGCAAGACAATCCTCATCACCGGCGCGGGTGGATCCATTGGTTCGGAAATCTGCTACCAGGTGGCGGCCTATGCGCCCGCGAAGATCATCCTCTACGATCTAAACGAGGGCAATGCCTACGGCATCGACCACGAGCTGCGGCGGTCGCACCCCAACATTCAAATCGTCACCATTGTGGGCTCAGTAATGTACCGGCCTCTGATGGCTTCGGTGCTGAAGACACACCGGCCCCATCACATCTACCATGCCGCGGCCTACAAGCACGTGCACCTCATGGAATGGAACCCGTTTACCTGCATCCGCAACAACGTGCTGGGCACCCGGGCGCTGGTGGCGGAGGCCGAAGCGGCCGGGGTCGAGAAATTTGTGATGATTTCGACCGACAAGGCCGTCAATCCCAGGGGCATGATGGGCATTTCAAAACGCATTGCCGAACGCGCGGTGCTTGAACGCGCCCCGGCAGGTGCCACCAAGGTCAATGTGGTCCGCTTCGGCAATGTGCTGGGCTCCAGCGGAAGCGTGATCCCGCTGTTTCAAAAGCAGATCCGCGAGGGCGGACCCGTCACGATCACGCACCCCGAAATGACCCGCTACTTCATGTCGATTCCCGAGGCGGTGCAGCTTGTGCTGCAGGCCGCGACCCTCGACAACACCGGCTGCGTGTACCTTCTGGAGATGGGCGATCCGGTGAAGATCGTGGATCTGGCCCGCCAGCTTATCGAGCTAAGCGGCCTGCGCGTGGGCGATGACATCGAACTCAATTTCACGGGCCTGCGCGAAGGCGAGAAGATCCACGAAGAGCTGCTCATCCGCTCCGAGAATGTCCTGCCCACCACCTACGAAAAGATCCGCGTCCAGCGCCAGAACCAGACCGATCACCCGCTTGTTTCCTCCCGCCTTGCCATGCTGGAAAAAGCCGTGGACCAGTTCGACTTCGACCTCCTGCGCAAAGCCGCCCAGGACCTGGTTCCGGAAGGATCTTGGAGCCCGGGAATAACGCCAAGAACCTAAGAATATTTGACAGGATGGATAGGATGTAGGCGGCTAAGCTGGAGGCCGGAAGCCGAGAGGCTCATGGGCGCCGAAGGGGCCGAACATACCAGCCCAGGGCGAAACTTTGGGGCCAAATCCGCGAAACATATTTGAGCCCTGTAAGGGCGTGACATGATCGCCGGCACGAGGTTATCCCCTCTATGGGCTCTATGTCACGCCCCCCTTGGGACTCAAGCATGGAAATGCCGTTGGGAAGCTGAATCGCCCGGCCGCTCTTCGCCGACTCTCAACAGTTCTGTGAATAGGCTGAGGTCTACTCAACCCACTCTTGCGGCGGTGTGAGGAGGAAATCCTCCAGGGAGATGCCGTTGGCGCCCACGAGAAGTTTTTTGTCCACCCTGAATTCTTTTGAGAACGCATCGATCCCCGGCAGCGACGTCGGTCTCGCTCCGCTCTTCACCTCGATGGCCACGAGCTTTCGCCTTCCGGCAAGCACAAAATCCAATTCCTTGTTGCCGGCAGCCCAGTAGAACAGGTCCAGGTCCTTTCCTTTTGCGCCGTTGGCCAGCGAAGCCCCCACCGCGGTCTCGACCAGCCGCCCCCAGAATTCCGGTTCGGCCTTCGCCTCGTTCTTACCATAGTGGCTTTGGGCCGACATGAGAGCCGTGTTCAAGACGAGGAGCTTGGGGCTCGATGCACGCTGCCGCACTTTCTGGCCCGCATATTTCGGAATTCCCGTGACCAGGCCGGCCGCGCCCAGCAGGTTGAGGTAATGGGCGATTGTGGTGGTGTTTCCTGCGTCCTGAAGCTGCCCGATCATCTTCTGATACGAAAGGATCCGGCCGGAATAGGCGCAGGCAAGTTCAAATACGCGCCGCATCAGCGCGGGCTTGTCGATTCGCGTCATCTGCAGGATGTCGCGCGAAAGCGATGTCTCGATGAGCGAGTCCAGGACGTAGTTCTTCCAGCGCCTCGGCTCCCCCACCAGTTCGGCGGACCCGGGATAGCCTCCATAAAAGATGTAATTGTCCACGTCCCACCCAAAGGCATCCCGCATTTCGGCGTAGGACCAGTGAGGCATGTAGAGGATCTCGAACCGCCCGGCCAGGCTGTCCGAGAGCCCATCGGCGATCAGCAGCGGCGAGGACCCCAACAATACCACCCGAAGGGCCAGGCCGTCCAGGGAGTCTTTGTCCCAGTGCAGCTTCACCGTTTCGGACCACGCATGAATCTTCTGCAGTTCGTCGAGAACGAGCAGCGCCCCCTTTGCGTTCCTTTGGGCCAGGAGCCGCCCCGCCTCCCACTGTTGCTCGATCCATGACAGCCCCTTCAGAGCGGGTTCGTCCGCCGTGGCATAGTGGGAAGGCAGCCCGCAGGCTTTCATGACCTGGTTGACAAGGGTTGTCTTGCCGACCTGCCTGGGTCCCGCAATGACTTGGATGAATTTGCGCCGGCCTTGGATCCTGCCCAGCAACGTCTGAAATGCCGCGCGTTTGTGCATTGCGCTCTCCAGTTTTGCTCAACAACGATAGTAAATTTACTCAACGCTATGAGTAAAAGCAAGATCGAGGAAGTTAAATGTGGAAACTTGGGAGGGAGATAAGATTATAGATTAGCCACGGCAGGTGAATTCATGCAGCCGTTTTTCACCGGCCGCTTTTTCCTCTACCATGTCTGCCGGATCGCCCGTCCAGCAGCCCGGGCATCAGGATTCTTTCTGATCGGCCAGGTATTTTTTCAGTTCATCCGCGAGTTTTTCGCCGTAATGAAGGCGGACAAAAGCAACGTCGAGCTCCCGCCTGCTGTATGACGGGTTTTCCCTTCTGATTGCCCTGCGGCAAAGCGCGGATACGATCCGCGTCAGGGAAAGCGCCCTGTCGATGCGCTGGGAAATGGACGCCTTCCGGATCAGCTCGATAAGAACTTTTTCCGCCTCGGGCCGCGAGGCCGCGTGTCTGAAAGGTACTCGGTTTTCATACGCTATAAATATAATCGGGTCCTTCGGACTTTTGTGTGGGTAACCCCTTGACACAACATCTTGGGGCTACCCACACAAAAGTCCGAAGGACCTAAATAATTAGACCCTTGCCGAGGCTGGAGGCTTCTATCGAAACAAGTTGACGGTTCGCGGTTCTCGGTGTCAATTTGGGATAAGAATCGGAAAACATGAAAGACAAAAGAGTCGTGAGCCACTGGATGGATACGTCAAAGTTATACGTATCACGTCGAACGTCCAACCGTCGAACATTTCAGGCGGATTCCCGCTGAAGCATTCCGGCCTCGATGTGGAAGCGGGCCCCGGAGCTTAGGGGAAAATACATCTCGGGGGATGCGATGAAGATCTGCGATTTGCCGGGCAGGAGCCGGCGCAGGTTGCGCCGCAGGCCCTCGTCGAGTTCCGCGAAGACATCGTCGAGCAGAAGAAGCGGGGGCCGGCCGGCTTCGTTTTGGACCACGTCCACGGCCGCAAGTTTCAAGGCGATGGCCGCGGCCCGGCATTGGCCCTGCGAGCCGAACCGGCGAAGGGCCCGCGCGCCCAACCGTGTTTCGAAATCGTCCCGGTGCGGTCCCACAAGGGTTGCCCCAACGGCGCGTTCGTGCTCGGCGGATACGGAAAAGGCCCGGGCCAGGCCTTCCTCGTCCGGTACCCCCACCGGGAGCTCCACCCCGGGATGATAGCGCAGATCGAGCGCGCCGAAGCGCTCGGTGAGTTCGTTGAACAACCGCCCGGCCCGGTCCGAGAGGACCGAAAGCGCCTGGCGGCGATGGCGCATCAGGACCGCCCCCAGCGAAACGAGTTTGTCGGTATAGGTCGAAAGAAGGGTTGGATCGCATGGCCGTTTGTCGCGCAGCAGAAAATTGCGCTGCAGCAGGTGCTGCCGGTATTCCTGGAGCGCGCGCAGGTAAAGCCGGTTTAACTGCGAAAGGAGCATATCAAGAAAGTAGCGTCGAATCACCGGCTCGCCGCGGACCATGGCAATGTCGTCGGGCGCCAGCGAGACCACGTTGAGCGTGCCCAGGAAGTCCGAGGCGCGGTGCAGGAGGCGGCCGGCCAGGCGAATGCGCTTCTGGCCGCGGCGATCCACGCCCACATGGATCTCGAACGGCGCGCCCTCCTTGCTGGCCACGGCCTCCAGGGTCAGCGCGTCGCTGTTATAGCCCAGAAGCTCGCGTTCCGGCGCGCGACGCTGGGATTTGCCCACGCACAGGTAGTGGATGGCCTCGAGCAGGTTGGTCTTGCCCTGGCCGTTGTCGCCGTGGACCCAGTTTAGGCCGGACGTGAATTCGAGCGACTGTTCGGCCAGGTTGCGGAAGCCGGAAAGAGACAGTGTGCGTATCTGCAATGAAGGCCTCTGTAACTACTCACGCCCCCAAAGCGAAGGCGTAACCACAGAGAAACCGAGGTCGGAGAAGGAGAGCACAGAGAAGATTGGGTTTTTTCCGGCGCAGGATTGCGCCAGGAAAGACTCCTCTCCGTGTCCTCCACCCCAACTCTGGATTTCACTCAGTGGTTGGTCTTCTCTTCAGGTTACTGAACCCGGAAAAGCCGCCAGTCGGTCTTGGCCTGATTGCCGTTGCGGTCCGTGGCGGTGAACTGATAAAAATAATCTCCGGGCTCGACCAGGCGCCCCTGCGAGCTGCGGGCGTCCCAGATGATGGTGGAGGGCGGAATGCCGCCGCCGACATAGGATTTCACGGGCCGCGGGCGGTTGGTGGCCGAATCCCGCGCCGCGATCACGAGACTCCAGTTGTGAAAGCCGGCTCCGCCCGGGTCATCCTGGGCTTTGAGCTGGAAGTAGAGGGCGTCGTCCACGCCGTCGCCGTCGGGCGTCAGATACGTCCGGTTCGGCTGGACGAAGATGTCGGGAGCCACGCGGTCGCGCGCCCCCCAGAGTCCAAAATGAACCGAAGCCGAGTGGCGGGCCGCCGAGAGCCCGCTGGTCCTAAAGGCGTATTCCACCTCGACGCGGTGCTGGCGGATATCGTAACGGCTCATGGCGCCCAGAGTGATTCCGTCATCTTCGATGTCATCGCGCTGGACATGGCCGCCCATTCGCAGCCCAAACTGCGGGTTGTGGAAGAACCGCTTCTCGATCGAGACCCCGGCGTTGTAGTGCAGCGTGTCGAGCTCGGAACGAAAGAAAATTCCAAGGCCGTCCACGGCGTATGGGGTCCAGAAATACTGGACCTGCAGGCTGGCGCTGCGCATGCGCGTGCGGCCGTCCGCCGAGGCCAGAACATTTTCGATGCACGAACCTAGCCGCACCCGGCGCGCGGGGTTCCAGACGGCTCCCAGATCCAGATCCAGCGCCGCTTCACCCCGGGCGAACAGGTATTTCATCGAAAATCCCGGCCAGAAGAGCGGGGTGGGCGCAAAGGCCGAAGACAGCAACAGCTGGCCTTCGTCCATGGAGTCAAAGCTGACGCGGCGAACCCCCATTCCTATGGCGGTGTTGGATGCGATGCGTGCCGCGCCCGCCAGCGAATAGGCCTCCTCCAGGGGAAGGCCGTCGAGGCCGGCGACGCAATCCGAATTCAGAATATCGGCCAGCAAGGCCGGATTGTGAAAAAGCTGGCTGGCATTGGCATCCCGGCTAAGGCCGCCCAGACCCAGGCTGTTGACCAGAGCTCCCGTGGGTCGATACGGGTCGGCCCCGGCAAGGGAGGCCAGGAATAGCAGGAGAAGAAGGCGACTCCAGGCTACAGCAGAAAATTCATGAACGCCGGTTGTATGCTGAAGGGCCGTTCTCAATCCCAGTTTCGATCTCCTGTCGTCCGTCGGACAACTCGCAATTCTCCGGCTACCGCTCGTTGAGAAGGCGCAGCGGCATGAGCAGGAAGAAGTAATCGCCTTCCTTCTTGTCCTCCGTCTCGGGGTGGACTAGAGTTGCGCTGAGCGGCGAGTTGAGCGAGAGCACCACGCGCGGGGTCTCGGTGAGGCGCAGGACATCGAGAAAGAAGCTGGCGTTGAACCCGATGTCGAGGTCCTCGGCGGTGTAGGTCACCGGGATCTCTTCCTTGGCCTCGGCCCCAAAATCGCGGTTCACGGCCGAGAGTTCGAGCACGTTGGGGCGCAGGGAAAATTTCACCTGGTGCGTCTTGACGCTGGAGAGAATGGCCACACGGCGGATGGCGCCCGAGAGTTCCTCGCGGTCCACGACGGCCTTCTTGTTATTGGCTTTGGGGATGACCTGCTCGTAGTTGGGGTACGGGCCGGGAATGAGCTTGGAGACAAGGGTCGAAGCGCCCGTAACGAAGCTGACGTAGTTGGAACCGATGCAGATGCCGATGTTCTCTTCCTGTTCCTGCGGCAGAAGGCGCAGAACATGGTTGACGGCCTTGGGCGAGAGGATCACGCTTTTGCCGCCCTTGGCGTTGATCGAGTGGCGATGGGAGGAATAACCCAGCTTGTGGCCGTCGGTGGCCACCATGATCATTTCCTTCTCGCGGATGTCCCAGTAGATGCCGTTGAGGCTGCGCCGCGCGCCGTCCTCGGCCACGGCAAAGACCGTCTTCTCGGCCAGCTTGCGGATCGCATATGTAGGTAGCTCGAAATCGAGGGCCGCATCGACTTCGGGGGCGGCCGGGAAATCGGCCGTATCGGCGCCCGCGATTTTGCACGAGAACTTTTTTTCCGAGCTGATCTGGAGCACGTTGTTGACCGCGTCGACCTGCACGGCCCCGGAAGGGAGCTCGCGCACGATCTCGAACAGTTTGCGCGCGTTGACCGTGAGTTCGCCGTCCTTTTCGCCTTTGACCTTGAGAACGGTGCGCATGGAAATGTCGAGGTCGGTGGCCGAAATCGAGAGCTCGTCGCCTTTGAGGGAGATCAGAAAATTGGCAAGGACCTGCAGCGTCGTTTTGGACGGCACAATGGTGACCAGGTCCTGCAAGACATCGACCAACGCCATTTTTTCAATTTTGAACCGCATGGATTTCGACCTCCCAGTAAGGTAAACGGTCCGGAGGATTTTAGGGGATGTCCCAAATGAGGGGACGCCCCAAATGTAGGATGAAAATATCAATTCCGGGTGTGCAGTGCAACAGACAATCCGGACAAAGAAGGCTGGAGGGAGGAAGGCTGGAGGCTGGAGGGCGGAGGAAGAAGGCTGGAGGCAGGCTACAGGGAAGAAGAAGGCTGGAGCGGTATGGTAGATAAAAGTTCGTAGTTTGAAAAAAAGCAAATGCGAATCATTGGAGTTTGGAAATCTTAACTATGATCTACTAACTACTATCTATTAACTCCGCTTCCGGCTTTGCCGGCTTAGGCTGGAGGTTTGGAAGAAGAAGGCTCCAGGCCACAGGCTCCGCAATTGGCAAATCCCGCAGGCAATAAGTAGATTTTAATGATTATGAAACACCCCTGCTTGATGGGCGCGGCGCTGGTTTGCCTGTCGTGTTTTGCCCAGCACTGCGCCAAACCCGTGGACAAAAACGTAGCCGCCATCATCAATAGTGATACCATCACCATTGCGCAGGTCGATACCGAGTTTGTCGGCACCATGCGCAAATTGGCCCGGAGCAACCCATTTTGGGAAGTCCCGGCCGGGGACAAGCTGGCGCTGTACCGGAAGAATACGCTGCAGCGGCTTGTGAACCAGTCGATTATGCGCCAGGAGACGGCCAAACGGGGCATTGTCATCGATTCTCTGCGTCTTGCGCGGGGGTTTTTGGAGCTCATGGAGAAGCAGTTTAGAAACAGCGAGGAGGGCCTTCGTGCTTACCTCGACAAAATGGGCCTTACACGGGAGCAATTGTTCGAGGAAATGCGCCAGGGCCTTGCACTTTCGGCCCTGGAGGACTCGCTGGTAAGACCGGTGCAGACGCCCGACTCGGCGCTGTGGGCTTACTATGATCGCCACCCCGAGCAGTTCATCAAGATCGAGCGCGAGGTCAGCCACATCTGTCTGTATAAGAAGATGTCGTATGTGCAAAAGCCCAAGCGCATGCTGAAGCTGCTGGACGTGATCTTCAAAGAGCGGGATTCGACGCTGACCGCCGACGGCCTGGAGAAGGCGCGCGCGGCCGAACTGGCCCAAGAACGAAAGTTAGCCGGGCAGCTCCTTCGGCGGTTGCGCTCCGGAGAGAGCTTCGAGAAGCTGGCGATCCAATACTCCGAGGATACGACCAACGCACACCGCGGCGGCTATGTGCGGAAGGTTCCAAAGGGATACCGCGGCTATCCGTATTCGGATTCGGCGTTCGCCGTGCCCACCGGCAAGGTCACCGGGATTACCGAGGACCAGTACGGGCTATTCATTATCCGTGCCAACTCGGACCCCGAGACCACGAAAATGCTTTTTGAAGACGTCAAAGAACGGATGCGCAAGAAACAGGACAAGTCCAAACGCGAACAATTGGTGCGCGAATTGGTTCGAAAACAGGTCCCCCGTATTTATATGGATACGCTGGCGATACCCGACCTGGTCTTTTAATGTAAAACGTTAAACGTTGGACGCTGGAAGGTTGGACGTAAAGACGTAGAAAACGTGGGGCGCAAGTAATCCTGTCCGAAACCTGACTACTCCGAAACTTTTTGTGCCCGACAATTTCAGGGGGTGAAACATGAAGACCAAAATAATTGTGGCGGGAGCCGCGGGCCGGATGGGAAAGCAGTTGATCTCCGCGGTCAACGATACCCCCCAGGCTGTTCTGGCGGGCGCCCTGGAGCGGCCGCATCATCCCGACCTGGGCCGCGACGCGGGACTCTGCGCGGGCGTGGGATCCCTGGGCTGCCCCATTCGCGACCGCATTGCCAAAGAGGAATTCGCCGGCTGCGTTCTCATTGATTTCACGCAGCCCGATGCCACCATTGCGCACTTACAGATAGCCGCCGCGGCGGGCGCCAAGGCTGTTGTAGGGACCACCGGATTTACACCCACGCAGGTCGAGGAGATCGGCCGCCTTTCGGAAACCATGGCTACTGTGTTTGCGCCCAACATGAGTATTGGAATGAACCTGCTGTTCAAACTGGTCCGGGACGCGGCGCGCATTTTGGGAAGCGCCTATGACCCGGAGATCATCGAAGCTCACCACCGGTTTAAAAAAGACGCCCCCAGCGGCTCGGCCAAACGGTTGGCCGAAATGGCGGCCGATGGACTGGGCCGCGATTTGCAGAGTGCCGGTGTTTATGGCCGCCACGGAATCACGGGCGAGCGCAAACCCGAGGAGATCGGCATTCATGCGGTGCGCGCCGGCGATATCGTGGGCGACCACACGGTCCTTTTCGGCGGCATGGGCGAACGCATCGAACTTCGCCACATGGCCCACAGCCGCGAGACCTTCGCGCGCGGGGCCGTGCGGGCTGCGCTTTGGCTTTCGGAAAAACCAAGCGGCCTCTTTGACATGCAGGATGTGCTGGGACTCAAGTAAGACAATTATGAATT
>CAYVZU010000139.1:0-9951 GCA_964455935.1 uncultured Fibrobacterota bacterium
CGTAAGTGACTGATATAAAAGAAGTTCGGTTTTTAAACTGTAGAAGATGAGCGAGAGTTGCGGGCTACTCACAAGCATGACTATCAGGTGCAGTCGTGGTGCCCTGGGTCTCTCCTTTTCCGCCCAAATTATCGAAAAGTCCATGTGATTCCGCGATTCCCCCAGATTAGGAATATTCTGCTCTTCCCGGCACTCGCCAAAATAGGCAGTTTCCCTTACAATCAAGGGTCATGGCACGCACAACCAGTTCTTCAAGGCGGGCAAGACAACGCCGAAAAGCACCGCACCAAAATCCCGTTGCTCGCTTTGCACTGAGAATTGTACTTTGGAGTTGCCCAAAAGCCGGGCATGATCCTTTTTCCCAGATGAAACAGTACTTCACATACATGAGGAGACCGACCATGAAGGATTTTTATCGCTTTCTCTGTATTCTGCCGCTGGTGACCGCTCTCCTGGGCTGTTCTTCAAGTCCCACGTCGTCCGGAAATGGCGAAATCTCCAACGGCGGCAATGCTCGCGGAACGCTTCAGATACGGCTTGGGACTCAGCCCGGCGACACAGTAGAGGGCACGGTTCGCGTAATTCTCGACACGACTTCTCTTTCCGTTCCGGTCAATGGAATTATCAGCAGCGATAGCCTCATACTGGTCGACTATGATTTCACCGGAATGGAGCCCGGGCGCGATGCGCTGATCTACATCAGCGATGTAAGCGTGAATGGAAATGACACTACCGTGGCCGGCTACGCCGTTGTGGAGATCATCGAGGACTGCACCACAACCGTTGGGGTTACCGAAGTGACAAGCATTGCCGCAAGTCATACCTTCGCAGCCACGGGCGCGGCACAAATCGACACCTTTTATGCCGCGGATGATACGGTCATGCTGCCGAATGTGGCTTTACATGGAACGGTCTTGAATATGGATTTGGGCCAGGTCTTCGTTTATGTCAACGGGAATGTCTTTCCCATATTGGTCACTCCCTCGGCGGCAGGCTCCTCGACGTTTTCGAAGGTCGTCACCTTGGATATTGGAGCCAACCAGATCTTCCTAATGGCGGTGAATTCGTCTGGAAGCATCGTCACAAGCCCGATGATTACCGTTTATTGCAATCTCAGCATCTCCGACAAGGTAATTTTGGGCACGCTGATTTGGGATACACCCACCAGCGATATGGATCTTCATTTGTGGTATTACTCCTCTTCCGTGCCTGATCTGGGAACAAAGGCCAACGCCCATTGCTACTACGGCTCCAGCCATAAACAAATCCTGTGGGACTCAGCCGCGTCCTCCTATCGCGGTATTCTGGATGTGGATGATACCCAAGGTGAGGGACCGGAGCATATTACAATCGGCAATTTCCCCGACGGCTATTACATCTTTGCCGTCAACAGCTATGATCTTGACTACGACAGCCTTGCGCGATGCGACTTCACATTGAATCTGGGCTCCACGCAGCGCGCCAGGTCTCATACCTTTACGACCGACAACGGCATGTCTTACACATCAACAATGACAGCATGGTTCCGGTGCTATGATGTGAAAGTCATGAATGGACACGCCACTGTGCTTGAGCCGGATACCAGTTTTGTCTATGCGTCCGCTCTGTCCAAGTCATTGGCTTCGGAGCCGGCGAGAAAGAAATAGCAGGATTCTAGGCCTCCGTGCTTTGTTGTGGTCGATCAGGCCGGAGGCCCTTCCCCTTTCCCACCGCATGGCGGATACCGACACCTGCGCAACTTCCAAACAGAATACCCGGTTTAAGGATATCCGGCTCGAAGAGCATGTCCTGGAAAAGCAATGCGAGTGGCTCGACTTATCACATGGATGGCACCACCTGCTTGTGCCATCTGGATCGGTTGCCGGAGATCGAGGCTTTGGATGCAATTGAATGGACCCGGAGGCGGGCCTGCCAAACGGCGGCAATCCCGGTGTCACCCTATCGACGAGAGGATTTTAAAGGCGGACAAATCGGTCCAAGCCAATGATGTTCATTCCAACGAAGTGATACCGCTTCTGCATGCAGTGGGCGCAAAGGGGATTTATACCAATACAAGTGATAGGACCGTGGATGAAGCGGAAAAGTTGGTGAAGAAGGATGGATGAGTACCGGTCATAAATTCTTGCGCGCATGTCCCATAATCCTAAATTCTGCAGTGGCCTGTGGATTCAGAACCGCAAGATCTACTTGCAGCAAGGGTTGAAGGGTTCGCGGCACATATCAGCAAGGTGATATGAGTAATACGCCTGAAGCCCTTAGATTGCATGCTGTGCGCCGCATGCAACTGCTGGTTTTGGGATAATGAGAATGGACATTTCTGTTCTTGAATTCCAGCGTCTATTCTGTCTTGGCCTAGCCGGTTTGCGGCCGGGTCGTGCTCATCACTTGAATCCTGGAGGGTCTGAAATCGAAAGGCAACCTGCGGTCTGTGCGACGACAGGTTGCCCCGATGGGAACCCATACCATTTCCCCGAGTTGGCGAGATCAGGATTCCGTCTCGTCCTTGACCGCCGCAACCTGCTCGGTTACATTCTCAAGCGTATTCTTCAACTGTGTCGCGGGCTGCGGAGCATACGGCACATCATCGTCAAAAATCGTCTGGGGTGCAATGGCGGGCGCATTGTAAAAGGCTGCATTCGAGGCGTTGTCAATACGCAGCGCCGCTCCCTCCACGGATATCCCCGCAAACAAACCGCGGCTGCGGGAATACGAATAGATCTCCGCATTGAGTTGTGCGTCCGTGTTTGCGCTGGCATTCCGGCCGACCGGGCCTGCCGCGGCGCCGGCTTTCGCCCCAATAGTATACTTGCCGGTCGTCAACTCTGAAAGGGCCTCGCGGTTCTTGAAAACCAGTACCAGATCGATGGATTGCGCCCCAGCCTGCCATCCAAGACTGCCGCCTTGGATGGTGACAAAACTTGGATAGCTCCATTCCCCGTCTTCCGTTCTGGCCACGGCCACGCCATTGCCATAGCGACCGCCGACAACAAAGGCCGCATTCAGGACCGATGGAATAATAACAATGCCTTGGGCGTCTCTCAGCACCGCATCCGGAACGGCCCTCTCCGGAACGGAGGTAAGGGTTCGCACAATATCAACCGAGGACCTTACGCGTTTATTCAACTCGCTTTCCTCGGTTGTTCCATTGCGAGCCGGGGCAGCACAGGAAATGACCAGTGCAAGTCCCGACAGGACCACAGATAAACATAAGAGCCGTTTCATACGGATCCCCTCCAAAGGTTGGTTTTCTGTCAGCATGCCCCACCCCCGGCCATATCGACAAGTGTGGCGCAGCATTCGGATCTACGGACCGCAATCGGCGTGCCAAAGGTTGGTACAAGGGTGCTGCCAGACCGGCTTTCGGGTCTGCCGCCGGTGAGGATACGGGAAGGAAAGGAGAAACGAAGTTTGTCGGGCCTACGCGTCAAGCCCTTGCTGTACTACCAAGGTTCAGAATCTTGTTTTCTTGAGAAGAATTATATGACGGGACTATATGCGCATCTCAAAAAGGATTGCGCGGGCCGAAGCCCGTGCGAAAACGGCGCAGGCAAGGCGCGCGAAGCAGGCGTATCAGAGGGAGATACGCCGATGGAGCGCAACGAAGCTTGCGGCGTTTGCAGCCGGGCGATGCCAGAAAGCCTTTTTGAAATACGCTCTAGTAAATTGCCATTTATCCTTGCGGTAATGGGGTAGGCCCATTTCTTTGGGCCAACGCGCAAATCAGCCCTATTGCCTTG
The DNA here is from genome assembly GCA_964455935.1 of uncultured Fibrobacterota bacterium. Taxonomy (GTDB): domain Bacteria; phylum Fibrobacterota; class CAYVZU01; order CAYVZU01; family CAYVZU01; genus CAYVZU01. The sequence goes on from CAYVZU010000139.1 coordinate 3,738, forward strand.
ACCCAACACTGAGATGGCCTGCATATTATGCTAAACGGAAACTGCGCGAATCCCATCGATGAGGCTGGATGCTAAGCATTGGGAATTCGGAACTTATGCCGTCATTAATCGATTGGCAAAAACCGGTTCGTTGTCCCGGTATCCGCATCGCCGAATCCGGGTATTGCCCTTCTTTATCCCGTGACATAGATTAGTACCATGCCGGAATTATGTGCACGCTGCCAGAAAGGCCTCGAAAAGGGCGACACGACCATCACGGTCGCCAAGGGTCTGAAAAAGTTTTTCTATCACGCCCGGTGTTTCGGGGCCGGACATATCGAGGAGAAGGTGCAGGGCGATCCACAGCAAAACCCGGACAGCCGAACCTCAAACGATCTTACCAAAGGATAACCATGGTAGCCATCAAGCGCAGAATTCTGGTTGTAGACGACGAGCCCGCGGCGCTTGAAATCCTTAAGGGCATGCTGGATGATGAATATGAGGTGGAGGTCGCCGACAACGGCAAGGATGCTCTTATGAAGGTGATCGAATTTCGGCCTGAAGTAGTGCTCCTCGATGCGCGGATGTCTGGAGTGGATGGCTGGGAAGTATGCCGGCAGATCAAGAAAAGCCGGTTCACGGATCATGTCAAAATCGTTATGACCTCCGCATACGCGATCAGCGACAACGACAAACTATCCGGACTTAAGGCCGGCGCGGATATCTACCTGCCCAAGCAATGCATACAACGTGATCTGCTGAAAAAAGTGATCGAGCAATCCAACTGATTTTTCCGTTGCGCTTTCCGCCAGGATTTTGCCGTCCAAGACCCAACATTTCGCATCCTGACGTCAGCCGCATTGTCCCGCCCGGATGTCCTGGTCAACGCTTGCGCCCCTGTGCCGCGATATCCGCAATCCGAACTCAGGCGCCAATTATTCGGTCCGCTTCGTCCAATGTTCTATAATGCGGAATCGATTCCAGGACCGTGGTGATGGCCCTCATCCTGAGCCTGTCCCGAGCCAGCCGAAGGGCAAAGTCGAAGCTTATAGCGGAAGTCCACGCGGCCTCAAGAAAACCGTGTTCTTCATGGAGCGGGGATTGCCGGTTTGTAGGCTTTCCTGTATTTCTTTGTTATCTCCGCAACCGCCGCATCAATGGCCTTGCGTGTGGCAGTGCCTACCATGGATTTGTCCGCATCCAGGTTTTCATCGTGAAAGGTGAACAATCCGGAAAGAGCTGTGGTCTTGGCCTTGCCGGTACCAATGGCGGAAATCCTCTTCCCATCGCTGATTGACAAAAGCGTCACCTCGATTTTTATCTCCACTTCGTCGCCGCTGAAATGGGCCGGACCAACGGAAGCCCGTGTGCGCGGCTTGCCGAAATAATAGACTCTTCCCGAAGCCATGAAACGCGCTCCGGCTTTTTTCATTTCCATTGCCGCGGAATCCAGTGTTGCACCACCTTTGCGGCCAAGCCAGGCACTCTTGGCGATTTCCTGAAGCCGGCCTTTTATTTCCGCCTTTTCGTCAAGAAGCGTGAAGCAGCGGGATTCGAACAAAGCCTGCGACAGCATGGCGCAAACGCCCAGGCCAACCCGGCCGTCTCTCCAATCCTGGTTTTCGATTTCGTTTAGAAATCCTACGACGGCGCAAGAAGGAGCCTGCGTCCCTTGCGCAACGGCCAAACCGGCAAAGACGAATAGGACAAGAGCTTTCTTGAAACGCATGGAATCCCTTTCTAAAACAGGATTACGCTGCCAAGTGTAAGAACCAGATCATTGTAATCCGCGACAAGAAAAGTCGATTTCACGCCAACGTCAAGACTGAAAAGACGCGTAAAATAAGTTGTCAAAGTCAGCGCCGGCTGAAGCATGCTGCGGTTCTCCACATCGACCACGCCGTCCTGGCCAACCGTAAGCACATTCACGGCATAAACGACGTTGCCGTTCAAGGCAAAGCGTTGTCCCATAGGTAACCCGTAAAGCGCTCCGGCGGTTAGAAGCGTGGTCTTGCTATCGCCCACAAAGGATTGCTGCGCCATTAGACCATACGTAAGAATATTGTCCGATCGTACAAACCAGTTGTCGCTGAAACTGGCGACCACGCTCATGCCAAAGGGTGTGCCGTAGAAAGTCTTGTCCACAAGAAACATATTCAACGAGCCGCCGATTTTGCGCTCCAAAGCACTGGTTTCCTCGATCAGATAGGTGCCGTAGCCGTTAAGCGCATTGTTGAAGAAGATCTTATCGAGCATGACCATGGTGTTGAGCACAAGCATGCCGCCGCATGTGATCTTTTCATTTGAAAGCGTCCGGCTGTAACCGGCCCGCAGGGCGTAATTGCTGCCCGAGGCGCCGTTTTGCTTGAAAAGATTCCACTCAAGATCGGTCGTAACATTATTGGGCGGCAGTAAAACCGCGGGCGCCGCCTGCTCTTTGGCTGCCTCCAACTGCACTGCCTTGCCGGCTTCGGTTTCCTGGGCCGGTTCCGCTGCCAAGACCGCCTGCTCCGAAGCGGTCGACACGGCGGGCGAGGAAGCGGTGGTCGGCATGGCAGCCATTTTGGGGGTTGCCAGACTTGTGAAAACCGCCTGCTTGAAGGTCGAGTTCGCCGCTTCGGCGGACAGGCTTGCCGCTCCTCCCGATCCACATTGCTGCCCGGCCAAGCTGATCGCACCGTGAATAAAAGCCGACCGTTCGTTCGCATAATCGTTATAATCGGTCCATTCTTTGGACATTCCAAGCACCGTAAGCCTGATAAGCTCTCCGCCGGCATATTCTGTTTCTTCCATGACCTGAACGGAATCGCCGGTGCACGGATGCAATTTGCCCGCATTCCAGTATTGGACATATGACATCTGCGCCGAGACAGACAGGGTCGCGATAAAAACGGAGATCACGCTATAGAACCATCGCTGATTCTTCATGGACGATCCTCCTGATTGGAAAATAACGCGCTTATTGCATTCGTTTAAGAAGCTCAAAGACAGCCGCATGCACGGCCCGTTTCGTGGCAAGGCCCACCGTGGATTGGTCAAAGGGCTGATCCGCAACGGCCCAGACGGTTTTTGCGGTCGTGGTCGCTTCGGCCGTACCGGAACCGGGTATGTATTCTCCATTTGACACATCAACCAGACGCAATTGAACGCCAACCTGGGTTGCATTGACCTTCTCCATGGCAATGCCGGTAATCTTTTCGCTGGCACTGATGCTGAAGTCAAACACCTCGCCATATACCAGATATTGAGGCATGGCAAGGCCTTTGCTTGCGTCGATCTGCTGTTCCTCAGCCATGAGACCGGTCTGTGAAAGTGCCCAGTTTTGCAGGATTCTGTCCCGCATGATTTCTTTTTCCTCCACGAACTCAAAACGCTTGGTGTCGTAAAGTTCGTCCAAAACCATATTGTAGAGTCCCCAGCCGATCCGCTTCTCCACCAGTTCGGGATATTGGGCGGCAATCTCCTGCGGTATGCCAAATCGGATGATCTGAACTCTTTTCCTTTCGCCGGAATAAGGGGGAAAACCTTCGCTTTGCACTGTTTTGGCCCGCACAACAGACGCGGATTTTTCGGTCGACACGGTGGCGCAGGACGCAACGAATATGAATTCCAGAACAATTCCACATAGAATCAGTTTTGCTAAAGATGCGATTGGCTGGCACATTGCGTTCAATCCTTTCTTTCATTGCAGGAGGACAGGGTTCTCTTCTTGGTGCTCGGAAAAAATACCTTTCCAGGCAGACAGCTGCAACGCGCCCCCCGGACCTTGTTTGGGGATTTCCCGGAGTTCCCATGCCGGCGCACCGTTCGTTGGCCAACCGAGGGACTCAGCGGAAACACAATGCAAAGCGCCTAAACGGGCGGCCGTTTTGCGGCTTGCATTTTGCAGCACAAATCCCCAAAGAGGGTGGATTCCATTCCCCTCGCAAATAGAGCGCGGTGCGACCCGCTTGTTGTTATCCAAATCCTCGCTGTGTTTGGGCTGCGTGGGACTGGCCTTCGCGCGGAAACCCGGATGCAGCGGGGCTCACTTTGCCCAACGCCATTCCGTACGAGGAGATCCATGCAGCAACCGCGAAGAGTGTGTGTCCTCACCAATGGGTGCCCGGAGAATCGCATTGACGCCAGACAAATGACGCAGGTGTTTCTATCGGAAGGCTGGACGGAAGAAACCGATTACCGCAAGGCCGACCTTGTCCTTTTCAATGCCTGCGGACTCACAGCCGATGCGCAGGAAAGCTCCATTGAAATCGTCCGGCACCTTCAATCGAGGATGAACGAAAGACGTTTACTGGTGTGCGGATGTCTTCCCAAAATAAACCTGAAGCGATTGCGGGATATTTATGGCGGCGAGACGTTCGGATCGGACGATATCGACGGCCTGGCCAAGGCAATCGGAGCCCAAAAAGCCTATGCCAACATCCGGGCCAATAAACTGCACGGCCGCATTCTTGATGTCGGCGACTTACGGCGCTTCCGAATTCCGGAGCTGAAAAAATTGGCCCGCGTATTCGATCCGTCCTTCATAATCGAAAAACTGTCCCAGGCATACTACCGGCATCTGGGCGCCGCCGTCGAGGTGTTCAGCGAAAGAACCTTCTGCATTAAAGCCAGCAACGGCTGCCTTAACAACTGCTCGTTCTGCGGTGTCAAGATCTCGCGCGGCGACGTACGCAGCAGAGCCATTGAAGACATCCTTCAAGAGTTCGATAAGGGGCTTGGTCTTGGGTACCGGGAAATAGCGTTGATCGGCACGGACCTGGGCTCATACGGCCGGGACATTGGATTGACTCTGGCCGACCTGCTTGCGGCCATGCTTGGGCGAAGCCGCGATTGCAGTATTAAGGTCCGGAATGTGAACCCGCGCTTTCTTATCGAGATGCTGCCGAGCCTTATCGAGCCCCTCAGGACGGGGAGGATCCCGTTCCTGGGCTCGGCCATGCAATCGGGCAATCAGCGCATTATAAACCTTATGGGCCGCGGGCATTCGATCGAGGACTTTCGTCAGGCCATTCTTACGATTAGAAAGGTGTCCCCAAAAACAGTGCTGCGCACGCAAATCATGGTTGGGTTCCCCACCGAAACCGATGAAGAGTTCCGTGACACGTTGCGGGTCCTGGACGACCTTAGGTTCGATTTTGTCGAGACCTACATGTTTCAGTCCAGGCCGCAGACGGCCGCAGCCGCAATCGAACCCAAGGTTCCTGCCGGAATTGCCAAACGGCGCTATAAGGAAGTCTTGCTCAAAGTCCTCCTTCGCCGCCATGGGCGCAGGCTGGGGCATGAGCAATTGTCGCCAATCGAGGATGGCATTGGAGCCTAATGTTCAAATGTTGGGCCGGGCCAGGGCCGCGATTTTCAGTATCGCGCGGAGAATGACAGCATAAGCCGGTTTGTGAAATACGTTTGCGACAGCGTCCCGTTTGTTGTAATACCCCAGGACTGATACCCGTATGACAGATCCATACTGATATTTTTTGCCACGCATCCAAGACCCGCGGTCAGCAGACGCTTGTTTTGATCCACGGAAATGCCGTCATCGGACCAGTCGAAGGATTCGTGGTCATATTTAACCACGAATTGATGCGCATCAAACTCGTCATAGGAATACCCAAGCCGCGCAAGCAAGGCTGTGCCGGGAAGCGGTGCTTCCACGCCCAGTCCGGCGCCCACCTTGTAGACATTGGCGGAGTTCCCGTCCAACATGATTTCGCCCGGATGGGCCAAATCGTAAGGCGCCCGAAAGCGGGCTTCCGCTGAAATCGTCATCATCGGGAGAATGAAAGCGACCCCTCCGGCCCCGGCATAAGACGAAATCAGTTCGCCTTTGTTTTCCTGCGAAACACCTGGAATGTTGGCAGAATGAGGATGGCTCTCGACCAGGCTCTCCGCAAAATGAATGGTCTGGGGCATGGTGAAGCGAAACCCTAACCGGAACAGGTTCTGCATGGAATACAGCAAACCCACTCGCACATCGTAGCCAAGACAACTTCGATCGGCAGACACGCTCAAGTCATCGGCCGCGGGGTCAATGAAGGTTCCATTGGTTTTGCGGGAAAAGACACGGCTTACTTCCTGGGCGCCGGTGACCAATCCCAGCGAAATGCCCGCGCCAATTCCAGGAGCAATTTGGAGCCCCACGGCGCCGCTCCATTGATTTAAGCCGCCAAACGTCCGATAGCTGGTAACCGTTCGGCGATCTGCGTGTTGATTTGTTAATTGGGGGTCGTTTTTT
>CAYVZU010000140.1:0-4131 GCA_964455935.1 uncultured Fibrobacterota bacterium
TCCTCTTCTCCGGCCTCAGTGTTTCTCTGTGGTTTCATGATTCTTTCGAGAGACGCGAGTAGTTACATTCACAATTCATAATCATAGCTCACGACTCGCGACTACTTCCGATAGTGCGCTCGGCGCAAAACTCCGCCATCCACATCGCCAACAGGATGGATCACGACAAATGCCGATTCGTCCACCGCCTTGACCAGCCTTCGAATGCGCGGGATCTCGAGACGAGTAATGACACAAAACAGAATATCCTGTTCGCGCTCGGTAAACCCGCCCCTGCCTTTATAGATTGTCACGCCGCGTCCCAACTCATTTAGAATGATTTGCCGGATATCGTCTGTTTTTTTCGAAACGATGGTCACCCCATTGTAGCTCTCGATCCCATGGAGAAGGAAATCCACGGTTTTCGATGCCGCAAAATAGGTCAGCATGGAGTAAAGGGCAGACTCGATATTGAGCAGAATCGCGGCAACGGAAAAGATAGCCAGATTGATCACCATGATAATGTCGCCCACGGTGGCGGGAAGTCGCCTGCTGAGAATGAGCGCCATAATTTCGGTTCCGTCAAGCACGCCCCCGCCCCGGATTGAGAGTCCAATCCCCGCGCCCAGGAAGACTCCTCCAAATGCCGCTGCCAGAAGGCGGTCGTGAGTCACTTCGGGATATGGGATGAAATGAACGGCCAGCGCAAGCCCGGAAATCGCCAGAGCGCTCCGGATGGACACACCCCGGTTCATTTGAAAATACCCGGCCACAACAAAAGGCAGATTGATGATCAGCAGAAGAGCCGAAAGAGGGAATTGTGACAGGGCCGTGATCAGCAGTGATACCCCGGTAACCCCGCCGTCAATGAAGGTATTGGGCAGAAGGAAGCCCTTTAGCCCCAGCCCGGCGGAAAGCACTCCACCGCAAAGAAAGGCCGCATCGGCGATCCATCGGAATATCTTCCGCCTGCTCCGTGTTTGCGTTGCAGCACTCATATAGTCCCGGCGAGTTCAGGCATCCGGCCGCCTTCCTAATAAGGTCATAAACTACTGTCTACTCTTGGTTCCCGCAACTGCTTTGTCTCGCCTGGGGAATTCTCGAATCTGCGACAGCTTTGCATATCTGCAATAGCCCCTGTCCCCTTAGGCGCGTAGAATTCCACTAACCAAGAGCTTCCTCCGCCAGGATCCGGGAAAGAGATCATGGCATAGGCCTTGCGGAACACGTGGAAGACCTGTTCGGCCATAATCCGTTTCATCATAAATACCACTTCAAAGGAGGTTTTGTATGGCAGATGCAGTTTACACTTCGGAGACCGCCACCGTAAGGCGCACATCCTGGTCGGCAATTTTCGCCGGAACCGTAATTGCCCTGGTGACCTGGATAACCCTGTCGCTGTTGGGCTTGGCCGTGGGACTTAGCACGGTCAATCCCGCCTCCGGCGGCGTTCCGCTGAGGGGACTGGGGATTGGCGCGGCGATCTGGTGGATCCTTGTGGGCCTGGTTTCTCTCTTTGCAGGCGGCTATGTGACAGGACGGCTAACCGGCAGTACCCGAAGAGCCGACGGTGCCATGAACGGACTTGTCACATGGGGCGTAACCTCGCTTTTTATGGTTTACTTTCTTACAAGCTCCGTGGGTTCGATTATTGGCGGTGCCTTCGGGCTTGTTGGATCCGGCGTATCGGCTGCAGGGCAGGCCTTTGCCGGCGCAGCGCCGCAGATCGCGCAATCCATGCGTGATGGAAATGGCAAAAGACAGGATCCGCAAGAAGAAGCCAAGGAACTTTCCCGCGGTCAGCAGGGACAGCAAAAAGGCCAGGACGTCTCGGCTATGTTGAACCGGATCGCGAAATCGGATAAGGTTTCCCGCGCTGACCGCGACAGCCTCGTTAACCTTCTGGTCGCTCAAGCCAACATGAGCCGGCCGGATGCGGAGCAGACCGCGGATCGCTGGATCAACACCTACGAGCAAGCCCGCGCACAGGGCGGCCAGAAAGGCGAGCAGGCAGCCCAAGTTGGGGAACAGGCGGCCGGCGCAGCAGCTGGAGCTTCGCTTGCGGCGTTCTTTCTAATGGTGCTGGGCGCTGTTGCAGCGGCCTGGGGCGGCGCAACCGGAACACCCTATGAGCCGCGGCGGCCCGTATCGGCGGAAGTCAGACGCGCTGCATAATCCTGAATACTGCAGTTGATTCGTGATGATTTGATAAAGGGCGGTCCTTTGGGCCGCCCTTTTCGTTTATAGATAGAGTTAGGATCGGGCTTTAAAAAAGCAGGGGCGGATTATTCATCCACCCCTGAAGACTCTAATCAACTAAAACGCCTATCCAACTCAAAATCAATTACTTAGCAAGCGAGTCGTCCAGCGCGCCAAGGATATCATCAATGTGCTCGATCCCGATCGAAAGCCGGACCAAATCGGGGCTCAATCCGCCCTCCCGCTGCTGCTCTTCACTCAGTTGTGAATGAGAAGTACTGGCCGGGTGCAGGATCAGGCTTTTCGCATCGCCCACGTTTGCCAGGTGCGAGAAGAGCTGGATAGTATCGATGATCTTGACCGCGGCGTCGTAGCCGCCTTTGGGACCGAAAACGACCATTCCTCCAAAGCCTTTGGACAGGTATTTCGATGCCTTTGCATAAGCCGGGTCGTTCACCAGCCCGGGGTAACGCACCCAAGCCACCTTGGGATGTTTGGCCAGGTACTTCGCCACCGCAAGGGCGTTCTCCGAATGCCGGGGCATGCGAAGCGGAAGCGTCTCGATTCCCTGCAGGAATATCCAAGAGTTGTCGGGCGAAATCGCCGCTCCAAGATTGCGCAGAGGAACCAACCGGACCCGGAGCGCGAAGGGAATTGACGAGAGCGGCGCGGGGAGATCAAGGGCCCAGCGAAGTCCGTGATAATTGGCATCGGGCTCGGTGAAAAGCTTATGGCGGCCCGCTTTCCAGTCGAACTTGCCGGAATCCGTGATGATTCCGCCAATGGCTGCCCCGTGACCCCCCAGCCACTTGGTGAGCGAATTAACCACAATGTCCGCACCATGCTCAATCGTTCGAAGGAGGTACGGCGTGGTGAAGGTCCCGTCCACAATCACCGGAATTCCGTGGCTGTGGGCGATTTTGGCAATGGCCCCAATGTCCATGAAATCCAGCACGGGATTGCCGATGGTCTCCAGGAAAACCGCGCGGGTCTTGTCGGTGATTGCCTTCTCCACATTCTTTGGATCCAGCGCATCGACAAACTTTGTGACAATCCCCATCTTGGGCAGAATGGCATCGAACATCGTGTACGTTCCGCCATAGAGATTGTTGGCCGAGATAATTTCATCCCCGGCTTCCGCAAGAGTTATAATCGCATAGAATACCGCCGAAGTTCCCGAGGCCAGCGCCACCGAAGCCGCGCCTCCCTCCAACTGGGTCACCCGTTGCTCAAGAATATCGTTGGTGGGATTCATCAATCGGGTGTAGATGTTGCCCAGTTCCTTCAAAGCGAAAAGATTGGCCGCGTGTTGGGTCGTTTTGAAAACGTAAGAACTGGTCCTGTAGACAGGCACCCCTCGCGACAGGGTGGTCGGGTCCGGGACTTGACCGGCATGCAGGGCCAGGGTTTCGAAACGATATTTTGGCTCGCTCATTGTTCCTCCTGATTTCCTATTGTATGCTTCCACAACTCTTGCAGTCAATTTTCCTGGTAAACGCAACTTTACGAAACTCCATGGACAGTGCATCGTAGGTAAGCAGAGCGTTGGTCAATAGCTCTCCAATACCCAAAATACACTTGATCGCCTCCGTCGCTTGAATACAACCCATAACACCCGGAAGAACTCCCAGAATTCCAACCTGACAACAATCCGGCACCGCGCCTTGCGGCGGCGGAGCATCGAAGATGCACCGTACACAGGCACTGCGGCCGGGAATCACAGTCATGGCCTGGCCTTTGAACTTCACCACTCCCGCATGCGAGAATGGCTTCTTTGTTTTTACGCAAGCATCGTTGATGAGGAACTTTGTTTCGAAGTTGTCAGTTCCATCAACAACGAATTCGTATCTGTCTATAACAGCCAAAGCATTGTCCTTATTCAAGATAGAATCAATCACCTCAACCTCAACCTCTGGGTTGATTTCTAGAACGTTATCGCGAGCCGATTCGACC
>CAYVZU010000140.1:4141-9862 GCA_964455935.1 uncultured Fibrobacterota bacterium
CTTGCGACTCCCGACGTTTTTGGATCGATATAGGACTTGCCTTTGCAGGTTTGTCAGATCCACTTTATGCTTATCAACAATCCCCAGGCGCCCGGTTCCGGCCGCAGCAAGGTACATTGCAACCGGAGAACCAAGCCCGCTTGCCCCAATGATCAGTACGCTGGATGAAAGCAGCTTTTCCTGCCCAGCAGCGCCCACTTCCTTCAGGACCAAATGGCGCAGATAGCGTTCGCGCTGTGCATCGCTCAGCACCGGCTCTCCCCTTCCTGCATTATGCGCGCAGCTCCTTGTCGCTAAAGATGCCGTCAAAGAGCGGTGAGGAAAGATACCTCTCTCCGGAATCCGGAAGCACGACGACAAACAGCTTCTCCGCAAATTCGGGCAGTGCAGCCAGACGCGCCGCCACGGCTACGGCCGCGCCACTTGAGATTCCAGCCAGAATCCCCTCTTCTTTCATAAGCCGGTGCGCATAATCGACCGATTCCTCGTTGGAGACCTGCTCAACGCGGTCGATCAGGGAAAGATCCAGCACTCCGGGAATGAAGCCGGCCCCAATTCCTTGGATTTTGTGAGGTCCCGGCTTGAGTTCCTGGCCGGCCAGCTTTTGCGACAGGACCGGCGAGGACGAAGGCTCAACCGCCACCGAGAGGATCTTGCGCCCCTGTACATTCTTGATGTACCGGGAGACGCCCGTGATGGTTCCGCCGGTTCCCACGCCGCTGACAAACACATCGACCTTCCCATCGGTATCGGCCCAAATCTCCGGACCGGTCGTTTTTTCATGTATTTCCGGGTTGGCCGGATTGTTGAATTGCTGCAAGAGCACCCAATGCTTCGGATCCTCGGCCGCAATTTGTTCGGCGCGATCGACGGCGCCGCGCATTCCCTTCGGACCCTCGGTGAGGATTAGTTCCGCACCCAGCGCCTTGAGGATTTTGCGGCGTTCCAGGCTCATGGTTTCCGGCATGGTCAGGGTCAGCGAATAACCCTTTGCCGCTGCCACAAAGGCAAGGGCAATTCCCGTATTGCCGCTCGTGGGCTCGAGCAAGGCTGTGCCCTCCTTGAGCAGGCCCTTCTTCTCGGCGGCCAGGATCATGCTTGCGCCAATGCGATCCTTGACCGAGCCGGCCGGATTGCGCGATTCGATTTTGCCGTAGATCCGGCCCCGAGTAATCCGGTTGAGCTTCACCAGCGGAGTTCTGCCAATAGTCTGTGAATTGTCCTGATGAAGATTTGACATACAATTCCCCTATATGCTGTAGTTCTCTGCCGGCCGCGCCTTCAATTCGCAGAGGTCCTTGAGAGTCTTTGAACCAATATAGCTCTTCATATGTTTCTGAAAATCCTTGGTAAAGGAAAAAACGGCACAGTCGCTCTTTCGGCTACATGGATGGGCGGAGCGCAGGCAATCGGCAAGCAAGAGCGGCCCATTAAGAATCTCAAGGACCGCCTCGATGGGAATTGCCTCCGGCGCTTTACCCAGGGAATATCCCCCTTTCTGCCCTTTGCGGCTCTGGACAAAACCAGGCGCCAGGAGCTTAAGCAACAGCTGATCCAAAAATTTCTTGGGGATCCCGGTCCGCTGCGAAATGACCTTGGAGGTCAACTGGCCGGCAGGATAAGCCGCAGCCAGTTCAAGCAGTGCCCTGATCCCATAAGTTGTTCGTTTGTTAAATAACATACTAAGTCTATGGTTTAAGTATACATTGATAAATTCACCAATGTCAAGCTGGATTTGGGAAACTTGTGCAGGGCGGAGGCTTTGTCAGGACCACACACCCGCAATGGGCGTATTGCATTGGGGGCATTGACCGCCACGGAGTTCGTTTGAGAGTACTGAGAAGTGCGACCGGAACACCAGGCCATAGCCGCACTGGGGGCACCGGGTATCGGTTTCCGCGCTCACATTGCCCAGGTAGATGTAGCGCAACCCGTGCTTGCGGCCGATTTTGAAGGCCTTCTCCATGGCGGAGATTGGAGTGGCTTTGTGCTCGGTGAAATTAAAATCCGGATGAAATGCCGAGATGTGCCAGGGCATCCCTTGATCGGCTTCAGCAAGAAATGAGGCAATTCCGTTTAGCTGTTCGTCGGAGTCGTTCTCACCAGGAATCAGCAAAGTCGTCACCTCGACCCAAATCCCTAATTCTTTCATTCTGCGGATGGCTCGCAGAACCGGTTCCAGGCGCCCTCCGCAGATATCGCGGTACTTTGCGTCGTCAAAGAACTTCAAATCCACATTACAGGCGTCCAGATTAGGATGCATTGCATCCAGAGCCTGCGGCGTCATGTAGCCATTGGTGACAAACACATTGCGCAGGCCCTTTTCCCGAGCCAGCCGGGCCGTGTCCAGGGCATATTCGTAAAAGATGGTCGGCTCGGTATATGTATACGAAATGCTCTGGCACTTGTTTTTGATTGCCGCGGAAACAATCTGCTGGGGTGTTGCCCGCTCCCCCGCCGGCGCATTCTCGTCGCGGAAGCGCATCTGCGAAATCTGCCAATTCTGGCAGAAACCACAGCGGAAATTGCAGCCAATCGTGGCAACGGAAAAGGATTTCGATCCCGGCAGAAAGTGGTAAAGCGGCTTTTTCTCGATGGGATCGACATGACACGCGATCAGCTCGCCGTAGGCATGCGTCACAAGCCGGCCATCCAGGTTTTGCCGGACCCCGCAAACGCCGAAACCCGAAGGCCGAATCCGGCATTCATGCGAGCAGAGAAAACAATGGACCCGTCCGTCTTCGAGTCGTTCCCAGAGCAGGGCATCGTGGATCATGCCGCTCCCCTATTCGAGAAATCGTGCACTGGCAATGAGAGCGATTCCCAGCAGGAAAAATACAAATGACGCATTGGCGCGCCAGGCGCGCTTTTCCCGCTGCATCTCGGGAATAAGATCGGAACTGGCCACGTAAATGAATCCACCGGCCGTGAAGGGAAGGAGAAATTGCGCGAACACAGCCGTAGATTCGGCGATCCTGTATCCCACCAGCGCACCCGCAAGCGCGATCAAGCTCACAAAGAAATTAAACAGCAAGGCCTTGGATCGTTTGAAGCCGCCGTAAACCAGAACGCCGTAGTCCCCGATTTCCTGCGGGATTTCGTGGAGAATAACAGCCAGTGTCGTGATCAGGCCCGTGCGAAAATCCACCATAAAACTGGCCGCCAGAACCAGGCCGTCCACGAAATTATGGATCGAGTCGCCGATCAAATTCAGATATGTGAAGGCGTGCACCTGGCAGATGCCGTCATGACAGTGCCGCCAGAAGAAGTAGCGCTCGAGGACCAGAAAGAACGTGAAGCCCGCGATGGTGAAAAGGAAGACCTGGCCCGCGGACGCCAGCTCCAGGGCCTCGGGCAGCAGATGCAGGAAAGCACCGCCCATCATGCCGCCTGCGGCAAAGCCCACAAGCAGGATAAGGACCCGTTCGAGCCTTTTCCTGCTCAGCGACAGAGTGAAGACGCCCACGAACGAGATAAGGCTTACGAGAAACGTGGCAACAAGGATCGTGAGCAGTTGCATGATGGGGTCCGAGGTCCGTGAATATGCGCTTTTTCCGCACGCAATATAATGCTTTCCCTGCGGCCGGACAACGGACTTGGTTTCGGCGTACGGTTCCGGAAAGGAGGGCTATTCGACGACGGAATACATCCTGCGCGCAACATCTTTGGGCAGCGCATCGAAATGCCACCACTCGATGGGGAGGGGAATGAACCCGGCATTCACCATGATATCGCGCAGAAGGCGGCGATGCTCCACTTGCCGCGGGGTTAGCAATCCCTGCCTGAGAAATCTCCGTTCGAGACGCGGCTGGGAGAGAGCGCCGAAATGATCGATGTCGCCGCCCATATCGAGCCGCTCGCCATCGACATCGGCCAGGGTGATATCGACCGCACAGCCGTAGTTGTGCATCGATCCCTTGTCCGGGTCGGCAATGTAGGGCTGCATGGACGTGCCCTGGACCAGGCTCCAGAGCATCTGCTGCACATGCCGCGGCCGCAACCCGTCAACAACCAAAAGGCGAAGATCCGGGCGAAGGCCCTGCAGAAGACAGCTTGCCGTTGCCAGTTTTAGAGCTGCTTCGGGCCGCAGCCAGGCCTTCGTGAGTCCGCCGTATACGTTGCGGCCCAGCACATTCCCGGCACAAGCGTACTTAAGCTCGACATGAATCGAGGGCTCGAGTTGCTGGATATCCAGGAAGCCCCGGGATGCGATCTCCCGGTCAAGACGGGGGGAATTATCCGCAGGCACCCTCCGGACCCCAAAGGCGCCGCCCGGCAGGAGAAGACCCGAAATCGTCACTATGATAATGAAAAGACAGCGGAGCATCGACGGTAAAATACGAAAAAGCCCTGTATTCGGCAGGGATGGCCCTAATCATCTTCTTTGACCAGCAAGCCAGAGAAGCCCGGCATTGTAAACAACGTCATGGCGTCCATTAAAGATGTTGAGAACAACATTGGCCGATTTGCGCTGGAAAAGGATCCGCAGGCCCGCATCCGAAAACAGGCTGTCGCGATGTTTTTGTCTCATGTGGGGCGGCAGACGGAGATGCTTGTCGATATAGAGGATGTCGTTCTCGGAAATGCGGTCCTTCCCGTCGGCCAAATCGTTGAAGGCGCGAAACGAATGGCCCGGCGGGACAAAATCGTCACGGATGCCGGTGGCAATGTAGATTTGCACGCGCTTTCCCCGCGCGTTGCGCAGGTAGGTGCTCACGCTTCGTTTGCGGCATTCGCTTTCCGCAATGGTTCCGGAAACGGGCGGCCCGCCGCAGGAGTTGGCGATGTGATTGGCGTATTTGCGTTTCATTCTGCGGGTGACCTTGTACCACAAGGCCAGATCATAGACCGGCACCCAGGCCGCGACACCGGCCCAGAGTTCGGGAAACCGGCCGGCCATGATCAAAGCCATCATTCCTCCGCCCGAGAAACCAGTGACATAAATACGCGTACTGTCCACGCGCGCATTGCGCCTGGCATAATCAACGGCATCCAGAATATCACGAACGGACTGTTCCGACGCGGTGGACTGCGGACCGGTGTAGGCCCCGCGAAAATCCGGGTGGATGAAGACCCAATCATTGCGGACCGCCCAAAGGCCATAGGGGATACTGAATTGCTTCTGATAATCAGAGCTCCAACTGTGCAGAACAACCAGCAGCGGCTTGGCGTGATCCGATCCCGAATGATAGAAAAGGGCCGGTTGGCCCGAACCATCGGCGGTAGATTCGATTCGCACAGCCTGGACCTGTGGAACCATTTTGCGCCAGGCCTGGGCCTTCCCCATTTTCATCAGGTCCGATTTTGATATTCGGCTGAAGGATTTGTAATTCCGTTCTTCGATGAAACGAAAGGAGGGCAGTGTATCAGCCGTTGCGGCACCCACCATTAACAAAAGGAGCAGGAAAGCGAAGATGACCGGCCTGAAGCCAGGCAGCCCAAAGGATTGTGTCATGGGGCAAAATTTTGACGGCCCGAAAATTCGGAAAAAGCAGGTTTGTACCTGGTCACTGGGATCAAATTTTGGTTACGGCCAATCTGCGCTTCGCCGGTGAAGCGCTTTGATTGCATGAATTCCAGATCATCAGAGAGCAGAAGCAATGCCTGCAAGGGGTTCTGCCGGATTATCGGCTTAGCTTTGGAGATTCGTTTTATCCCGTTTTTATTAGAGCGCATCTCAAAAAGGATTGCGCGGGCCGAAGCCCGTGCGAAAACGACGCA
>CAYVZU010000141.1:0-9604 GCA_964455935.1 uncultured Fibrobacterota bacterium
TTCTGACGGGAGTTGGCCTATGGGATCCGGAATGGAGGCAACCCAAAATCCAGAATGGAACCACGCCGCTTGTGGTCATTTCCTATTTCGCCACACCCAAGGCATTTCCTAATACCGATAGGCTCCGCGCTGAATACCCAGCCATCTTCACCGCACCCCGTATGCTCCTCACCATATAAGGTCGAAATATAGTGGGGACCTGACCACAGGCCAATTTCAGGATGGATGGCCTTACCGCTAGTGTGCACGCCAGGGGGAACGGACCTTCGCATTTTCATTTATTCCGAGCGCATTAAGCCAGGGATAGCTCCCGGTGGTCCCGTTGCAGTTGTCTGCCGAAGAAGAAAGATTCAATATTCTCTTTGGACCTAAATCGGTCAGAATCTATTGCCTGCATATTACAGCATAGGACGCTATTTTGGAAATCAAGAATCTCTCCGAACGATTGAGCAAAGCCGTTGCATTCTATTGGGCTACACGGGAATCCCAAGCTCTGAGGCAGAATGCGGCTGGCGCAAGGGACCAAGGATTGAGGGGTGCCGTGACCGGTGGTGCGCAAATGAATGGCATCATCCTGCTACTGGCTGAAATCATTGCCGAGACGGGTATTCCCAAAGATTGTATCCATTTCAGCAAATGTCTTCAACTTCCGGGCTTCTTCCGGCCAACCAAGGAATGGGACCTGCTCGTTGTGAAAGACGGCCAACTGCTGCTTGCCCTTGAGGCGAAATCCCAAGTGGGCCCGTCCTTTGGCAACAACTTCAACAATCGCACAGAAGAAGCCATGGGCAGCGCCCTCGATCTGTGGACTGCATTTCGTGAGGGTGCCTTTAACTCGACAATCCGGCCATGGCTTGGATATTTCTTCATGCTTGATGATTGCGCCAATTCTCAAAGTCCCGTCAAGGTCCAGGAACCCCACTTCAAAGTCTTTCCTGAGTTTGTGGGTGCCTCTTACGCAAAACGATATGAGCTATTCTGCAGAAAGTTGGTGCGGGAAAGGCACTACAGCGCGTCTTCCTTTCTTCTGTCCTGCAAAGATACGGGCGCAGAAGGGATTTATACGGAACCGGCAGCCGACCTGACATTTGAGCTGCTTGTGCGTTCAATGATGGGCCAACTCATTTCCTTTGGGCATTGATCCTATGAAGCAGAGCGACCTCGATATCCATACCTCGCATTGTTTGGTGCAAGGCGATGCCCGCGACATGTCATTCGTGGCGAATGAATCGGTGCACCTGGTGGTCACATCCCCGCCTTATTGGAAGCTGAAAAAGTACAATGAGCACCCGTCCCAGATGGGGCATATACAGGATTATGAAGAATTCATTGCGGAATTGGCAAAGGTGTGGGCCGAGGTTCATCGTATTCTTGTGCCGGGCGGCAGATTGGTGTGCGTTGTTGGCGACGTGTGTCTTTCCAGGCGGGAAAACGGCCGCCACCTTGTCATGCCTCTCCATGGGGATATTCAGGTTGCCTGCCGCAAAATCGGACTTGATAACCTGAATCCGATCATCTGGCACAAAATTTCAAATGCAAAGTTTGAAGCCAATACAAGTGCCAAATTTCTGGGGAAACCTTACGAACCCAACGCGATCATCAAGAATGATATTGAATTCATACTCATGCAAAGGAAACCCGGCGGGTACAGACAGCCGTCATACCTTCAACGCAAGCTGAGTATGATACCAAAAGACAAGTTCGACCTGTGGTTCAGCCAGATCTGGAATATCACCGGCGAGTCCACCCGCGAGCATCCGGCACCATTCCCGCTGGCATTGGCGGACCGCCTGGTTCGCATGTTCTCCTTTGTTGGAGATATCGTGCTTGACCCTTTCTGCGGCACTGGAACAACAATGCTTGCGGCGAAAAATGCGGGTCGCCACAGCATTGGAATCGAAATTGATTCCGAGTACTGCAAGATGATCCAAAGACGTTTGGACGGGAATACCCTTTTCAAGAACGCCAGCTTCCGGCAGTTGAACAATACCAAGAAGAAGATCAACGGCGAAATGGTCGATTTCTATAGTTGTGTTGAAAGCGGCTATGCCACTTTGGTTGCGTGAATACAATATTCGCCTTTGAGTAGCTCCCAGAAAACGAACTCCAAGCAGCTATCAATGGCGACAAGTTCATCGAGCCCATGGGGAGCTCCAGAAGGCTCAAGGCCCGGCGGGAGATGAAGAGATTCCGGACGCTTAAGACTTCAGAATTGTTTCGATGGACAGCAACTCGTCCTGCGAGAAGGCAGGGGCGCTTGGCACGAGCGCGGCTTCTTCGATCTGTTCCACGCGGCTGGCGCCGATTAGAACCGATGTCATGGCGGAATGGCGAAGAACCCAGGACAACGCCATCTGGGCCAGGGACTGGCCGCGGCCTTTTGCCAGCTCGCTTAGCTTTCGTATCTTGGCCAGCTTGTCTTGGGTGATGTGAGCGGGCTTCAAAAAGCCGTGCGGCTTGGAGGCACGGGAGCCCTCTGGTATCCCATTCAAGTATTTCTCCGTCAAAAGGCCTTGCGCCAGGGGGGAAAACGCAATGCAGCCAATTCCTTCCTGCTCCAGCAGAGAAAGCAGACCGTCTTCGACCCAGCGATTGAGCATGCTGTAAGAGGGCTGGTGAATGACGCAGGGCGTTCCCAGCGAACGCAGGGCCACCGTGGCTTTTTGCATGTGTTCGGGCTTGTAGTTGGAAACGCCCACATATAGCGCCCGGCCGCTTCGCACGATGAAGTCCAATGCGGCCATGGTCTCTTCAATGGGTGTCTCCGGGTCGGGACGGTGGTGGTAGAAAATATCCACATACTCCAATCCCATTCGCTTTAGGCTCTGATCCAGACTGGCCACCAAGTACTTGCGGGACCCCCAGTCGCCATAGGGGCCAGGCCACATTGTGTAACCCGCCTTTGTTGAAATGACCAATTCGTCGCGAAAAGGCCGCAGGTCTTTGCGCAGAATCCGGCCAAAGGTCTCTTCCGCCGATCCTGGGGGAGGACCGTAGTTGTTTGCAAGATCAAAATGCGTAATGCCCCTATCAAAGGCGCGAAATAGCATGGAGCGGCTGTTTTCAAAGGCATCTACGCCGCCGAAGTTGTGCCAGAGCCCCAACGATACTGCGGGAAGCTTGAGACCGCTTCGGCCACATCGGTTATAACGCATGGATGCGTATCGGGCGTCATTAAACATGCGAGGAAATCTACTTTTTCCGGAGCCTTGAAGCAATGCTCTTGCGGGCTCGCCTCAATATCCCGCCCGGTTCGAAATGCGACATTTTGCCGAGATGTTTTTGTTTCAGAATAATACGGCTCCAACCGCGGACCTGCAAATTTTATGAATTTCTCGAACTTTTAGATGGCACGAATATTGAATGTTAAGTTAAGTGATAAACAAAGCAAGAAAGGAGGCAGGATATGTCGAATATGGTTCTATGCGAGAGGCCGGTTGACGCCCTAAGCCTGATGGACCAGGGATTTGATGATATCCTGGATTTCTGGAACATCAACTTCGCTCCGGCGTTCAACCCAAGGCTCGAAGTCAGAGAAACGGAAAAGGATTTCCGCTTGAGCATGGAAGTTCCAGGGATGAAGCGGGATGAAATTCACATTGAGGTCGAAGACGGGGTACTTCGACTGCACGGAGAAAAGAAGTCACAGGCTGACGACAAGGATGCGCCCTGCCGCTACAGCGAGCGCACATACGGATCCTTTGAACGGACCCTGAGGCTGCCGGATAACGTCGATGCCGGTTCGGTCCATGCAAAGTATGGGGATGGTCTTCTTGAGCTGACGATTCCCAAAAGAGAGGTTGCAAAGCCCAAACCACTGGAAGTGAAGATCGATTAGCGATCGACGGTGCGCGGGGCAACAAGGCGGGGTCAAGCCCCGCCTTTTTATTTCTTTTTGGCGGAATGAAGAATCTTTTCATGAACCGATATTGAGGTCCGCTTCTTCCATGGTCTTGTAGTGCGGAATCGATTCTAGCACCTTGGTTACGACCATCGTTTCGTATACGCTTGGGGTCAATCCCACCAAATACAGGCTTCCCCCCTTTCCTTCATGGCCTTTTGGAGGTTCGTCAAGGTCCCAATACCTGTGCCGTCGATCATGATCATCTTCGCGACATCAATTGCCATGTAGATGTGTGCTGCGTCAAGAGCTTTCTTGGCAGCTTCACGATTGCGCCACCATGGCAGCCGTGAATCCACCGATCACCCGAATCAAATAGTAGAGCCCTTGATCCTCTCCCACGATGGAAGCATCCATTGTGCACCTCCGTTTAATGAAGGCCCGGCCAGGCCCTGCCAAAATCCACTTCTCCAAAAGTAGGCCAATAGGTTAACGAAATGCAAGCGCAAGAGGGTTCCGCCTTCCAAATCCCTCGCCGGCAGAGGACAAGTCGGCACGAAGCCGTTGCACATTGATTGGCAATCCGGTATCATGGAAACAATGCCCGAAGAAACGGTGTCATAAGACGCCTCTGCAAGAAAGGTGCCCCCCCAACTCCTTTTTTGGGGTGACGAATCAGTTATTTTGATCGGCAAAGCTACGAAATTTGACAAACCAGACACGCCCGATGGACGAAAGCCAAAAAACGGAGCCCCTGGTCAGATACGATCTGATTGCGGGGGCCATCCTCATTGCTCTGCTTGCCGCGGCCAAGACCTACAGCTATCTGCTGTTTCATAGCTTGGCCGAGATCTTCAGCATTGTGGTTGCCGGCAGCATTTTCATCACTGCCTGGACTTCCCGCCGACAAATCGACAACCATGCCGTGCTCTTCCTGGGGACCGCTTACCTGTTTGTGGGATTCATCGATCTTCTGCATACACTGGCCTACCGCGGGATGGGTGTATTTCCGGCGGGGGGAACGAATCTGCCGACACAGTTGTGGATTGCGGGCCGCTTTCTGGAAAGTGCAGCCCTGGTCATCGCTCCCTTCTTCGCCGCACGGCGCATCCGGGAGTCTGTTCTTCTACCGATTCTCGGCATCATCACCGGTTTGCTCCTGGCCTCAATCCTTTACTGGAACCTTTTCCCTGTTTGTTTCGTTGAGGGGAAAGGGCTGACCCTTTTCAAGGTCCGAAGCGAATACCTGATTTGCGCGCTTCTGGCCGGTTCCGGTGTTGGCCTGGCCGTTCAGCGCCGGTTTTTTGATTCAAACGTACTCAGCTACCTCCTTTTATCGGTGCTGTCCACCATCGCTTCAGAACTGGTCTTTACTTTGTATGCCGGCCCCTACGACTTCTATAACGCCTCGGGACATTTTCTAAAGATCATCTCTTTCTATTTTATCTATCGGTCTATTTTTGAAACCTCGGTGCGCCAGCCCTCCAAGATTCTCTTTCGCGGTCTTTCCCAGTCGGCCGAGGCCTATCGCGAAGAACGCGACCGTCTCTATTCCATACTCGACAGCATGGCCGATGCGGTCTGCATCGTGAACGCCGACTATGGAATTGAATATGTGAATCCGGCCATGGAGAAGGAATATGGCGCCCAATGGAAGAACCTGCGGTGCCACCAATACACCGTTGGAATCGAGCACCCGTGTGCATCCTGCAAACGCAACCAGGTTTTGGCCGGCAGCCGCCAGCGGCATGTGCTTAAAACAAATCAGGGAAAAGCCTATGATGTCATCGAAACGCCGCTTCACAACCATGACGGCTCGGTCTCCAACCTGAAAATCTACCGCGATGTCACCGAGATCGAGCGCACCCAGGAACGTCTGCGCGCCGCTTTGGACCAGCAGCAACGCCAAGCAGCCGAGCTGGCCCAAATCAACGAGGAGCTCGAGAGTTTCTCCTACTCCGCTTCCCACGACCTGCGCAACCCCTTGCGCGTAATCGCAGGTTTTTCCGAGGTCCTCATACAGGACTTTGCCCAGAACCTGAATGAAGAGGGTCGCGATTGTCTCAACCGCATCCAAAGTGCAACCATGCGCATGGACCAGCTGATTCAAGACCTTCTTAACCTGGCCAGGGTGTCCAGGCATCAACTCGAACCAAAAGCCCTGGATCTAAGCGCAATGGCCAGGGTGTGTGCCGATGAACTTTGCAAGACGCAACCCGGTCGCAAGGTCTCCTTTAGGATCCAGGAGAATATGCTGCATCACGTGGACGGCCGGCTGATCCGGCAGGTTGTGGAAAACCTGATGGCCAATGCCTGGAAGTTTTCAAGCCGTCAAACGGAGGCCAAAATCGAATTCGGCCGAACCGAGCACGATTGCAGATTTATCTATTTTGTCCGCGACAATGGGGCTGGATTCAATCCGGCTGCGGCCGCCCGCTTGTTTACTCCGTTTGTCCGTCTTCATACCCAGTCCGAGTTTCCGGGAACCGGAATTGGACTGGCCATCGTCAAGAGAATCGTCGAGCGCCACGGCGGCAGCGTTTGGGCCGAGGGCGCTGTTGGCCAAGGCGCCACAATTCACTTCGCGCTTCCAAAACAGATTTCCCCCAAGTAGCCGAGGTTTCGTGCCTAGCTTGACATGCCTCGGAAGGCGCGAATATTCCTTCTCGGTTGCTTCTGCCACGTAATGGCATGGGGCATAAATGGACGGGATATTTTTATTGACGATGAAAACCGAAAGAAATTCATTGATTTCTTCCACGGGAACTTGGAGAAGATCGGCTGTTCCCAACATGTTTGGGGCCGACGATGACCGGCCCTGGAGAACCGGAACCGCTGCTGGTCCATATCAGCTCTTTTGCTGCGAAGCGGCCCTTTCGTGCAGCCAAGAACTCCTTTTCCTATGACAGCGAGATAATAATACGCTGAGCTTCAATGCGGGCCGAAAAAGCGCGTAGCCCGGTGGATGCGGGTCCCGAAACCAGGTTTCCACTGCCATCGAACCGAGAGCCATGGCATGGACAAATCACCGCACCACTCTGGGGAAGGTCCACCTGACAATGCTGGTGAGGACAGTTTGACGAAAATGCCGCTACCTGGCTTTCAGATATTCGGTGCACGATCAAGGGTTTTGATTGCCCTTGCGCTGTCACATAGGCGGCCCCGCCGGCCGATTCCAAAGCAGCATATGTCTGTGTTGTTGTGTCCAATGTAAGCTCTGTGCCATTTGTTTGGCTAGGCGGATTTCCAGGATCCGTAACGGAACTCGTCTTGGCACAGCCTCTAAAAAGGCCTGCGACCGTTAGGGTGGCAGCCGATCCGCATAGCAGACCAAGAAACCTTTTCCTCGTTATTTTTCGTCTATTCATCAGCGCCCCCTTTTTTTTGAACCCAAGCCAGCGAAGCTGGAAAAGGCCGATAGACTATTCGCTTTGGACAAGCCCATTCTCAAGTTATCTAGGTTAAAAAACACGGTTATTGAGCACGAAGATTCCAAAACCACTGTAGATTCATAATAAATCAAGCCATGAAATTTGCACGGTGACTCACATTCCGTCAAATAAGAAAGCCGACGCGCACTCCACTTCAATTGCCAAACCGGCGCCGAATACTAAATCCCAGATGCGCCGCTGTGTCATCAACAGGATCGAGAAGCCGGTACAATCCAATTTCATCCGCATTGGAAATAAAGAAATCGAACGCGTGTCCATACGTTCGCAATTGAATCCCAGTAGTAAAAGCGCCCGTAAACCCGCTTCCTTTGGCCGGCTCAAGGTATGGCATGTATTCCAAAATCACATGCAAGAATTCAAACGCCCTTGCCGCCGCTCCAAACGCCAAACCGGCTTGGTTTGCGCTTTGGCAGTAGAAGACATTTTGCGTAAACTCCAAGCCCTGCCACAGGATCTTTTCCTGAATGCTCAGATTCGCGAAGCTAAAGAAGGCCCTTGAATCATCAACGAAGTTCTTTTCGTTGTACAAGAAAGCCTCAATCTGACCCCGCAGTGGTATTGAAGCCCAGGAATGAAAACCGCGCACCCCCAGCCCCAATTCGCGGTGGCGATAAACATAAGAAGCAGCGAACTCCACATGTGGAAACACCACAACCCGTTCAGCCAGGGCTACATTCGCGCCGCTGGCAGTACCCAGAAAATTATCAAGCGAGATCTCGTTGATTCCGCCATTAAACCTATGTTCGACACAGAATTCCGACTGGTACGGAACAAAGGTGCTTGGAGTTGAAAGCGATGGCAGCGCTGCCTCTACCTCTCCTCCCCAGAACGCACAAATAACCAAAAGAGCGGCTAAACCTTTTGGGTTTTTGTTCATGCTTTTGATCCCCCCGGTTAATTGCTGATGGTAAGAATAATAATATTTCGGAACCGCCAATTCCTTTCTTGCTACCCCGCGTTGAGCGGTTTTTGGCTCTTGCCTCTTTATTTGTCATTCCAGTATTATCCCACAAGCGCACAAGCGCAAGCGATGCGGACAGCAACTCCGAAAAGAGCAAGACAAACGGAAACCTATACCCCTGCAAGGAGGCCCAATGAAAGGCAATCCAGGACTCATCGAGAAGCTCAATTCCCTTTTGGCTGACGAACTGACCGCAATAAACCAGTATATGGTCCATTCGGAGATGAGCGCCAACTGGGGTTACGAAAAACTCCACAAACACTTCGAGAAACGCGCCATCGAAGAAATGAGACATGCGGAAAAATTGATTGGGCGGATTCTCTTTTTGGAGGGTTTGCCCATTGTTTCGGAACTGCGAAAGATCGTGATTGGCAAAGACGCCCCCAAACAGCTCGAAAGCGATCACAATCTCGAAAGCGGCGCAATCAAATCCTACAACGAAACGATTCTGCTGGCCGGCGAGGTCAGGGATTTTGCCACGCGCGAACTCCTGGAAAGTATTCTCAAGGATGAAGACCGGCACATCGACGACATTGAAGCCCTTCAAGACCAGATTTCACACATGACGCTTGGCGTTTTTCTTTCCACGCAAGTCGAGGAATAATCTTCACCAGCCTGCGGTTGCGCTCCCAATGCGCAGCCGCAGGTTTTTGCTCCGTTCCCACGAATGGCCGAGCCCTACAAACGGGTTTTGCAGTTCCTTCGGCAATGGGTCGGAAGAACCCAAAAAACCCAGGATTTCGGAATCGGCCGGACTTCCTATCCTAATCCGCCAAACAAATTTTATTTCGCTTTCAAAATCCTGCTGTCAAAGGAGGCGACGATCTGCTGGCCGGGCTGGACAAACAAAAAGGACTCCGGGTCCCAGGGACCGTTGAGAAGCCGCTGGATCAATCCCGGGTCGCCCTTGAGTTCGTCATAGGTCCATTGAAGCCATTGGGCGCACTCGCGGGTATATTCTTTGTAGCCCCGATTATCGCCAAAACCAAGATCGGTGTATGCGGCGTTTGAATAGGCTTTGAACCAGCCCTGCTCAACTTCCATCAAGTAGCGGGCGTTTTCTTCCCCGTACTTTTCCACATAGCTGCGGAATGCCTGCTCGTAGCGTTCCCTGCCCGGCTGGGTGCTTGTATCAATCCATCCCGGCGAATACCAGTACGTACCCGGGTGCGTGTCGAAGTATTCCTTGTAGCGCTCTTTTGACCCCAGCAGGAAGGTAATGCAATCGTGGGCCCGCACCGCCACAAGGGGAATTGAGCGGGCTTGGACTCCGGCAAGTCCGTTGCTGCACAGGCCGTAGCCGATCAGCAACGCATCGCAGCCTTCCTTGGCAGCGTCAATGGCGGATTG
>CAYVZU010000142.1:0-9530 GCA_964455935.1 uncultured Fibrobacterota bacterium
CAAAGACGGCCAGCTCCTTGTCGGGATACCCATAAAAAGCCCGGGACAGAAGAGCCAACGTCTTGCGCGCGTGAGCCACGCGCAGAACCGGCGCGCCGGATTCCACAATGCGTTCCGCGATCACAGCAACCGCGCCGCGGGAAACGGCCTGGGAAACAAAGCCCGCGCCATCGCTCTTGGCTCCGGGCACGGCCACAAAAAGATCGCCGGGGCCGACCGCGCGCGAATCGAATCGAATTCCGCGCACCTCCGGGTCTCCCGCGCCGCGCCGGTCAAGGATGTCGGCGGCCTTGATTAATTCACTCAGTCGCATCGAACCGTTTCTCCCGAACAGACAGTTTCGAATTCGGGGCCGGCCGGATCCGCAACCCGCTCCAACACCTGTCCGCCGCAAAGCGCGATCTGCTCGCAGCGAAATTGGGCGAAGGACGCATGGGTTTTCATGATCCGTCCGATTCCGGATTCCCGAAGGACATCCAGCGCGGTGTGATTCCAGGGCACGATCAGGCCGGCTTCCACGTTCTTCTCCATGCAGCGTTTATACAGGGCCACAATGAACCGGCAGATGCTGGCATTCACGAATGTCGCGCTTGAAAGATCCAGCAGGACATGGGCTTCGCCCTGCCCTATCTGGCTTAGAACTTTCGCCATCGTTCGTTCTCCACTGGCGGAATATTCCAATTCGCCGCGCAACCCGATCACACAAACCGCATCCATTCGCTTCACGTCCCAGCCGGTGCAAAAGTCGTCCATTGCATACTGCGCGGTCATGCCGGCCTCCGCTGGCACTCACGGTCCCATAGACTGCCGCGTTGCGACAGCCATTCCTGGCGAAAAGCGGCGGAATACCTCTGCACCCAATCAATGGCGGCCACTTCACCCAGATCGC
Source organism: uncultured Fibrobacterota bacterium (assembly GCA_964455935.1). Taxonomy (GTDB): domain Bacteria; phylum Fibrobacterota; class CAYVZU01; order CAYVZU01; family CAYVZU01; genus CAYVZU01. The sequence goes on from CAYVZU010000142.1 coordinate 890, forward strand.
GTCCCGCCTTCTCCGATTCAATCCAGCGATGGCGTTTGATTTCCTCGATTTCTGCGCTTAAAAACTCTTTGAACCCCATTCTATTCTCGCTCATAGAGTTCTCCTCAGCTGCTGATTTTACATTCCAAAACGCAGGTTTTCGAATCGTCTCCGGCGCTCTGACGCCGAATCATACCGGAGCCCGAAAGTTTCACTCGAAATCCGGAGTAGATCAATTGCTGAAGCGCTTCCCGCATGCTTTTGCCGACTACGGCCGGAGCCGGAGCGGCGGAATCGTTCTTCCCGGAGAAAAGAACGATCTCATGACCCTGGGGAACCAGTGTTCCGCCGGCCGGCATTTGCGAAAGGACCCGATCGCCTCCGCCCCATACCGCGGCCCGAACCCCCTCGATACCGGCTTCGTAGAGCCCCACGGAAATCGTTTTGCCGACCAGGTACGGCATTCGAACGCAGGCGGGCTCGGGTATGCCGGGTGCGGCCGGCTCGATCAGCTCTTCCCCGTATGGCAATTCCGGCGCGCGCAAAATTGCCGTTACAATTTCCCCAAACGCCGGCGCGGCCGTGTTGCCGCCCGTGTGATCGCCCATGGGCTCGTCGAGCGTAATCGCGCACAGCAGGCGGGGATGGTCGGCGGGAACGAACCCGATGAAGGAGGCCATGTATTTGTCTTTGAGATAGGTTTTGTTCTGGGTGTCGACCTTCTCGGCTGTGCCGGTTTTGCCAGCGACCCGCAGACCGTATACCCTGGCCTGGCGTCCGGTGCCGGTGAGGACCACATCCTCCAGGAAGGAGCACATGGTTTGGGCCGTGCCGGACTCGAGCACGCGGCGGACCACCACCGGGCCGAACTGCTGCAGCGATTCGCCGCGGGGCGAAAGGATCTCTTTGACAATCCGGGGCTGAAGCAGCAGGCCGCCATTGCCTACGGCGGCAAAGGCCATGGCGCTTTGCAGCAACGTGCCAGAAACCTCGTGGCCGATGGCCATGGTCACTAGGGTCCGGCCGGACCACAGGCTGACCGGGTGCAAAACGCCCGATTCCTCTCCGGGCAGAAGAATGCCGGTCTCACAGCCGAAACCAAAGGACCGGGCGAATTTGTAAAGCCGCTGGCTTCCCAGATCCTGCGAAACCTTGGCAAAACAAACATTGCTCGATTTGGCGAAGGCCTCTCGAAACGTGAGCATTCCGTATGGATTGATGTCGTGAATTTCCTCTCCGTAAATCTCAAATACTCCCCGGTTGCCGTCGAGGGGACTTGTCTCGGTCTTCACCCCTTCCTCCAACGCCGAGCAGGCCGTGACCAGCTTGAATGTGGAGCCCGGTTCGTACGTGAAGGAGACACAGAGATTGCGCCAGTCGCGGCTCTCATATTGCCCAAAGAAATTGGGGTTGAAGGACGTGGAAGAGGCCATGGCCAGGATCTCTCCGGTCGTGGGATCGAGAACCAGGGCCATTCCCTGGAGCGACCGCGTGCGTTCGACGGCGGCGCGAAGCGCCTTCTCGACAATCGCCTGGACCCGCGTGTCGATTGTGAGGCGAACATGACAGCCCGGCTCCGGGTCCACGCGCGGCGTGCCCTGCAAGGGGAAGCGGCGCTGTTTGCCATCGCGGCCCACAATGGCCCAGCCCGGTTTTCCCCGAAGCAAATCATCGAACGCATACTCCAACCCGGCCAGGCCGTACCCGTCATTGCCCACGAATCCCACCACTTGGCCGGCGAGGACCCCGTACGGGTACACGCGCTGGGTCTGCCGGTAGCGGACCGCGCCGCGCCGAGAAATATCCGCGCAAATGGCCTGGTTGGCGCCGGCGGTTTTCTGCAGCGCCAAACTCGGGATCGGACGTTCGAGGTTGTAGGCCATGCGCTCGCCGTTGCGGTCGAGAATGGCGCCGCGCGAAGCACCGATCAAAAGACGCGACTCGGTCTGGCGCCGCCAAAGCGACTGGTACCGCACGGTCGAAACGATCTGGATCCGGGCCAGTTGCACCACGGCAACCCCGGTGAAGACCAACGCGGCGGCGGCCAGCAAGTAAAGGCGCGCGGGGCGGCGGCCGTCGGAATCAAAGCCCGGACTGGGTCTCATGGCTTTCCTTTGCGGATTTCCGCGTGGCGGGAAACGGGTTTTGGCCCGAATCGGCGGAGACAAACACAATCTGCTGCGGCAGCGGATAGGTAAGGCCCAGTTCCTGGCGGGCCCTCTGTTCGATGCGTTCCGGCGCCAGAAGCTCATCCACCCGAATCTGAATGAGCGCATTTTCGATGTGGATCTTTTCGATCTCGTTTTGAAGGTGCGCGTTGCGTTTGGCCAGTTTCAGAGTCGCCATGCTTTGCCAGACCAGAAGCAGGGGAAACGAAAAAACGACCGCAACGGCCGCCACCAGAACGCCAATCCAGCGGAAGCGGAAGACCGTGGCCGGCGCCGCGGCCAAAGCGGGTTGGGCGGGAAGCCGGCGGGGCATAAACAGGCGCGGATTCGACATCAGGCCTCCCCCGCCACGGCCTTCAGCGCGCGCAACCGGGCGCTACGCGCCCGCGGGTTGTCGCGAACTTCGGCCTCGCCGGGCCATACCGGTTTTCGCGTCAGCAGTTGCGCGCCCGCGGATGAGGCGTCCTGCTCGGCGGATGAACGGGAACGGTCCCGCATCCAGTTTTTCACGATGCGGTCCTCGCCGGAGTGATAGGAAATCACGACGATCCGGCCGTCCGGCGCCAGAAGGCCCAAGGCCTGTTGCAGCCCGGCAGCCAGTTCTTCGAATTCGTGATTGACCCAGATGCGCAGGGCCATGAAAATTTTCGAAAGCAAGGACGCCGAAACCGGGTGGCCCAGGGCCCGCTCCACGCACCGGCTTAAATCGGCGGTCGTGCGCAGGGACACGCCCGCGATTTTGGCCGCGATACGCCGCGATGCGTGCACCTGGCCGATGGTGTAAAGGATGTGGGCAACCTCGGGCTGCGTTGCCTTTTCCAGTAAACGGCTCACGGGTTCGCCATGGCCGGGGTCCATGCGCATATCCAACGGCCCCGGCATCCGGTAGCTAAACCCGCGGCCGGCCGTGTCAAACTGGTGCGACGAAACCCCCAGATCGAAGAGAAAGCCGTTGACGCGTGCGAGTCCAAGTTGGTTGAGGATGAGGCGAGCCTGCGTGAATGTTCCCTGACGAATCACCAATCGCGGGTCCCCCCGGAATCGAGATTCAAGGTGGGCGATCGCGTCGGGGTCGCGGTCCAGCGCAACGCAGCGACCCGCGGGACCAAGCCGGTCCAGCAGCAATTGACAATGTCCGCCGCCGCCGGCCGTGCAGTCCACATAGCAGCCTTCGGGAACGGGCGCGAGGTATTCGAGTGTTTCCAGACCCAGGACCGGCCGATGATAGACATGTTCAGTCTCCGCCATTCTGCGGTTTTTCCAGGCTGTCCATCGCCGTGTAGTAATATTGGTCGAAGGAAGACCCTTCCAGAGCCTTTTCGATTTCCTGTTCGTAGATCTGCGGGTTCCAGAGCTGCATTTTATCGATGTCGCCCACGACAAGAATGTCCTTTTCGATGCGCGCCAGGCGCATCTGCTCGGGCGTCAGCAAAATGCGTCCCTGCCGATCCAGGACCGAGTCGGAAAAGCTATCGAGCAGAAATCGTTTGAAGCGAGCGTTCGACTGCGTGGCCGGCATGGACTCAAGGCGTTTTTCGAAATGCTCCCACACATCCAGCGGATAGGCGAACAGGCATCCTTCGGTCCCGCGCGTGACGACAATGGTGTCCTGCGCCGCGGGCGAGATGCAACGCCGGAATTTGGAGGGAATATTCACCCTGCCCTTGATGTCGATTGTAAAGCGGAATTTTCCGCGGAACTTGGACTCAGACATGCGCTATATGCCCTTCCCCATTATTACCCACCATTACCCACTATATATATAAACCCCCTAAATACTTGTCAAGGGAAAACTCGAATTGTTTTCACCTAACTCAATACATCCACGGGGGTTACATCAACTCAATGTGTCCAAGCAGGCCAGCAAGCCCAATATATTGTGGTTTAGCCCAAACAAAATCGGTCCAAATTCCCGGCCAAAATCAAAAGGTTGACAAAATGCGAATACTGCATTTCCCGCACCGCATATTTTGTGGCCATACCCCGGCAAAAACACAATATACAGAAACCGCGGACATCCGGAGCTTGAATCGAAACAACCAGATCTTGGGTCGGACACGTGCAGACAAACACAAAGCGGGCAGTCCTGGCCTATGAGAAGCCGTTGAATCGAAACGAATTTTTAATATAAGGATGTGAACCTTAAATCCCAAATCCAGGAAGGGGTCAGGGTTCAGGGGACATCTGGAAAAGCGCGAAAGTAGGTTTGTTTTCGCAATCCCCCATGCCCTATTCCTTCTTTGGTTCCAACTAGCCCCTAAACCCCATCCCCTTCTTCACTCCAACACTTGTCTTCGGCTGGAAGATCAAATTATTCTTAGCATATGGATTTAAACGCATACCTGCGATCGCTTCTGGTTGAGGGCGTCAGTGACATTCATTTTAAGGTGGGCCGGCCGCCGCTGCACAGAATTCATGGTTCCCTTGTCGCATCCGATGGAAAGCCGCTCTCGCCCAAAGACACCGAAGACCTGGCCGCGGCCATTCTGGGGCCGCAGCTCTGGTCTCATTTCAAAGACAACCCCGAAGTCGATACGTCCTATGCCGTACCAGGTTTCTCGCGTTTTCGTGTCAGCGTCTTTCGCCAACGCGGGACCGTGTCGATTGTCATGCGCATCATTCCCTTCGAGATTCCCACGCTGGAAGGCCTGGGAATTCCGCCGGTGGTAAAGGAGGTCGCGCTCCTCGACCACGGCCTGGTTCTGGTCACGGGCGCCGCGGGCACCGGCAAATCGTCCACGCTGGCCGGCATCGTAAACCAAATCAACGAAAGCCGGAGCGCGCACATCATCACGATCGAGGACCCCATCGAATTTCTTCACCGCGACCGGATGTCGGCGATTAATCAGAGAGAGATCGGCGTCGATACGCACAGCTTCAGCGCCGCGTTTCGGGCCGCGCTGCGCCAGGACCCCGATGTGATCCTGGTGGGCGAGCTGCGCGACACGCTGACCATGTCCATTGCGCTGCGCGCGGCCGAAACGGGCCACCTGGTCCTTTCCACGCTTCATACCGTCGATGCCAAAGACACGATCGCGCGCCTGATCGATTCGTTCCAGCCGCACCAGCAGGTCCAGATCCGAATACAGATCGCCGCCTGTCTGCGGGCCGTGATTTCGCAGCGATTGTTGGAACGAGCCGACGGCCGCGGCCGCGTGCTGGCCGCCGAGGTCATGCTTGTCAACGCAGCCATCCGCGGCCATATTCTTTCGCCGTACAACGCCGATCAGATCCAGGAGAATATCGCCAAGGGTCGCGATCAATACGGAATGCAGACCTTCGACCAGGCCCTGGCGGACCTGGTGCACGGCGAGAAAGTCACGGTCGAAGAAGCCCTGCGAAACGCCACCAGCCCCAATGATCTAAGGTTGAAGCTAAGTCTGGGATAGGGAAGGCTGGAAGTTTTAGGCTGGAGGCTGGAGCAAAACCAAGAAAAGTCTCGGTCTGGCGAATCAGAAGACTTAACATAACTAAACAGCCCACCTTGTCATTTCGAGCGTAAGCGAGAAATCTTTACCGATGAATGCAAGATTTCTCCTCGCGGACTCGTCGAAATGACAATATTCCTGGGTCGGTAGCCAGAAGCTGAATAGTTGCGACAGAACGGCTGATAGGCGCTGAAATCAATCCTGAAATTCTGATTCCTCGGTCTTTCCTTTTCATCTCCAGCCTCCAGCCTTCTCAAATCTCTGTGGTGGCCGCGATCACTTGCTCGATTGCGGTCTCGCCGGCGAGAGCCAATTCAATCCCGGACTGACGGAGGGTCTTCATGCCTTCGCGCATGGCCAAGTCCTGGATCTGCTGAGTGGGGGCATTCTTCACGACCAGAGTCCGCAGTTCGCGCGTGACCTCGAGCATTTCAAAAATACCCACGCGGCCGCTGTAGCCGGCGCCATTGCAGGCCACACACCCTTCCCCACGGAAGAATTTGAGCCCCACACGGTCTTGCAGCCCCAGTTGCTCCAGCAGTTCGGGTGGCGCCGTGTATTCGACTTTGCATTTTTTGCAGAGCCGACGCACCAGTCGCTGCGCGATGATCAGGTTGAGTGAAGAGCCCAACAGCAACGGCGGAACCCCAATGTCCACGAGGCGCGCAATGCTGCTGGCCGCATCGTTGGTGTGAAGCGTCGAGAACACAAGGTGGCCGGTCAGCGACATCTTCACGGCGATATCGGCCGTTTCGTCGTCGCGAATTTCGCCAATAAGAATGATGTCGGGGTCCTGACGCAGAATCGAACGCAGCGCGGCCCCAAACGTCAACCCGATCTTATTATTCACCGCGACCTGCGTGATATTCTCGATGTGGAACTCCACGGGATCTTCGACGGTGATGATATTGTCGGTGATGCTCTTGATTTCCTGGAGCGCGGCGTAGAGTGTCGTCGATTTTCCACTCCCGGTGGGACCAGTCACAATAATAATGCCGTAGGGTTTGGCGATCTGCGTCTTGAAAATCGCCTGGTCATGGGGCGTGAAGCCCAAGTTGACAATGGATTTGTTAAAGGCCTCCTTGTCGAGAATACGCAGCACGGCCTTCTCGCCCCAAACCGTCGGCAGGATCGAGACGCGGATGTCCACTTCGCGGTCGCCCACCCGCACGGCCATACGGCCGTCCTGCGGCAAGCGGCGCTCGGCGATGTCGAGGTCCGAGAGAATCTTAATGCGCGTAATAATGGCTTGGTGCGAGTGGCGCGGCGGCGACATGGCTTTGCGCAGGTCGCCGTCGATGCGATAGCGGACCAGCAGGTCCTTCTCCATGGGCTCGATATGGATATCGCTGGCCCGGTCGCGGATCGCGTTGGCCACCAGCATATTGACCAGTTTGATGATGCCCAGCTCCACACCCTCGGCTGTGGCCTTTTCGATGTCGATCGATTCTTCTTTCTGGTGAACGACTTCCACATCCCCTTTGAGATCGTCAAGCAGGCTCGATGCGTTCCGCTGGGAATTGACGTCTTTGTAGTAGCGATCGATGGCGTTGCCAATGGCCTGAGGCGGGCCCAGGACAGGCCGAACGGTCATTTCGGTAATGTCGCGAAGGTTATCGAGCAGCCGCAGGTTAAGCACATCCGCCATGGCCACGGTCAGGATGCCCGCCTCGCGGGCCAAGGCAATGCATTTGTTTTGGCGGGCGATGTGCTCGGGAATCAGGCCCACGATGGTAATATCGAGCGAGACGAACTGCTTGGGTGTGGTCGATGGCACACCCAGCTGTTTGGCCAGAAACTTGATCTTCTGCTCTTCATCGATAAATCCAAGCTCGACCAGGGCATCGCCCAGACGGATGTTCATCCCCTTCTGGTAATCGAGCGCTTTCTTTAGTTGCAGCGGTGTGATCAGATTGGCTTCCACCAGGATCTCGCCCAACGGCTTTTGCCGGGCGGCTCGGCCCGCGAGCGATATATCCTTGCTTTGCTCGATTTTGATGGATGCGATATGCGTTTTGATCGTCTTGGAGAATTCGTCCGGATCCACCGGCATGCGAATGATTTCATCCGCGGCCAGTTCCGCCAGGTGCGTATCAATACTCTCTTGCTCCACGGCCGCTGCGGGCTCGGTGATGACCTCAAGCACGTCATCGAGGGCCACGGCCTCGGCCGGCTTGGAAGGTTTCTGGGCTCCCTCGCCAATGAGCGCCACAACCACAGGGACCTTGCGCACAAGCTTGAGAAAGGCCACGTCATGTTTATAGATCTGCACATCCTCATGACGCCCCAGAATGGCAATGGCCATGTCGCAGCGGATTCCATCGCGCTTGGCCAGATTGGCCGCGGAAATATCAAGGACTTCCTTGATCCCCGACCGCTGGATAAGCCCGCTGATACGGGTGATCACTTCTTTGTGATAAGCAAAGAAAGTGGCCGTAATGCCCTTTTTGTCTTGGCCCGGCTCGCCGGCGGAGTTTTCGATAATATCGCTCATAAACCGCTTTTATTCCTATCCGCTTCTCGTGCCGATTGGAATCGGCATATCACCCGGAATGGCCGATACGTCCGCCGCTAGGGTGGATGCGCCGGCCAAGGCGCAATATGGGCTACGCCCGGGCATTTGCAATTGCCAATGAACGGCAACCACTCACATACCAAACACCCTCACCTTAATCCTCTCCCATTAAAGGAGAGGAAAAAAAACCCTTCTTCCCTTGGTGGGAGAGGGCTAGGGTGAGGGAATGCCGAGCAGTTGTAATAATATCCGAAAAAACTGGGGGGTTAGCAAGGAGGCCGAGCAGCGCCATTTCGAATAGCCAACGGCCTTGATGGGTGCTATATTTTTATGTTCGCTGTGAATAACTATTCACCACGGAGACACAGAGAGCACGGAGGCCAGAAAAGAAAACAGGAAAGAGAGCAAGCTTTCTGGCGCTGACGCGCACCAGAAAACTTGCTCTCTTTCGCCTTCATCCTGACTCTTGCCTTTCTCTGTGCTCTGTGACTCCGTGGTGAGCCTTCCCCGATTTGGTGGACACTAAGAAAAGGGTGTATTTCATACCCTGG
>CAYVZU010000143.1:0-8762 GCA_964455935.1 uncultured Fibrobacterota bacterium
TCGGCCTGCACGCTTTTTATGCAGGGCCGCTATTCCGAGGAAACCTCTCAAAATCTGGTGGCGTCGAGGTCCGGCTATAGCCGGATTGACGAAGTTTATTCCTTGTCGCCCACCATCACATGGGGACTGGGGTCCTTCTTCCACCATCGCCAGGTGTTCGAGATCATCGCGGCTTATGTGCGAAGCCCGTTTGCCGCTTCCAGCAACACGCTGAGCCGACAGTTGCGGTCCACATCGCAGGTCACCTGCTTTCTCGATCCCGTGAATCAGACTATTTTCACTTACGGGTTTTTGAAATCCGATTTGGGCCTGCTTGACTCGTTGGATTATTACATGGTGCGCTCCAAGCAGCAGAAGCACGATTGGCTGCTGGAATGGAACCGGACTCTCTGGGGCGGCCTGCAGTGGCGGCCCGGCTTTGGAATGGTGATCAATCGCAGGACCTCGTTTGATAATTCCACCCGAAGCTATGTGAATTTTCCGGCTCTCGCCAGCCGGATCTATTCACTGCGAGCCATTAGACCCGAGGGGCTTTTGACACTGTCGGCCCGCGCGCAATTTATTCAGGAAAGAGCGGATCGCGGATATTGGGATGCTTCCGTCACGGCCCAAGGGGGCTTTTAGTAATGACTCCCGCCTTTCGAAAGAACTATGAAACCACAGAGTAATACTGAGACCGGAGAAGATGACAGGGAGAGGAGAAAATTTTTTCCGGCGCGGTGCGCGCCAGAAAGATTTCCCTCCGTGTTCTCCTTCTCAACTCGGATTTCTCTCTGTGGTTTCATGGAAACCTGTATAGGATATAAGCCGGTATGTTGAACTCAATCGGGAGAGCGCTCTTCCTGGAAAACGGCCAACGCCGAACCGGATTGCTGTTTTTGGCATTGGTCCTTGCCGGAACCGGCTGTTGGCCGTTTGAACCTCGTACGGCAGAGCCCCCGCTGAACGTGAATCCTCCGCCCACAGCCTGGACTCCGGAAGAAACCCCGGGGGTGCTGCAGAGCGTTTATAATCAGCCTTTGCCGGCGCAGAGCCTGGATTATATCCTCATGCCTGAATTCCGTTTCCACAGCGACCCCACCGACGCCGCCGGCGCTTGGGAGTGGAATCGCGATACGGAAATTCAGATTACCGCGACAATTCTGGCGCGTTTTGGCGACCTTGTGCTTCAATTCGATACCACCAATGTGAAGGACCCGGACCCATCGCAGGACTCGGTTTGGATTTCGCGGCAATACCGGCTGAGCGCCGCGGATTCCATGGGTGTCACCGAGTATGCCGGCCGGGCCGAATTCATGGCGGTGAGGAAAGCCACCGGCGCATGGATGATCAGGCACTGGTACGATCATGACATGAAGGCGGATTCCTTCCCCACGTGGGGGCAGCTTAAGATTCGCCACAGGTCGGGACTATGAAAAAAGGCAATTACTCACCACAAAGGCACGGAGTTCACAGAGGAAAGAGGTTCCTGGGCCAAAGCCTTTCTGTGCAAACTCTCCTTCTCTGTGACAATCTCCGTGTGCTCTGTGACTCTGCGGTGAGGCTTGCTTTCCGGGATCTGAGCGGTTACTTGAAAAGAAACCTTTGTGCGAAAATGATCCTGATTTTGCTGGCGCTTGGTTGCCAGAACCCATTTTCGCCGCCGCAGCGTCTTCCTCCATCGGGCGGGTTCGACCTGAGCAACAGCAGTCCGCCGAACCTGTTTCGAAATCTGGAAACCGCCTATTTCAACCGGAGCCTGGACGATTTCATGTCCCTGTTGGCCCAAGACTTTAAGTTCGCGGTAAGTCCTGATTTTGTTCCGCAGGAGTTGGGAACACGAGAACGGCTGAGGGCCGCCGATCTGGACTCCGATTCCATTCTCGAAATGTACTGGGGACGTGATTGGGAAGAGGAAAACCATAAGCGGATCTTCGCGGTGGCCGACTACATTCAGCTTTTATTGCTCTGTCCCGATTCAACACAGTGGCAGCCTTGGAGAGATCCCGCGACCGGAGACCGAAAGGGGATTTACGTCACGATCGACAACCCACGGCTGATCCTTACCACCCAAGGCCGGAGGTGGGAACTGGGGACTTCCCGGCAGAAATTTGGCCTTTACAAAAACCCCGCGGATACAAACCTTTGGCTTATTGGCGAATGGCATGAGGAAGGATAGGGGGAGAATCGGGAGTGTTGTAAGTCGAAAGAAGTGAGTCGGGGTACAGGTCAGGTGAATGCGTAGGTGGAATGGGCCAAGCCAAAAGAATATGCGTCGCAGTGCATCCGCCGCATCCATTCATCAACACATCAACGCATCAACCCGCAGCCCGGTAGCGGGCGTTGCTATACCGTGATGCCATGACTTATTCTTTTTCAATCACAATGCAAAAATCCTGCTTCCGACTATGGCTTTTGGTTTGGCTGATGCTGTTTGCCGCAGCATTGTGTTCCGGGGCGGACAAGCCTGCGCAGGCCGGGGAAGGCCTGCGTTCGCCGCTGCTCCGGCGCCAGGAACTCTACCGGCAATCCGGAATCGGCCCTTCCTCCATCCGGACAACCCGGACGCAGGACCGCACGGTCGAGCGGGTGAAGGTGCCGCGCAACATTCCCCTGGTCGATTTTGCCTTCCGGCTCTGGAGCGCGCTCCAGCCGCTGAGCCCCGTTGATGTACTGGAAAAGGGCCGCGGCCCTTCCCGGTGCATCGAGGTCCGCTTCCGCGAAGAGAATCGCGATTGGCTGATTGTGCTTGGCTATGGCGATCCGCTGCGGCGGTTTGCGCTGGTCCTTGTTCTTGAAGGCCTGGAAACAGCCGAGCCGTGGCTGGTTGAGGAATTCGTGCGCATTTCGCCCAGCTTTGGATATGTTGTCCCGCCCGCGTTCCTTTCCAAGGCCTGCTTGCTTTTGCAGAACCGCGGCGAACTCCTGGTCCAGCTTCCACTGGAACCCGTCCGTTCGCAACCCGGCGGGCCCGCGCCGATTCTCCTTCAAAGCCCGGCCCCTGAAGTGCGCAAGAGCCTTGGTTTCCTGCGTTCGCCCGCCTGCCCGGTGGCCGGGGTCGTCCCCCCCGAAAATTCGGTCGTTCTGGGGGACGAGCGCATGACGACCATTGTGCTTGAAGAAATCCGGAAGCGGAAGACATATTTTCTTGAGCTGAAGCCCATGCGCAATTCGTTGGCCTCCGGGGCGGCGGCCGCGGCCGGGGTCCATTACCTGGCCTGTCGTGAAAGGCTCAGCAGGAACGCCGATACATCCGAGGTCCAAATGCGCAGATTGATTGTGGCGGCCGGCAAGACCGGAAAGGCGATTGCCGCCGGCCGCGTTTCGGAACCGATGCTGGCAACGATCCACAAACTGATTCCGGAGCTGGAGGTCAACGGCATGGAATTTTGCCTCCCTTCGGCGCTGATATTTCCGCGACAACAATAGGAGTGCCTATGGCCACACTGGGCGTGAACATCGATCACATTGCCACGGTCCGTGAAACGCGCAAGGGACAAAGTCCCGATCCCGTGGAGGCCGCGGTATTGGCCGAGCTGGCCGGGGCCAACGGCATCACCTGCCATTTGCGCGAGGACCGGCGTCATGTTCAGGATCGGGATGTGCGCATCCTGAAGAAGACCGTCAAGACCCATCTGAATCTGGAAATGGCGCCCACGGCGGAGATGGTGCAGTTCGCGGTGGATGTACTGCCCTATATGGCCACATTGGTGCCGGAGAAGCGGGCCGAGTTGACCACCGAGGGGGGGCTGGACATTGTGGCTTCGGAACGCGAAATTTCAAGCGTTGTCGAGACGCTGCAGCGCAACAACGTGCGGGTGAGCCTCTTCATCGACCCGGACCTCAAACAGATCAAGGCCGCCAAACGCACCGGCGCCAGCACGGTCGAGATTCACACCGGACTCTACGCCAATGCCACCGGCGACAGCCGGTCCGAGGAGATCTATCGCTTGACCGATTCCGTCATTGCCTCGCACAAGCTGGGTCTTCGCGTCAATGCCGGTCATGGCCTCGATTACAGCAATGTTATGGGAATCGCCCGCCTGGATCACATCGAGGAGCTCAACATCGGCTACTCCATTGTCGCCCGGGCCTGCCTTGTGGGTATGGATCGGGCGGTGCGCGATATGCTGGCCCTGATCCGGTAGGGCCTAACCCGATCTATTCATAAACTTTCGTACACGAGGGTCACAAGTGTCTGTCAGATACGGCCAACCGCAGGACCGGGCAACCGGAAGCGTACTTGAAAAGTACGTTGAGGATGCACGGGCCGAGGACGGCCGGAGATGATAGGCAATCGTGGGCCGCAGTAGAAATGTTTGTGAATAGGTCGGGTTAAGCTCGCCTCTTGCTTTCGATTGTCCATTCCGCCAGATTTCCATTGCCTGCCGGCGTAGTGCCCCCCGGCATTGGATGGCAGGTACAAAACATCCGAAAAATTTGGATCTCGCGGCGGGATATTTTTTTCCCGCCGGCTCACGGGAGAGTGCGACAATGGACGCGGATATAACCATCATTGGCGCCGGCGTGGTCGGGTTGGCCATTGCACGGCAGGTCGGTTGTGCCGGGCGGGATGTTTTCCTGCTGGAGCAGCATGAGTCGTTTGGAAAGGAAACCAGCAGCCGCAACAGCGAGGTGATCCATGCGGGGATCTACTACCCCGCCGGGTCCCTGAAGGCGAAGCTTTGTGTCGAGGGCGCCGAGATGCTTTATGCCCTTTGCGCGGAGCACAAGATCCCCCATGCCCGGATTGGAAAGTTGATCGTGGCGGTCGATGACAACGAGGTCTCCTCGCTCGCGGAGCTCAAAGCCAAAGCCGAAGCCAATGGCGCCAGGGGGCTTGCGCTTCTGACGGCGCAGGAGGTTTTGCAGCTCGAGCCCCACGTTCGGGCAACGGCCGGTCTTTTCTCGCCCTCCACGGGGATCATCGACTCCCATGGCCTTATGCAATTCTACGAATCCGCCGCCGAGGCTAACGGCGTCTCGATTGTTTATGGCTGTCGTGTGCTGGCTGTGGACAGAGTGAGCGACGGCTATCGTCTTGAAATCCGAGACAGCCAGGGCCCGTGCAAACTGCAGACCCGGATTGTGGTGAACGCGGCGGGACTGCATGCGCACCACGTGGCGGCCATGGCGGGTCGCAACGCGGAACGCTATTCATACCGGCTCCATTACTGCAAAGGCGAGTATTTCAGCGTAAATCCGTCCAAGGGTAAATTGGTGGGCCGCCTGGTCTATCCGTCTCCGTTGCACGAGTTGACCGGATTGGGCATCCACGCGACCAAGGACCTGGGCGGCCGCCTCAAGCTGGGCCCCAATGCGTTTTATTTGGGTTCCCTCGACTACAGTGTGGACCCGGCGCACGGGGTCGAATTCTACGATTCGGTCAAGGGCTTCCTGCCCTTTCTTGAACCGGACGACCTATTGCCCGACACCGCCGGCATCCGACCCAAACTGCAAGGGCCCGGACAGCCTTTCGCCGATTTTGTGATTCAGCACGAAACCGCTCTGGGCTTGCCCGGCTGGATCAATTTGATCGGAATCGAATCGCCGGGTCTTACCGCCTCACCGGCGATTGCACAAGTCGTAGCGGATATGGTGAATTCGATTCTGGCGTGAAATGGTGAACTTATAACTACTCCGTACTTCCGCCACCCTCACCTTAGTCCTCTCCCTTCTAAGGGAGAGGAAAAAAACCCTCGCCCCTCCGAGGGAGAGGGTAGGGTGAGGGGGCTGAGCAGTTACAGGGATTTTAATTACGAATGGGAAATTATGAATGGGGACGCTGATCGGATTATTCATTCTGCGGTTTCCGGTGTGGTCCTTTTCAATTCATCATTGACGATTCATAATTATCAATTCTTGCCCTTCCCCGCAACATAGACCACCTCGACCCTGTGTTCCGCGGCCGCATCGAGGCCATCCACGGAAATGCGATCGCCGATCGTGTTGCCATTCAGAGAAATCCGGGGTTCCGCGCCCTTGCGGAAGTCCAGAATGAAACGCCGGCCCCGGAAGGTGCGTTTAACACTGTATCGTTCCCACGCGGAGGGCGGCTTCGGGCAGATGCGAAGCCCGTCATAGTCCGCCAATACCCCAATCGACATCTCAATCCCGCGCCGATACCAGGGCAATGATCCGGTGAAATTGCTGTAGAGGTTGGTCCCGTATTGCGGATGGTCCGGTCCTACCGCGAAGTTCGATTGCTGGTGGGGCGGCCCGCTGGCGATATCGGGAACCAGGTTTGAGGGAAGCGTTTTGAAGATTTCTTTGTACCAGCGGTCCGTCTGCCCCGCGCACAGCAGCGCGAAAAGATAAAATGCCTCGCCGTGCGTGTAGATGCTTCCGTTCTCGAACATGCCGGGGAGCTGGTCGGCGATCCGGCCCACGTCGGCGCGGCTTTGGAGCGTGTAGGGCGGCCGCAGAAGCATGTGTCCCACCGGCGTTGCCAGATTTTCCAGCGCCTTCCAAACCTGGCCCTGGCGGCCGGCCGCGGCGGCCACGCCGCTGAACAGCGCCCAGGTGTTGACGTTGAGATGCATTTTGCCTTCGGCATTGCGGGCCGATCCAATCGGAACACCTTGGCCGTTGAAGGCATACACGTACCACGCGCCGTCCCAGGCGTGCTGGTTGATGCGGGCGGTCATGTCCGCGGCCGTCCGGCGAAACGCGTCCCGATCTTCGGTTCTTCCCAAACGATCGGCTAGTTCCGCCATGAGCCCGGCCGCGTAAACACCGGCGCAGGAGAGCCAGACACTGACACCCTTCTGCCCGCCAATGGCGGAAATCGCGTCGTTCCAATCGCCATAGCCAATGGCGCACAGCCCGTGATATCCGGTGTTATCGAAAAGGGTTCGGATGCCCCGGCAGGCATGTTCGTATACCGTTCCCGAGTCCGTCAGGCTGGGCTGAAGGGTCGCGGGGTCCAGATAGGGAAGGCGTTCGTCGAGAAAGGCGAAGTCGCCGGTTTCTTTGATGTAGCGAGTCAACGTATCGGGGATCCAACTGGGGGAATCGTGATACATGCGCAAATCGTGTCCGCCGCCCTTGAATTTTTCGAAACCGCGGATGGCCCGGCCGTCGGCAAACTGGTATTGCAGTGCGGAGGCCAGCTGCTGGCGGACATACGATGGTTCGAAATCACAAACGGCGTAAAGATCCTGTACCACGTCACGATAGCCCACCTTGTCGAGCGCGCGCGTGAAGCGTGCCTGATTGCGGCTTTGGTATTTCGACCAGACATTGAAATATCTGTTCAGGTCCCAATCGGGGGTGTGGATTGCGTTCGACAGGATTTTTCGATTCCAGATCCGTTCCAGGCCGGCCAATGCGGCCTGCTCCTGATCCAGCACCTCCGTCTTTATCCTCGCCAGATAATTACGGCGGGCTGCTTCGTCTTCCGGGCATTTCCCAAAGACCGCGACCCATGAGCTCTCTTGCCCCGGCTCCAGGCCCGTTTTGAACTGCACTGCCGCGACAAGACCGGTATGAGGCTGCAGCCCGGCGGTGTTGCCGCATCGGCCTTTCTGCACGGCCGCGGGAATGGGAACCACCGGCGAGAAACCGTCGAAGGCCTCGCCCATCATGTCGAACGCGCAAAACTCCGGTTGTGCCGCAAAGAAAGCGGAGCGCGGGTGCTTGTTGTTCTTGTCGTGATTCAAGAAGATCAGGGCCGTTTCCTCCTTGCGCCCTTCACAGACCACCCGGGGGTCGAAATAATAGGGAGGATAGCTGTCCAGGTTTATCCGCAGTCGGGAAAACCATGAAAGATCGCGGCGGGTCCGGGACCGGTTGACGAGCGTCACGCGCCAGACCTCGACCGGGTATTCCGGATGCACCCACACAGTCAGCCGCGACGCCAAGCCATTGCGCTCGCACGCCAGGGTAAACCGGTCAAGGCCAAGCCGGCATTCGAATCCGGAATATTCCCGCTCTTCATAACCGGCGACGGGAAACAGGGGCCAGCTTTGCCCCTTCTCGTGCAGATAGAAATTGCGGCGGTCCGGCATTGTGGGCGAGGTGGGGACGTAATTGGTGTCGTTGTGCGAGGACATCTTCCCGGCCATCGCGCTGGCGACGCACGAGAACCCGCCGCAGTGTTGGTCCCAGAAGCTGGCCCACTGCTCGCGCGGCCGGTCATGATTGCTGGCCATGAGATGCAGGTACGGCCTGGGTGTATGCAACGAGCGCAGAACCACCTCGCTTGCGATCACGAACTCCGCAGGATCTTTTTCGTCGGCAAAGCTCGCGTAGCGGGTCCGGACCGCCTGGGTCTCCTGAACCGAAAGGCCCGCGAACGGGTCTTGTCCCTGTTGAAGGTTCGCGCGGCAGCGCGTTAGCAAGGTTTCAAAATCGGGGGAACCGTTTTCCATTACTCCTCCTTGAAATACGATTGAGCAGAAAATACTTCCCCACTGTTTGGGAAATCAGCGATTTTAACCTTTATGAAAAGAAAGAACCGGCTGGAATTGGCCGCGCATCCCCTGCTTACGGTTCTGGCTCTGGTTATCGCCACGCAGGGCGAAGCCGGCCCGGTGCAATCGCAGCATGCATTGCCGAGCCTGGAACGGAAGTGGTCCAGCACCAAAGATACTCGCTATCTGGATTCGATCCAAAGATCCCTGGGCGAATCGAAGCGGGGCTGCGAAGCCCTGCATTGGGAAATGAAGCGGCCCGCGGAACGCCAGCATGTGCCTGCGGCCATTCTGCGCGCCTGGCGGCTGAGCCGGCTTGCCGGCGCCAATTGCCCCACCGACTCGCTGCTCGCGCGGATCCTGGCCCAA
>CAYVZU010000143.1:8772-9464 GCA_964455935.1 uncultured Fibrobacterota bacterium
CCCCGCCGATAAGGAATTTTACATTTCGCAGGCCCACAGTCCGCAATGGATGGGTCAGCCCGGAATCGCGGCCGACTACCTGGCCTCAGCCGCAATCCTCGACCGCGGCGCATCCCGATTCTGGCTTGAAGCCGGCCTGCAATACAAGGCCGCCTGGGACGCTTCCAAGGCCGTGATTGCGATCTCGGAATATGCCAAGGCATCACCCAACGATCTGGGCGGGGCACTGCTTCATCTCGACAACTTCTGCAGGGGCGACAGTTCGTATTTCCGGATCGCCGATTCCCTGCTTCTGGATAACTCGACCGGAGGATGGAACCCCAGTCCGGCCTTTCAGTTTCTCTGGAGTATGGGCCGCGGCCGTTGGGAACGCGCCTTACAAGCACTGGGCGGAATGGACCAGGATTCGACCTTTCACGTCCGGGCCTTGCAACTGGCGGGCTCGTGCGTATCGGCGGGACGATTGGACCTTGTCGCGAAACTGCGCGGAACCATCCGGCCGCCGCCGGTCTGGGCCGCCGCCCAATGGCTTCCGCTGGAAGCCCACGCGGCCCAGACCGCGGGGAACCGGGCGCAGGTCCGGCTTCTCTTTGAAAAACAATGGAGCCTTTCGCCTACGGCCCAACTCGCCGTCGCCTATGCCCGCTTCAAATTCGACGATGGGGATTTTTTGGGCGCCAGGGCCATTGTCG